>JAKAEC010000019.1 GCA_021818425.1 Pseudomonadota bacterium
CCATGCCGATTCACACTCTTTCGTAGCGAAGATGTAGTTTGTTGGTGAACTTGGCGTCTCCACGCTGCATTCTTTGCCAAACCTCATCAACTTGAAGATTTGGCCAATGATGTGAAATCAGATGGACGTGTGGCCCATGCTTCCAATGATTGTTTCTCTCGGTAAGGTCTCTTTGGTCAAAATAGAACAAGAACCAATATTGTCCGCCTAGCGTGTAGAACAAATGAGCGCAGAAATGTTTCCTCTCGACAAATAGCTGAGAGATTTTTGACATGGCCTTTTTGGCCTTTTCTGGCAGCGGCTGTCCAATTTCACTTTTGCCAATAGCCGCCCGTTCCTCGTCGGTTGGATGCAGATGGGCAGGAACTTTATCGTCAAAATGGGATGCGTAGCGGTACGCGTCTAACCCTCCTGTCTTTACAATCATTATCAACATCGCAAGGTCAGTATGCCGCAGTACAAAATCACGGCAGTATTTTTCCAATTCCGCCTTGGAAGTGGTGTTGAACAAACGCACAAGGCCGTCGCAATTCGCATCTTCGAAAGGCATCATGAATTCCCAGGGGCGGGGGCGGCTTTAGCTTCATAGGCCTTACAGCCTCATTTTTGACTGGGCCGATCAATCGCAGACATTATTGTTTAACCAATTCCATAAATTTGATGATAGTCTAGTGTCCGTTAGCGATTGGTTGATGGTCAGCCGTCCATAATAGTTGCCCTGTTGGTCAACAATTACCGGCGGATCGGAGGAGTACGCATTGCATGGACTATATTCTCCATAAGCTCCACCGAACTGAGAATAACTATTAAAGATACTCGTATCCGAATAGGGGCTGCCATATGGGCCGTATTTGTTGCTCACAGAGTCTTCGTCATACTCGGAACAATTAAGGCATCCAAGAAACTGCTTATGATCCATCCCGGCAAATAGCAGCAATGCTGGATCGGCAAGGGCTGGCCCGGAAAACGCGAAGCTCAAAAAGATTGCCAGTATTCCTCGCTTGACCTTCCATATGGCGCGCCAGTTCATCACGTGAATTGTCTGCTTGGAGCCTGGCATCGTTGTGTTCTGCATCCATAGAAGGGACTATGTCAGCATTTATCCGAGTCGGCACTCGAGTCGCAATGGCAATGGAACTCGGTATCCAGAGGAACCGTGACCCCGCCGGGGTTAGTTTGTGGCTTGGGGCCGGTCAGGGTCATGGACGGGGTTGGGGTGCCAACCCGGTCTAAGGGGCGGTCTAAGGCGTTACCATCTGTGCAACGTCTGCTTTAGGTCGATACCAGAAATTCAAACTGCAACACTAGTCACTGTGCCGATAATCGCCCCATTGCAGCGGACACGGTAAGCCATCTTCAAATCATCCGCCGTCCGGCGCGCGGCGGTCTCGGGTATGAGGATGGAATCGTGGACCGGGACAGCGGGAACGCCCAACATCCACGCATGAACCAGCACTGCCGTGATAGCATCGGCTTCCAACGCCTGAAGCCGTAACGCCACGACCTCCGGGGCCACGCCAAGCACCTCGGCGGGCTGCTTCAGGAACGGAAAGCGCGCTGCCAGGGCCTCCGTGACGTCTCCCAGGCGCACGCTGTTCGGCACGCCCAGCCTGTTCTTCATGCCTTTAGGCCAGCGTGTGGGCAGCTTTCCCGCGCCAAGGGCGGCGACAACCAAGCCCTTCACGACCTCGCGGGCATTTGGCAGGCGGTTCCAGGGCGCATACGGGAAACTGTAAGGGTCATTGAAAATCAGTTCCTTCACCCCAGCACAGGCGGCAAGAATGCTTAATTGGCTAGCCTTCACGTCCACCTCGGCCACGGGCTGGCCATTAATCCGTATTTTCAACCGAGCAGCGGCGCTCATTTGCTGGATAGGCATCGTTCCCGCCGTGATCCAACGGCCACCGAGACCAAAATCCCGCCGAAAAGCTCGATATAGCGCAGGCGGCGTACAGCCTTCAAAGCTGTGCTGGGCCAGAACACCATTGGCGAGGTCGACCTCCTCGATCAGCTTCCGCACTTTGGCGTCCTCCATGTCGAGGTGGAGTGTCTCATTGTCGCGTTTCGCCCGCTCGCCTGGGAGCCGCGAGGTCAATGGACGCAAGGCAATGCTCGCCCATATCTTCGGCGGTTTGACCGGCCAGCGGACATCGAAAGCCGAACCGATATTATCCTGGGAGATGCCATGAGAAGCCGCGAGGGCCTTCAGCGCCTCCGTGGCCCCGAAACGGGCGGCAATGCCCTCCCAGCGGGCCGGACCATCCAGTTCCGCGCCCCACTCGTAGCGCACGCCGGAATAGCGCCGGATCAGCCCCAGCGCCTCCAAGCCATTCAGGGCCACCTCAGCCTGCCGATAGGCGACCGCCTCGCCGGTGAAGCTGTTCTTATCCATGGAGCGATACACCAGCCCCCCAGCCTTCCACGCGACGGTCAGGACGCCGCCAAGGACAGCGCCAACTGCTTCACGGAGCTTACCCATCTCACCGACTCCACGGGGCCTCTTGCGCTGTTCCAGCGCCGCAACCTGCACCGTCATAGCCTCGACCAGAGCCATAGCTTCCGACGCCTTAGGAAAATGCAGCAAGGATAGAGGGCGAGCCTCATAGGCGTCTGCCAGGGTCAATTCGTACTTAGTATACGCCTCGTCGCCGCCGGGTGCCTCTGAGCAGTCCATCATCATCAATTCCTAATATCCCATACCCTGATAGGTAAGGCTGCATGGCGATCTTGAAGCACAGGCTTACTGGCCCCAGACCACCTTCAAGTTATCATGCGGCCAATTCCTCACCGTTCCCTTGTTAGGGGATGATCAAGGCTGAGGACGACACCAGCGAAGCTCTGAGCAATCCTAAGGTTCTGCCGATACCGCCTCTGAGGCTTGCTTCTCGTCTGCCGTACAAGTTTGCTTTAGGTTGTTAGGGAGGGCTGGACGTAGACTTCAAGGCAATCCAACACCCAGCGTCCGCCACGACCCAGTGGCCGTCCCGGGCATTGAGAAAGGCCAGCGCGGAAATTGCCGTGGCTTCAACCGTACAATTCTGCATTTTTTGCTTTCATCCTTTGCCATTTCCGCGAACGACATAACGCCTGTATCTTGACTAACTGTCACAAATTTACGCCAAGACATAGGTTCTGCCAGTGTCAGGCACCGACATATGGGAACACACACCCGCCATAGTGGGGCTATTTCGTCACTCGGGCCAAGGTATCCAGCGCCAGTCTCACGCCCTCCTCTGCTTCAAACGTGGCACGCAGGTCTCGCAAAGTCTTTCCCTCGGCCCTCAGCTCCCGCGCCCTGGCAATGACCCGCTGCTCTTCCGGCACAGGTTCAAGCGCACCATCCTGCCCCGGACGGAAGCCATACGGCACCTTCCCGCCGAGATAGCGGCCCCGCGCCTTCTGATCCGCCTTCACTTGGGTGATTCGCTCCCGGATTCGGTCCCGCTCAGCCTCGGCAAAGGCGGCGGCGATGGTCAGGAATAGCTTAGACAGCCCATTGCCGCTTATGTCGCCGCCAAGGTCCAAGAGGACCAATGAGACGCCTTGGTCCTTCAACCTCTCCACCATGGCCAGGGCATCCAAAGCTGAGCGAAAGAGCCGGTCCAGCTTACTGGCTACAAGGGTGTCTCCCCGCTTCAGCCGGGCCAGCATCGCGCCTCCCTCGGGCCGCTCTGAGACGGCCACACTGCCGCTAACACCACGCTCCACGAACATCTTGTCTATGATGACGCCTTGCATTGTCGCCCAGCCCTCAAGCTGGCGGCGCTGTACGTCCAGGCTTTCCCCCTCATCGGCTTGGGCAAGTGTCGAGACGCGGCAGTATCCATACACGGCCATCAGCGGCTCCTGTCTGCTTGTCGGTTTGTGTGTGGATAGCGTATTGTTGTCGGCTTCCTATTGCAAGCGGACAAACGGTCTTGAGCCGAGTCAAAATGGAATCGGTGGGATTCCAAAACCGCATGGCTAGGCACCGTCGGCTGGCATGGCCACTGCTATACGCCCGAGCGCGTTAGCTATCGCCGCTGTATGTACCAACGCCATCATTACATTCATGTTCAAAGCCGAACGACAACGCCATGTCAGACAACGAGCAAATAACGCGCAAACCGGCGTAATGCGGTGAGCTTCCGAGCGAAAAAAACGACACCACCGGGTGTCTACAAAGTCATTCCACAAAAGCCGCTAAAGGTTGTTGTTGTAGTTGTCTTATGCCCTGCGCTGTGCGTGACGCGCGGCGGCCCGAAATTCACCCCCCGGGTACACCCCCGGCCACCTTGCGGAGACACGGGGGCGGGCTTTAGTACCGCCTTACCCCCAGACAACCTTATGCCTAAGTGTTGTTACCAATGCCGACTGGCTTTCCGTGACACCGCTTGAATTTGACGCCACTACCACATGGACAAGGAGCATTTCGACGTACCTTTGAGGAATGAGCAACTTCGACACCGCCTCCCGGCGTCCCTGGCGTGACCGAAATCCCGCTAATAGAAATTGACTCGTTATGGATTTGGTTCCGCTCGTAATCCGGAATAATAGACTTTAGAAGTTCGTGCGCAATTTGACGAATTGATGCACGCTCCGGCCCGGCCATTGCACGTTCCCCAGCATGATCCCGAATGATCCAACCCATCGAGTTACCTCGAGAAAGAGCATGGTACTTGGCATCCAATGCAGGGTCGACATGCGCCCCGCCATCCGTGTCCGCAACAGATAGAACCAAATCTTTCCGCGAAATTGCCCGTCTCTGTTGGTCCAAAAAGACCACAGCATTCCACCAAGTCTTAAAGCTTACTAAACGCTGCTGCCCGACTCCATCAAGGCCTGCCACGTAACGCCCCCCGCCCGGGCTGTAGGAAATTGCGACCAACCCACAATGGCTTGTTAACGATTTCATATTGAGCGGATGGGCGGTGTCAAAAAACTTACCGTCAAGCTTCCCCAACTGTCCGAGCAGAGACCGCGAACGTACCGTCTCATGTAGAAGCAGCCTCAGAGTGGTAGCAAGTCGCTTCGCTTCAGCTTCATTGCCTTGGTCAAACGCCTCACACGAAGACTTAAGGAAACCTAGTTGCTCTCTTAAGTGCTCCTCCAACTCCTCGCGTGACTGCTCTCGCTTTTCAGCCATTGGTTAACTCACAGAAATTTGGTCAATCATATCGAAACGGCATCACCTTCGGCAAGCCGGTCACCACCAGCCGCGACGTGGCGACGTATTTCTTGAAGAACCCCCTGGATGTATTAGCGGCGATTGACGCGCTTCTGGAGCAGGCTGGGGCCTGCGGAATTTTACTTACCCCAGGGTTAACCCCCAGAACGGCCAGACCTACCGCCAGTACACCATTTACCGCGATGGGTTCACCCTACTCGCCATGGGCTTCACTGGCTCTCAGGCGCTCAAGTTCAAGCTGGCGTACATCGCGTAGTTCAACCGGATGGAAGCCAAGCAGCAGTCACGCACGCTACAGGGAATTTCCGTTGCACCTTTGAGTATTGTAGAACTATTCTGTGTGTCACTGATTCGGAGCAAAAATGACAGATCACCTGTCGGTTGTAACATTCTCAGAGACTGCTGAGGGATTTGCAGTCCATACAAACTTCATTCCCTGCCCAAAAATTGAAGGCATCACCCTTGAGGAAGCAATATCCAGGGCAGAAGAAGAGATCGTCAAAAAATTAACGAACTGTGAGCTACTTCCTCCTGAAAGCGGTCAGTTGGTCGATCTGAACGATGGTTGCTGGCCCGGTAAAGCTGTTGTCAGTACCTCCCCTTTCACTTGCACGATAACCCCCAATTCTCCGGCCCCATACAACGACGAATTTAAGCGTAGCCATCCGAAATTATATCACGCCATCTGGTCGTATCTGTATTCACAATGACCGCACCGTCACACTCGACGGCAACCCCTGGTTCGTCGCGGTGGATGTCTGCCGGGTGATGGGTATTGTGAATCCTTCAGTTTCCATCGCCCTTCTCGCGGCTGACGAGAAGGCTAAACTGCGCTTAGGGTCGGGGAGCCCGACCAACGTCATCAGCGAGAGCGGCCTATACAAACCGGTCATGCGCTCGGACAAACCCGAAGCCCGGCAGTTTCAGGACTGGGTGACGCGGGTGGTGCTTCCGGCCATCCGTAAGGACGGCGGATACATCATGGGTGAGGAGAAGGTTGTGACTGGCGAGATGTCAGACGACGAGTTCGTTCTGAGGCCCATGACGATCCTCCAGGGTAAGGTCGAGCGGTTATGTGAGGAGAGCGCGAAGCTGTCCGCCGATCTGGCCGAGCAGGAGGCCGAAGCGGAAGCCAAACTGCAGGTGTCTGAGCATAAAATCAGCGAGCTGATGCCGGTCGCTGCTGTGGCCGGGGAGCATCATAATCGGGGACGCTGGGTGTCGTTATGGACCATGGGCTTCACCGGGGATTCACAGATGCAACAAACAGTCTTCCTAAATGGGTAAGTTCGGGATACGGCACATCAGTGACGTCCTCGGGGATGTAGGGATTCCACTGGCTGTTGAAAATACAGCCTAGTTTTTGGAGGCACTCCTTTGAAGCCCCCCAAGCATCTTCGTTAATCCCATACTTAGCTTTTTCCTGCATTAGGTAGTCTTCGTTTATCTGCTGGACCATTTGAGACCATCGCGGATTCGGTAGTTTGGCAATGACCTGAAGTGCAGCGGCATCCAGTGGGTTCAACTTTTCCAGAATATCCTTAAACTCATAACGAGCATTCTTACCGCCATCCAGCATGGCACTGGCAAGCAGCCCCGCCCACAATTCCTGAAGCTCAGGCCTGCTCTCCTGCATTGCGGCCTCGATAAGTGGTTCGGCTACAGACGCAGGCGGCGGTGACTTCCGCTTGGGCGGAATATCCTTGAGTTTCTCTTCCGCCCTCTTTGAAATTGCTTCGATATTCTCTCCCTGCTGTCGTCCGAAATACTTCTTGATCTGCCCTAAGACGACGCCACTCCACATGTACGCGGTTATGCCTGCCCTGACGTCGCCTTCCCCAGCGTTCAAGTAATCAACACCTTGGTGGAATATCTCAATCAATCCGCCTGTCATAAATTCGTCCCATGCGTGTTTTAGACAAGCCTAACACGTCAGCTGGCCAAGCGTTCAGCCCCGCTTCATCATTCCATCACCAGCAACCCTGAAAAGCCCCCTATGCTCACCGCTACCCTCTCCTACGGCCCGCACTCCACAACCTTCTGCCGGCCTGAAGCCGCCCAAGCGTTGCCCGATGCTCGACATGTGAGCATGCCCCGAGGCGAGGGCCACAATCCTCGAAAACCTTGATCCGGTGCAACGGGCGAAGGTGCGGGCGATAAGACTGCAAGCCGCTGCTATTGGTGCCTTTTGGCGCTGGTAGTGGCGGCTGTTTTTTTAAAACCTGTGGGGCCAAACCTGTGGGGGCAGCTGTGGGGTCACACCCGCAATTATCACAAAAAATTATTGTAATTTCAGATACTTATATCAAAGCAGGGGAGCTGGTGGAGCTAAGCGGAATCGAACCGCTGACCTTCTGCATGCCATGCAGACGCTCTACCAATTGAGCTATAGCCCCGTGCCTTTCGGTGGAGGGGCGTATAATCCCGGTTGCGCGCGCCGCGCAAGGGGGCGAGCGAAGAAAATCTCAGCCGCCTTCCCCCAACCGCCAAAACGGGCTAACCCGCCTGAAATGGTTAAACTTCGCTTCGCCCCCAGCCCCACCGGCTATCTGCATGTTGGCAATGCCCGCGCCGCACTGGTGAACTTTTTGTTTGCCCGGCATGAAGGTGGGCAATTGCTGTTAAGGTTGGACGATACCGACACTGAGCGCGGTCGCCCGGAATTTGAGCAGGGTATTTACGACGACCTGCGTTGGCTCGGCATTGAGTGGGACGAGCAGGCCCGCCAGTCTGACCGGTTCGCCCGTTATATGGAGGTAGCGGAGTCGCTGAAGAGGGCCGGACGGCTTTACCCCTGTTTCGAGAATGAGGATGAGCTGGCAGCCAAGCGCGCGGCGCTGATCAAGCGCAAGCTGCCCCCGGTCTATGATCGCGCAGCCTTGGCTATGACCGCCGAGCAGCGGGCCACCGCCGAGGCCAATGGCAAGACGCCCTATTGGCGCTTCAAACTCTCGGGCGAAGTGGTGAGCTGGAACGATCTTGTACTTGGCGCGCGCAGCATAAAACTTACCACTGTCTCGGACCCAGTTCTCATTCGCGCAGACGGCACGCCGCTGTATACCTTCACCTCGGTGGTGGACGACGCGGATATGAACATCACCCATATCGTCCGCGGCGAAGACCATGTCTCCAACACGGCTGTGCAAATCGACCTGTTCCGCGCCATTAGCAGCAACCCGGTGCCACGCTTTGCGCATCTACCCCTCATCTCGGGCGGCGAAGGCGAAAAACTGTCCAAGCGCATCGGTTCCATCTCGCTGAAATCGCTGCGCAAGGACGGCATCGAGCCCGAGGCATTGACCGCCTATCTGGCACGCCTCGGTACTAGCAAAGACGCGGTCCCCCTGCCTTTAGCAGAGCTGATTGCGCAGTTCTCACTGAACGATTTCTCCCGCTCCCCTCCACGCTTCGACGCAGCGCAGCTGCTGGGGCTTAACCGTAAGCTCTTGCATCGTCTGTCCTACGAGGCCGTGCAAGATCGCCTACCCGAGGGCGCGACGGTCGCCTTCTGGGAGGCGGTGCGCGGCAATCTGGATCTGCTGACCGAAGCCCGCGCTTGGTGGGCGGTGGTGGCGGGCGAGATTATTACGCCGAAGCTTTCGGAGGACTCCCTGAGAGTAATTGCGGCCGCGCAGGAGACGATCCCGCCAGAGATGACGCCCGAGAGCTGGAAAGCCTGGGCCTCCGCCATTTCTACCGCCACAGGAGCCAAGGGCAAGGCTCTCTACCAGCCACTGCGCTTGGCGCTTACCGGCGAGGAGCATGGACCAGAAATGGCGCCACTGCTCGTGCTGATGGGAAGAGAACGCGCGGCGCGGCGCCTCGCCGCCTGCGTTGCCGCGAAGGCCGGCCCCGGCTAAGACAAACCCGGCAAAAGAGGAAAATCGGCGTGGCAGATATTTTTGACGAAGTTTCCGAGGATCTGCGCTATGAACGGGCGATAAGGCTCGCCAAGCGTTACGGCGGGTTGTTGCTTCTGGTCGCCGTCTTGGTTCTGGCGGGCGTCGCCGGCCAGCAATTCTGGCAGGCCCGCAAAGCCAGACTGGCCGACAAAGCTGCGACGCAATACCTCGCCATCACGCAGCCGTTGGACCAAGCCAATGGCCAAATTACGCCGGCCATAGCCAAGGCGACTGCTCAGAGGCTGGTAGATTTCTCCAAATCTGCCCCGGAAACCTATAAAACCATGGCACGGATGCGCGCCGCTGCCCTTTATGCCAATGCAGGCGAGTTGCCCAAGGCCGCCTTACTGTGGAGCCGCGTGGGAGCCGACGAGGCCGCGCCGAATCTTATGCGCGATGCCGCCAGCTTACTTTTCGCCCAGCACGAGATCGGCATTGACAGCAACGCAGACATCCTGGCCCGGCTACAGCCGATCGTACAGGAAAAGAATCCTTACCATGGTTTGGCGCGTGAAATGCAGGCCATGGTCTATCTGCACGAGGGCAACACGGCGATGGCCAAATCCCTTTTCGCCCAGGTTGAGGACGACCCCAGCGCCCCCCAAGGCGCGCAACACCGCGCTCAGGCCATGCTTGCCAAGCTGAACGGATAACTAAGCCCATGATTCGCCGCCGCACCGCGACTGTCGGCCTCCTCGGCCTGCTTGCCTCCTGCTCATCCCCCAAAAAGCCACCCATCATCGGCACGCAAATACCGGTGCTGCCAGACCAGTCGGGAATGGATGTGACCACCAACGCTCCTGCCGTCACGCTGCCCCCGCCCGCGCAGCTCAATGCCTGGCTGCAAACTCTGGCCAACCCGGCCCATGCACCTGGAAATACCGCCGGGCCACTTGGTTTCCAGCGCCGTTGGGCAGCGGAGATTGGCAGCGCGGGCGGCTACCGTAAGCCTCTGATGGCAAGCCCCCTCGTGGTTGGCGGGCATGTTTTTGTCATGGATGCGGACGCCCACATACGTGCCCTCTCTTTGGCGAACGGCTCCGAACTGTGGCACACTAACACGCGCCCCCGGCACAACACTACGCAAAATATCGGCGGCGGCATTGCCTTCGAATCCGGAAAAATCTACGCCAGCACTGGCTATGGCGAAGCGCTGGCACTGGATGCGGGGTCAGGTAAGATTCTCTGGCGCCAGCCCCTGGACTTTCCTGCGCGCTCTGCCCCGCTGGCGGCGGGTGGGCTCGTGGCCGTCGTTACGCAGAACGATTTCCTACTCACCTTCGACGCGAAAACGGGCGCGCCGGGCTGGCGCTTCTCCGGCGCCGTGGGTACACCGCCAATGACTGCCGCGAGCGTGACCGGCGCCCCCGCCTTCGCGGATGGAATTATCGTTGCCGGCTTCTCAACGGGACTGCTGGCTGCCATTGACGCCAATTCAGGCACGCCTGCCTGGGAACAGAGCTTGGCTGCAGGATTCGGCCAAGCCAGCGCGTTGGACCTCTCAGACATCGTAGCCTGCCCCGTTATCGCCGGCGGCGTGGTCTATGGCATCAGTATCGGCGGCACCTTCATGGCGGTGGATTTGCATTCTGGCGCCAAAGTCTGGACTCACCAAGCCATGGGTAGTCAGCCGCCCGCAGCCTCCGGCGGTTTCTTGTTCCTGCTTGATTCCAGCCAAACCTTATTCGCCGTGCATGCAGATGATGGGCTGGTTAGTTGGTCAACCCACCTGCCCGCCTTTAAAAACATGAAAAAACACAAAAACCCTATCAACTGGTCCGGACCGGCACTGGTGAACAACATGCTCATCTGCGCGAGCGACCACGGCGAGGCCGCTCTGGTTGATGCTGCTTCCGGCAGGCTTAGGAAGACCGTAAAACTCGGCGCCCAGGCGGACATGCCGCCCATCGCGGTAGACGGCGTGCTGCTGCAACTCACGCGCGATGCGCGCCTTACGGCTTATGGCTGAACTGCCTCGCATCGTTATCGCCGGCCGGCCGAACGTCGGCAAATCCACCTTGTTTAATCGGCTCGTGGGCAGCCGCCTAGCGCTGGTGGCCGACACGCCGGGAGTGACACGTGACCGCAAGGAAGCGGTATGCGATCTGGGCGGGCGAAAAGTAGTGGTCGTGGACACGGCGGGGCTAGAAGAAGCCGCACCCGACACGCTACCTGGGCGCATGCGCGCCTCCACCTCCGCCGCCGTGGACCAAGCTGACTTGGTGCTGTTCGTGTTCGACGCAAAATCCGGCCTGATCCCGGAGGATAGGCATTTCGGCACATGGCTGCGCCGAAAGGACCGGCAAGTTCTAGTTGTGGCCAACAAGGCTGAAGGGCGCGGCGGCATTGCTAACGCTATGGAGGCTTATGAGCTTGGCTTCGGCGAGCCCGTGGCGATTTCCGCTGAGCATAATGAGGGCGTTTACGACCTCATGAGCGAGATCATGAGCCGCCTGCCGGATGAAGAAACGCTCGCCGAGGACGAGGATAATAAACCGCTTCACCTCGCCATCGTTGGCCGCCCGAACGCAGGTAAGTCCACCTTACTGAACTACTTGCTAGGCGAACAGCGCATGATAACCGGCCCGGAGCCTGGCCTCACGCGGGACGCTGTTTCCGCCGACTTTGAAGGGCCCGACGGCAATCTCTACCGCGTGGTCGATACAGCCGGCTTACGCAAGCGCGCGAAAGTAGATGAGGGGCTAGAAAAAATGTCCACTTCCTCCTCGATCGAAGCGTTGAAGCGCGCAGAAATGGCGGTGTTGGCCGTCGACGCCATACAGGGTGTGCAGGAACAGGATCTACAGATCGCTCGCCTGATTGAACGCGAGGGTCGCGCCTGCGTGATCGCGCTTACCAAGTGGGACGCCGTGGAAGACCGGCCGGACACGAAGAAGGCGGCATTGGACCGCATTTCTATCTCACTAAGCCAGATGAAGGGTGTCACCGTTGTGCCGCTCTCGGCAGAAACCGGCGAGGGAGTGAAGAAACTCTTCCCCGCGATCCGCGACACGTATGCGAAATGGAATCTGCGCATCCCTACAAGTCAGCTCAACCGCTGGTTCGAGGCCGCCCTTGAGCGCTTTCCTCCCCCGCTGGTGGACGGGCGGCGTCTGAAACTGCGCTATATCACGCAGATCAAAGCTCGCCCGCCGACATTCGCCTTGTTCGGTACCCGCGCCGAGCAAGTACCCGAGACCTACCAGCGGTACCTGGTGAACAGCTTGCGCGAAGTGTTCGAAATGCCCGGCGTACCTATCCGCATCTATCTGCGCGGCACGGATAATCCGTTCAAGGATCGAGATTAGCTGTCTCTTGGGAGCCGTTAAAAAGGCTCCGATACCCGAAAAAACTTTTGAAGTTTGAAGACTAACCCTCCTTCAACATCTCAAGCTCTAACCAGCGCTCCTCGGCCTTTTCCAGCTTCGCGTGCCACTCTGCCAGGGCCGCCGTGGCCTGCGCGAATTTTTTTGCGTCCGTTGTGTAAAGATCAGGCGTCGCAAGGATATCGTTCAACTTGCCCACCTGCACCTGCATCTTGGCGATGTCGTCGTTGAGCTGTCTCAGCTCATGCTGCTCCTTAAAGGAGATTTTTGCTTTCGCCGGTGCCGCGGTGGGTGCCTTTGAAGGCTTCGGCACAATCCTGTTCTCAACCTTCTCAACTTTTGCTGCCGTCACGCCCTCTCCGCGTTGGGCCAACATGTCCGAATAGCCACCGGCATATTCCACCCAGCGCCCCTGCCCTTCGGACATCAATACGGAGGTACAAACTCGGTCCAGAAAATCTCGATCGTGGCTAACAACGATCACCGTGCCTGGATAGTCTCCTAGCATCTCCTGCAACAAGTCCAGCGTCTCCAAGTCGAGATCATTTGTCGGTTCGTCCAGCACCAGCAGGTTGGACGATTTGGTTAGCGCCAAAGCCAACAGCAGCCGCCCTCGTTCCCCACCCGAGAGCGTGCCCACCGGCGTGCGCACCTGTTCAGGCTTGAACAAAAAGTCTTTCATATAGCCGATCACATGCCGTGCTTGACCGCCCACCACCACTTGGTCGCCATTGCCGCCCGTCAGCGTGTCCGACAGCGAAGCGCCGGAGTTCAAATCGGCGCGCTGCTGATCAAGTGTCACCACCTCCAGCGCCGTGCCCAACTTCACTGCACCCGAATCAGGCGTAAGCTGCCCAAGGATCAGCTTCAACAGCGTGGATTTGCCCGCGCCATTTGGGCCCACAATGCCCAGACGATCGCCGCGCAAAACCCGGAAAGTGAGGTCGTTCACTACGCGCTTATCGCCGAAGCTCTTGGAGATGCCATCCGCATCAACCACGATCTTGCCAGAGGTAGCGGCGTCCAGGCTGGTTAGCTTAGCGAGCCCAAGCTTATGGGTAAAATTGCGACGCTCAGCACGCAAGGCATGAAGCCCGGCCAAGCGCTTCACATTGCGCTTGCGTCGGGCCGTCACGCCATAGCGTAGCCAATCCTCCTCACGGGCGATCTTGCGGCCTAGCTTGTGGAATTCCTGCTCTTCTTGCTCCAGCACCTCGTCACGCCAGGCTTCAAAATGGGCAAAGCTCTTGTCCAACCGTCTCGTTAGCCCGCGGTCGAGCCAGACCATGGAGCGCGAGAGATTTTCCAAGAACCGCCGGTCATGAGAGATAAGCACCAGCCCGCAGGCGAGCGATTTTAGCTCTCCTTCCAGCCACTCAATGGCAGGCAGGTCAAGATGGTTGGTCGGCTCGTCCAGCAGCAGCAAATCTGGCTCTGGTGCGAGCGTGCGTGCCAGCGCAGCACGACGGGCCTCGCCGCCCGACAGATAGCCGGGCTTTTCATCACCGGAAAGCCCGAGCTCGCCCAAAAGATAGCGTGCGCGGTATTCGTCATCATTTGGCCCCAGCCCGCCCAGCACGTACGCCATTACATTGGCGAAGTCCGAAAGATCGGGCTCCTGCGGCAGGTAGCGCATAGTGGCCCCAGGCTGGAAAAATCGCGTGCCGGAATCAAACGCCACCTCGCCGGAGGCGATTTTCAGCAGCGTGGATTTGCCTGAACCATTACGACCAACAAGGCAAATACGTTCGCCAGAACCGACGGAGAGCGTCGCGCGTTCCAGCAGCGGCACTGAACCAAGAGTGATGGAGATATCGGTAAGAAGCAGAAGGGGCGGCACCATAGGGGCTGTTTGGCCCAAGCGCCGCCCCCGTTCAAGCGCCCCGCTTTACCGCAACGGCTGCGCCGGACCAGAGGTGGTATAGTTGGCCGATGGCGGCACGGGGTCGGGCGAGGGCGCAGTGGACGGCGCCCCCGGCTGCGGTGCGCCGGGCGCGGAGGCAGGAGGTGACTTTGAGACCGGTTCCTGGGAAGTAGCATCCGTCTCGTTTTTAATCTCAGCAGCCTTGGCCACCGCCGGCAGTTTCATGTCCAGCCGATGCTGATAATCACGGCCGGCCTCAAACCCGTGCCTATACGCGGCATGTGCCGCCGTATCGATGGCTGCGTCCATAACGGAAGGCGCGGGCGACACTAACGCGCATGGCCGATCGGCACAGCCAGCGAGCAAGACAGCAAAGCCAAGCACCGGCACGGTACGGCACGAGCGAAAGCGAGACAATGTCATTACCACCCGTATAGCCTAGTTCCATATTGTCGTCACGGCAGGAGGGATAGCGCCAGATGCGTTGGTGACCAAGCCTATATTGTTTCGAAGCATCAGAAATTATGAAACTTCCGTACAAGGTAAACAGGGCGTTGCTTAGTCTCCATGTAGATGCGTCCGATGTACTCGCCCAGGACACCAATACTGATGAGCTGCACGCTGCCAAAAAATGTTACTGCGACGAAAATGGAGGCGTAACCTGGCACCTGATTGCCGAAGACGAGCGTCCTGACCATAATGAACATCGCATACAGAAGTGCGACAACCGCGCCCAGCGTGCCTAGATAGGTCCAGACCTTAAGCGGCGCCGTGGAGAAGCTAGTGAAGCCCTCCAGGGCGAAATTCCACAGCTTGAACCCGGAAAATTTGCTTTTGCCGGCCGCACGAGGCGTACGGGCATAATCGATCGCCACCGTTTTGAAGCCCAGCCATGCAAACAGTCCCTTCATGAAGCGTTGCCGCTCCGGCAGACGCTTCAGCGCCTCCACCACGGTCCGGTCCATGAGCCTAAAGTCTCCAACATTCTTAGGTATATCGATATTCGAGATGTGCCGATTAAATTTGTAGAAGAGCGAGGCAGAAGCACGCTTCATGGCACTATCGGTCGAACGATCGCTTCGTCGGCCGAGGACCACATCGGCTCCCTCTCGCCAAGCGGCTACCATCGACGGAATCAGTTCAGGGGGATCCTGAAGGTCGGCATCGATCAGGACCAAAGCCTCCCCCTGAGCCGCCTCCAGCCCCGCGGTCATTGCCGCCTCCTTACCGAAATTGCGGGAGAGCTCCACGACTCGAAAGCGCGACTCGGCCGCCGCCAAATCCAAAAGCCGGGACAACGTGCCATCGCGGCTGCCATCATCCACAAAGATAATCTCCCAAACGACACCAGGAACCGAATCCAGAACCGGCAGAACGGCCGCAGCAAAGGCGCCGATGACATCTTCCTCATTATAGAGCGGCACGATGAGAGAGAGAAACTGTGTCATGCGCTTCCGGCAATGGTGTGGGATCGCCTAGCGTGTTTTAAGCATAGCCGCGCCGACATATCCACGGCCCAAGCAGCCGCGTTTTATGCGCCGCATCCGACAACGTGAAGGCTTTTCTAGGGGAGTCAACTTTTGCGCCTTTCCCTTAAGGCTAAGCAACCCCTTGAAAACAGGTGGCTTGCCGGATTTGTTCACAACCATGTAAAATCAATGAGGCAACCGTGCTGTCAAATTTAAACGGCCTGCCGGCATGATCTATCACTGGCTATTTCTCATCACTACGCTCGGGCTTTGCATAATCGCGGGGATGCCGACTCGCTTTTGGATGCGCATGGGCGAATGGATAACGAGTCGCGCCTTGCGGGGAAAGCAGGTGCGGCTGTGGAATGCGCTGGGGGCGCAGCACCACCCCTTTACGCCGGACACGAGCTTTATAGAGCGCGGTGTAGGGCTGGCGATGGACCATACGCGAAACCTTGTGTTTCTCGCCGTTCCTGAAGACGGCCAACTGAAGGCAAGGATTCTACCCCGTTCGGCGCTAAGCGCACATGCGGCGCGCGTGCAATCCGATAACGGTTTCCATCAATATTTCGTTGAAATCATAACCGCTGATTCGGCAAATCCGGTATGGAGACTGCCTTGCGAGAACGCCACCCTTGCCGCCGAAATTGCCGACACGCTCTCTGAGCCTCTGGCTTCAGCTGAATGCAGGAATGGCGGAACCGCCGGATTTGGCCACGCGATCCAGTAATGAGAGCACCTCCTTTTCGGGCATAGGTCTGCCGAACAGAAAGCCCTGCACTTGGCCACACCCAGCCGTACGCAGAACATCGAGTTGCGCCTCGGTCTCCACTCCCTCGGCCAACACCGTCATGCCCAACGCGGCACCAAGACCAATGATTGCACCGATGACAATTCGTACATCGGCGCTGGTGGTGATTTCGTGGGTGAATGATTTATCGATCTTCAGTCGCCCAAAAGAGAAGCGGTGCAAATAGCTGAGACTGGAATAGCCCGCGCCGAAATCATCGATTGCGAGATTGACGCCCTTATCCTTTAATGCGGCCAAGCTGAGCTGGATCTCCGGTGTCTGTTCGAGCATCGCCCCCTCGGTCAGCTCCAATTCGAGCCGGTGCGGAGCCAGACCGCTTTGCGCCAGCGCCGCTATGATCTTTTGCGGCAAAACCGGATCCTTAAGCTGCAGCGGCGAGAGATTAACCGCCACCCGTAAGTCCTCCGGCCAAGCACTGGCAGCGCGGCAAGCCTCCGCCAGCACATATTCACCAAGAGTAACGATCATGCCAGCAGCTTCTGCGATGGGAATAAACTCGTCTGGCCCAATCATGCCGCGTTCTGGGTGCTGCCAGCGGGCCAAAGCCTCGAAGCCGCACAATTTTAGGCTACGGCAATCGAAGAGCGGCTGGAAGAACAGCAGGAATTCCCGATTACGCAGCGCACCTCTAAACTCTTGTTCAAGCTGATGCCGGCGCAACAGCCGGGCGCTCATCGCCATATTAAATTCCCTCGCCTGCCCAGCTCCTGCTAGCCTGGCCTCACGAAGGGCGATATCGGCGGCGCTCAGCAGCGCCTCGGCCACTTCACCGGTGCCTTCGCTGCAGGCTAAACCGGCACACGCGCCAATCTGTAGGGTGACACCACCAATCTCAAAAGGTTCCGACAGGCGGGCAATCAAGCGGTAGGACAAAGCGAGAGCGTCTTCTTCTGCCACGGCATGGCGGCGCAAAACAACGAACTCCTCCGTGCCCGGTGACGCAAGAATATCCGTTTTCATTACCTCGATCGAGAGCCGTTCCGCCGCTTGGCGAATGAGCTCTTCTACAACCTCCCGGCCGAACAAATCGTTCACCGTCTTTAACCGTTCCAGCCCAATACTGATAATAACAAGCCGCCCTCCGGTCATGCTAGACAGGCGCTCGCGCAAGCCACGGCGGTTGAGCAGACCAGTCAGATCGTCGTGCCGGGAGAGGTGCCGAAGGTGCTTGGCCTCCAACTGACGCTCAACAAGCTTGGCATCCATGGTGGCACTGACCAACAATGTTACCAGTAACAACAGGCTGACGGTTGCGATGACGGAGGCAAGATCTCCATTGCTCGAAACGGTAGAAAAGGGAGCGAGATGCCAATCATTGCTCGGCGAGGTGGTTAAGCCGGCCATAGCAATGAAATGCAGGCCAAAAATTCCCGATGCTAAGAACAGGCTTCCACGCCTAATGCCTTGCCCGCCATGGCGTTGCATCACACGAAGAGCCAGCGATGCCCCAACCATGCCGCAAATCAAGGACGCCACCACAAAATCCCGGCTGTAGGTAACAACGCCTCGCAGCTCCATCGCCGACATTCCGATGAAATGCATCGCCCCAATCGCACCACCGAGCATTGGCCCCGCCACAGCCCAGGCGAAAGGCAAACTCGGGTACCAGAGCAGCAGCGCGAAGGCTGGCAGCGCCCCCAGTACCGCCACCAGAATCGAAAGCGCCGTGCGCCCGGCATCATAGTAAATGGGCATGCCAGGGTTGAAGGCCAGCATGGCGATGAAGTGCGTTGCCCAAAGATCCGCGCCGAAGCAGATGCAGAGTGCCAAAAACCAGGAAAGGCGCCGCTCGCCATGCAGCTCGTAAGCACGTCGAAGCAGGATCATCACCGTATATGAACCGATAAGGCATAGCAGCAGAGCCATGCCTACCAGCGTCGGTTCAAACTGGCTGGCGAATTGAAGCAGACCGGGCAAATAGAACGCTGTCATTCCAATTGCCCTCCTGCGCAAAAGTAATCCGCCAGCGCTTGCCATAATCTGTTTAAAAAAAGGTAAACCTGTAGCGGTTGGCATAGATCACTGTTTTTTTCGGCACGAAACCTGCTTGACCGTCCTCACATGACCAAACACACCCACCCGTTTCCGCAGCCCGCTCGGTCACTCCAGCTCAAAAAAAGCGGCGCACCACACAAAATGTGCTCGAAAGTCAATTACATTTCCATTTTATGCCTTTATACTGCGGCATTAGCCGGAGGGAATTTCGGTTTGAAGCCGAACAGGAAACAACAACACAAGGGGTTGGCATTTGCGGGCTGATAGGGCACCGGCAAGCTTATTCCGCGGTTGCCGTATTTTTCATCCGAACGGCTGCGTGTTGATGATCTTCACAGCAGACTGCGCCCCACAGGCACCTCCGCAGAGGGCCGCTACACCCGCCCCTATGACAGCCGGAGCCTCTTCATGAATGCCGCGCCCTCCAACCGCCATAACGTCAGGCTGGAACGTGTTACCAAACAGTTCGGAAGCTGGACTGCGGTTGATGATATTTCACTCACTATAAATGGCGGCGAATTCTTTTCGTTGCTGGGCCCGTCCGGCTGCGGCAAATCTACAACGCTTTCCATGATCGGCGGCTTTGAGTCGCCGAGCTGCGGGGCGATCTATCTCGGCGGCGAGGATGTGAGCCGCCAGCCGCCCTATAAGCGCGATGTAAACACGGTGTTCCAGTCCTACGCCCTATTTCCGCATCTCGATATTTTTGAGAACGTTGCTTTTGGGCTTCGGCGCAAGGGTCTGGCAAAGGCCGAGATCGAAGCACGGGTGCGGGAGATGCTGGCGCTGGTGGATTTGGCTGGCTTTGCAAAGCGCAAGCCCGGCCAGCTTTCCGGAGGCCAAGCCCAGCGCGTGGCCTTGGCCCGTGCACTAGTGAACAAACCCAAGCTGTTACTGCTTGATGAGCCACTGGGGGCGCTAGACTTGAAGCTGCGCAAGCAAATGCAGATCGAGCTGAAGCGGATCCAGAACGAAATCGGCATCACCTTTCTTTTCGTCACGCATGACCAGGAAGAAGCGATGGCGATGAGCGACCGGCTGGCGGTGATGTCAAAGGGCAGGATCGAGCAGATCGGCACCCCCGCCGAGGTGTACGATCATCCGGCAACAGAATTCGTCGCCTCGTTCCTTGGTGCCTCGAACCTAATTCCAGGTACCGTGGTTGAACGCGGCAAGGAGACGGCGGTGGTCCGGCTGGAGGATGGCGCGTTAATCCGGCTGCCGGTGGCTGCCCTGCAAACCGGCGATGCTGAGGTAAAAATAGGCGTGCGGCCTGAGAAATTCTTGGTACTTGCCCCGGGCGAAAGCGAGGCGCCCGGCTGGAACGTGATCGAAGCAGTGGCGGGGGTTTCGGTCTACCTTGGTGTAAGCCGCCAATACATGATGGAAAGCAAGACCGGGCGACCGCTTAGCGTCTATGCCCAGAACGCCGGCCGCATGGGAGATATCGCCCCCGGCGAGACCGTGCGCCTAGCCTGGAATCCGATGCACACATTTGCCGTCGCCGCCAATCAGACCCAACCCGAAGGAGAATAGCATGAGCCAAGACGAGCAGCGTGGCCGGGATTTGACCCAGGCCTTTTATCGCGGTCTAACCCAGCCGCGCCTGAGCCGGCAGAACTTCCTGCGCGGTTCGGGTGCGGCGCTGATGGCGGCCCTTGCCCCGCAGATCGCACGGGCAGAAAAAGTGACTGACTGGAAGGCGTGGTGGGCAAAGCAGAAGCCAACTAAGAACTTCGTTTTTGCCAACTGGCCGCTTTATATAGACGTGTCTTCGAATGGTAAGGACCACCCCACCATCGATGCCTTCACCAAGCAGACCGGTATAAAGGTAACGTATCAGGAAGTGATCCAGGACGATCCTTCCTTCTACGCGAAGATTGCACCGGTGCTGAAATCCGGCCAGTCCACCGGTTACGATATGATGGTAATTACCGATGGCTGGTATCTTACCGAATTGCTGATGCAGAACTTCCTGGTACCGATCTGGCGCGAAAAGGTACCAAACTTTGATAAATATGCCGGCCCCAGCGTGAAGAATCCGTCCTTTGATCCGGGCAACAAACACACTATGGTATGGCAGTCTGGTCTCACTGGTATCGGCTACAACCCCAAGCTAACCAAACGCGAGATTAACAGCATTGAGGATCTGTGGGACCCGGCCTTCGCCGGCCATGTCGGCATGTTTTCGGACGTGACTGAGCTTGGCCCCTTCGGAATGATGAAGCTCGGCATCAACCCAACTACCTCGACTCCAGCCGATTGGGAGAAAGCCGCCGTAGTTCTAAAGGAACAGAAAGCCAAAGGACTAGTACGGCAGTACTACGAGCAAAGCTACATCAATGCACTGCAGAATGGTGATACCTGGATCAGCATGGCGTGGTCCGGAGATATTTATCAAGCCAATTCAAAGGGCTATAAGGATCTAAAATTCGTAGTTCCTAAGGAAGGCTGCTCGATCTGGCACGATAACATGTGCATCCCCGTGGGGGCTAAAAATCCACTCTCAGCTCTGGCATGGATGAACTATTACTATACACCGAAAGTGGCGGGACTCGTCGAGGATTATGTGAATTATATCTGCCCGGTCCCTGCAGCGAAAGATTATATCCTTAACGTCATCAAGGACCCGGCCGTGGCAAACTCACCTCTGGTGTTCCCACCCGAATCCGAACTTGCCAGAGCGCATGAATTCTACTCCTTTAAGAGTTATGCTCAGTATCAGCAATTTTTGAACATCTTCAATCCGATCGTCCAAAGCTGATACGGAGATATCCCATGCGGCGGCTGCGCGGAAAACTGGCTCCCTATCTGCTCAGCCTGCCGAGTTGGGTATATCTCTTGGTCTTCTTCCTGATCCCGCTTTGCTCAATGCTCGGCATGGCGCTGGCTGTAGGCAATCCCCTTACGGGCTATATCCTGTCTGATAATTTCCAAGAATTTGTTACGGCCTTCAACAACTATCAGGATGCTTTCCTTCGCTCCTTCTGGTACGGCACTGCCTCAACCGTAATCACGCTGGCGATCTCCTATCCAGTGGCCTACTGGATTGCATTTTACGGAGGTCGGCACAAAAGCACCTATCTCTTCCTCGTCATGCTGCCTTTCTTTGTCTCCTTCGTCATACGCGTGCTGGCATGGGAGTTCATTCTCTCCGACCAGGGCTTCCTATTGGGACCGCTGAAGGCGATCGGTCTACTGCCGCGCTCGTATCATTTGCTGTCGACACAATGGGCGGTAATTGGCGGGCTCGTATATAATTCTTTCGCTTACTATGTCCTGCCGCTCTACGTGGTGCTGGAGAAGATCGACCGGCGTCTGGTGCGCGCGGCAAACGACCTCTATGCCTCGCCTGCAACGGCCTTCATGAAGATCATCCTACCACTTTCTGCCCCAGGGGTCTTTGCGGGTTTCCTGCTTGTGTTTGTCACCAATGTGGGCGATTTCGTGAATGCAGCACTTCTCGGCGGGCCGGGCACCTACATGATCGGCAACATCATCCAAGATTCGTTCTTCGAGAGCCAGGACTACCCGATGGCCGCAGCACTCTCCTCCATGCTGATGCTGATGCTGATGATCGCCATCCTACTTTATTCCAAGGTATTCGGCGCAGAGGCAATCCAGGAGTATGCGGCATGAACGTCACCGTTCCGCCCATGCCCTCCGCTTACAAGCCCAGCCGCCTGGGCGAGCGGCTTCTCGCCTGCTTCACATGGGCGATGATCATCTACACCATGCTGCCCATCGCTGTGATGGTGGTATTCAGCTTCAACTACGCCCCCGCCGGACGCATTGCATTGAACTGGCTGCACTTCACCCTCGCCAACTATGCCGATGCCTTCGCCATTCAGGATCTGACCGGGGCACTAATCCACTCGCTGGAGGTCGCAGTGGGAAGTGCGGTGATTTCCGCCATCATCGGCACACCGCTTGCGCTGGCGCTGGCGCGCTACAAATTTTGGGGCAAATCCGCGACGGATCTAGTGATCTTCGCGGATATAGCAGCGCCCGCAGTGGTTGTCGGTGCTTCACTGCTTTCGCTGTTCCTGGCGCTCAATCTACCGCGTGGGCTACTGACGATTTTTATAGCGCACGTTGCCTTCAACCTCGCTTTCGCAGTGGTGGTAATCCGTGCCCGTGTTTCTGGATTGGACCGAGCATTGGACCAAGCTGCGGCGGACCTGGGCGCCACACCGTGGGTAGCGTTTTGGACCGTGACTTTTCCGCTTATTCTCCCCGGCATCGTTGGTGCCTGCATGCTGTGCTTTATGCTCTCGATCGACGACCTGATCATCACCACCTTTGTTGCCGGGCAAACTCTCACCTTCCCGCTATGGGTTTACGGCGCCGTAAAGGTCGGCATGCCGCCGCAGGTATTTGTCCTATCTACGTTCATTTTCGCAGGTGGCGTGGTGCTGGCGCTGGTGAACGTCGCGCTCTCGCATCGGCGCACGGTGGCTTAAGCCTTAAGCCTGCGCCGATACGAGGTTCACCCATTGCGCATGCAGCAGCACGACAATGCCTCTGGAATTCATGCATCCGCACTTCAAACAGCGCTGGCATGGCACGGCTTTGTATTATCCGCCTGACGTAAATAGGCATCGAACAAGGCCGCGACATTGCGTACGAACGGGCGGCCACGTTCCGTCACCGTCACCCGCCGGCCGTCCCAATCCACCAGCCCATCCTCG
Organism: Pseudomonadota bacterium; assembly: GCA_021818425.1. Classification (GTDB taxonomy): domain Bacteria; phylum Pseudomonadota; class Alphaproteobacteria; order Acetobacterales; family Acetobacteraceae; genus Acidocella. Next base: position 23,226 of record JAKAEC010000019.1, read on the forward strand.
GCAAAGCCGGAGAGCGGCGCTGCGTCCGCAAGAAGTACCTGCTCTCCGGCGCCGAAGGCGCGCGCCATAGCGGGAATATCCACTGCGAGATCACACATGATCCGCTCAATCACGGCACGGCGCAACCTATCTTCATCGCGAAGCACTATCCCACGCGAGACAGGGAAATGCCCTTGGGCGACAACGGCCTCATAAGCGGGAATATTAGGCTGATTCTGCACATAGCCTTGCGGCAAAGCACCTATGGCGCTTGCGCCAAGCCCGATCAGCACCGGTGCCAAATCCGTCGTATACCCCTGGAAACCGCGTTGAAGTTTCCCGGTCTGGGCAGCCTTGGCCATCTCATCCTCGGGCCGCGCATAATGATCCAACCCTACGGGCACCAAGCCTCCCTCCTCCGCGAGCACCTTACGGATCGCCGCCTCCTGCTGCAGTCTTGCCGCTCCCACCGGCAACGCCGCCTCGGGAATGAGTGCTTGGTGCTTCTTCATCCATGGTACATGTGCATAGCCGAATACAGCCGCGCGGTCTGGCTCCAGCTCTAGTGCCTGGCGGGCGGTGTGCACCACGGACGCCTCGGTCTGGTGCGGTAGGCCATAGATCAGATCAAGATTGATGGAACGCACGCCCAGCTTGCGCAGCATGATCGCTGCGTCGAGTGTTTCATCAAAGCTTTGCATCCTACCAATGGTTTTCTGTACTCTCTCTTCGAAATCCTGCACTCCCAGGCTGGCCCGGGTGAGACCCATGCCCGCCAATGCGTCCAACTTCTCCGCAGGTAGTGCCGCCGGATCGATCTCGATCGCGATTTCCGCCCCTGGTGCCACCCGGAAACGCTCGCGAATAAGATTCATCAATCCTTCCAGGCAGTCGCCCGGCAGGGCGGTAGGGGTACCGCCACCCCAATGAATCTGCGTTACCAGCGCCTTGCGGCCCAGCGCGTTTGCCAGCAGCCCTATCTCGCGTGCCAGCGCCTGAGCATAGAGGCGCTTAGGCCGCTCGTGATGCGCAACCGTGGTGTGACAGCCGCAATACAGGCAAAGCCGATCGCAAAATGGCACGTGCAAATATAGTGAAATCGCTGCCTCAGGCGGCAGGGCGGATAGCCACTCCGCATATTCAGCCGCGCCAACACCGCCGTGAAAATGCGGGGCAGTAGGATAACTGGTGTAGCGCGGCAGGCGGCCATCATAACGGGCGATCAGATCTGGATCGGTCATGGCCGAAGCCATGACATATTGGCCATTCCAACGCCTTGATTGAGGTCAAGCCGGCAGGAAATCCGGCACCGAAAGATAACGCTCGCCGGTATCGTAATTGAAGCCGAGGATGCGCGATCCGGCAGGCAACTCTGGCAGCTTCTTCTTGATGGCCGCTAGCGTGGCACCGGAGGAAATACCGACCAACAGCCCTTCCTTCGTGGCGGATTGGCGGGCGAGTTCCTTTGCTTCCTCACCGTCCACCGTAATGACGCCGTCCACCGCTTCGCGGTGGAAGTTACCGGGCACAAAGCCCGCGCCAATGCCCTGGATGGGATGGGGTGAAGGCGCACCGCCCGAGAGTACCGGCGACGCTGCAGGTTCAACCGCGAAAACCTTCAGGTTCGGCCAGTGCATCTTCAGTGCCTCCGCCACGCCTGTAACGTGCCCGCCGGTGCCAACCCCGGAAATGATTACATCCAGCCCTTCGGGAAAGTCCGCCAGAATTTCCTGCGCCGTCGTACGAGTATGTACCTCGACGTTGGCCGGATTCTCGAATTGCTGAGGAATGAAGGCACCAGGATGCTGCTCCTGCAGTTCTTGGGCGCGGGCGATTGCACCCTTCATACCCTTTTCCTTCGGAGTGAGGTCGAAGCTGGCACCATATGCTTGCATGAGGCGGCGGCGCTCGATGGACATGCTCTCCGGCATTACCAGGATGAGCTTATAGCCCTTTACTGCCGCCACTAGAGCGAGACCGACACCGGTATTGCCAGAAGTCGGCTCGATAATCAGCCCGCCCGGCGCCAACAGGCCATCACGTTCTGCTGCCTCGATCATCGCCAACGCGATGCGGTCTTTAATGGAACCGCCGGGATTAGTGCGCTCGGACTTCACCCAGACATTCGCTTCAGGAAACAAACGGGCAAGGCGGATATGCGGCGTCTTGCCAATGGTGTCTAGGACGGAACTGACCGGCATTTTTATCTCCTGGCGCGTTTACCCAGGAATGTCGCGCCGATATCGGCTTAACGCAAGGGCTCGGCACATTTCAGGCAACTTCCCGTGCCCGCGCGAGCGACCGCCGCAGCAACTGCCCCGGCTGGCGCGGCTTGGCCAAGGCAGCGGCAAACTTCGCTGGCTCATGCTCCACCGGCGTCTCGAAGCTACTGAATCCGCAGGAGATCAGAAACAGAAATTGCTCCGGCAAAAAGTGCCCCGTGGCACGCAAATCCCCCTGGTAGCCGTGTTGGCGTATCGCTCGGGCAATGGTGAAACCACGCCCATCGCGGAATTTTGGAAACTCAACTGCCACCACGGCAAGCTCGCCCAGCGTGGGCAGAACCGCCGCCAATTCGACATCGGGTGGAAGCACAACATCAGGCGCGGTAGAGGATATTTCTTCAGCCCTGGCGTTAATGAGTGGCATAGATGACCTCCTTAAACGGCTCGGCGCCCAAACGCCGGTAAGTATCAATGAAACGCTCGCCCGTCTCGCGCAGCTTCAGATAAGCATCCATCAATGCTTCGATCGCGTCCGGTACCTTTGCCGTAGGCACGGCCGGGCCGATGATCCTGCCGATGGCGGCCTTTTCGTCCGCCGCGCCGCCTAACGTGATCTGGTAGACCTCTTCGCCGTTCTTATCCACACCCAGCAACCCGATATGACCGACATGATGATGGCCGCACGCATTGATGCAGCCCGAAATATTCACATGCAGCGTGCCGATTTCATGCTGCTTCGGCGCCAGTCGCTCAGCGATTCGCTGCGCGACGGGAATGGAGCGCGCCGTGGCCAACGCACAATAGTCCATACCTGGGCAAGCAATGATATCCGTGACGAGGCCGATATTATCGGTCGCCAGCCCAGCCTTCACCAAATCCTTGAACAAGGCGGGCACGTCATCCTTGGCCACATGCGGCAGCACTAGGTTCTGCACATGCGACACACGAATCTCACCCAGCGAATATTTGTCAGCGAGGTCAGCCACCACATCCATCTCATCTGCACTAGCATCGCCAGCGATCCCGCCAACCGGCTTCAGGGAGATCACGGCGGAAACGTAGCCCGACGCCTTATGCGGATGGGTGTTCTGCTTCACCCAACGGGCCAAAGCGCGGTCATCCAGCATCGCGGCCTTCAGTACGCCGCCATCCTGACGCGGTAGCTCTGGCTCCGGGAAGCGCGCCGCCACCGCCTGCACCAACTCGTCTGTCAGCAGGCAGTAATCGGCGGGCAGACTCGCATATTCATCCTCGACCATCTTGATAAAGGCGTCCGGCTTCATCTCGCGGATTAGGATCTTGATGCGCGCCTTGTACATGTTATCGCGCCGGCCGAGCGCGTTGTAGACGCGTAAAATTGCCTCGCAATAGCGCAGCAATTCCGGCACCGGCAGATTCTCGCGCAGCTTCACCGCCACATACGGAGTACGACCTAACCCACCCCCTGCGAATATACGGAACACCGGCTCGCCGACGTCGTTCCGGTACGATTCGATACCGATATCATGTACGCGCACCGCCGCTCGGTCATGCCCGGCGCCGACGATAGCGATCTTGAACTTTCGCGGCAGATAGGTGAATTCTGGATGGTCCGTCGACCATTGGCGGATGATTTCCGCATAGAGACGCGGGTCCACTGTCTCATCCGCCGCCGCACCCGCGAATTCATCGGTTGTGGTGTTGCGGATGCAATTGCCGCTGGTCTGGATTCCATGAATATCGGCCTCGGCGAGAGCAGCCAGAGCAGCGGGTACATCCTCTAGTCGTAGCCAGTTGAACTGGATGTTCTGGCGGGTGGTGAAATGCCCGTAACCACGGTCGTAATGCCGCGCCACATACGCAAGCTGACGCAGCTGCGTAGCGCTAAGCACTCCGTAGGGAATGGCAATGCGCAGCATATATGCGTGCAACTGCAAATATACACCATTCATCAGCCGCAACGGTTTGAATTCGTCTTCCGAAAGCTCGCCCTTGCGGCGGCGCTCAACCATGGTGCCAAACTCTCTCGCGCGCTGGCGCAGGAAGTCTCTGTCATATTCGTCGTAGCGGTAAATTCCGGCAAAAGGCGAGCTTGAGGTTGAGGAGGGCAGCGGCGGCAGTTGCGCCGTGCCATCGCGCCACACGCCGGCAGGCAGATCGGTCCGCACGGAGGGGCCGCGCGCTCGGATCTGCTCGCGATGCGCCACCGGAAAGAGCTTGCCCTCCTCGTGCGTAACCTCAACGGCGCGAATGTCCACCACACGCAATTCCGCGTCTTCTGGCTTCGCCTGTGCCAGAGCGGCCTCCATCCCGGCGTCGTCGTAAGAGCAGGCTTGATCCACGTGCTCCGTCCAGCCATTTGCCCCCGCAAACCAGACGGATACGCCATCCGCCAGCCGGTTTCCTGTGATCACTTGCAACACCATATCCGGGTCCGCTCTCTCGCTCATCAATCGTTGCGCCGGTAAAAAAATTCCCCGCCGACGGCGGCGCAAGCTTCGGCGGGAAATAAATTTCTAGCACAGTGAAATTGGATTGAAAAATCTTAGGCAAATTTGCTCCCAGCCTTTAACGTTGCACCAAAGCATTTCTCTACCGTGGGCAAAGCCGAAAACTTCCTTCCGCTTGGCCTCTATGCGTTGGACGGGAGCAAAATTGTGGCTGGTTTACATGCCGCCTTCACTGCTCTAGCCTTTCGCGCTAACACTAACCGCATCAGGTCCAAGCCGATGGGTATCGACGACCAGAAACCCGAAGTTACCGCCACGGCGCAAACCAGCGCCTCCAACCTCACTGCCATCGTCGCCGGGCTACGCCATTCCCGCGAAGTGACTCATAAGATCCGCTATCAGGGCCATGTGCGAGAGCTTCCTTCACGCGAAGCTCTCGAACGCATCCGCGATGGGCTGTTCGCCGCGATGTTCCCTAGTCATTATGGCTGCCCCGATCTAACCGACGAAACGATTGATTATTTTGTTGGCCTCACCCTCACCCGAACCCTCGCGGCGCTCACCGAGCAAGTGCGCCGCGGCCTCTTATTTCTAGCACCCGAGAACAAGTCGAGGTTTGAGGAAGCCGAATGCGCCGCCTGCGACATCGTTCGTGATTTTGCAGCACAACTCCCGGAGATCCGCACCGCCCTAGTGAGCGACCTTAAAGCTGCCTACCAAGGTGACCCGGCGGCAACTTCGCTGGCTGAAGTGTTGCTCTGTTATCCGGGAATGCGGGCGGTCATTCACCACCGCCTAGCCCACACGCTTTACAAACTGGGCGCGCCGTTGGTGCCGCGTTTGCTGGCCAGCATCTCGCAAACCGAAACTGCCATAGACATTCATCCTGAAGCGCAGATCGGGCCTCGTTTTTTCATCGACCACGGCATTGGCGTCGTGATCGGCCAGACGGCCGTCATTGGCGAGAATGTCCGGCTTTACCAGCATGTGACGCTGGGCGCGAAAAGCTTCAGCGACGATGGCGCCGGCGGGCTGGTGAAGGGTGAGCCACGCCACCCAATCATCGAGGATAATGTGGTGATCTACGCGGGGGCGACGATTCTGGGTCGGGTGACAGTTGGCAAGGACTCCGTCATCGGAGGCAATGTTTGGCTCACACGCTCCGTACCGCCCAGTAGCTTCGTATCCCAGGCACAGAACCGGCTGGCAGACGGAGAGTAGCTGCACACAGATTCACGCATCGAGCAGCTCGGCGGCCTTACAGGCCAGTTCCATCATGGAAAAGGGCTTACAGATCATGGTCATCCCGGTTCCCGGCATCGGTACCGCCGCCTGGTCGGCATAACCGGTAATCAGGATTACCTTAAGGCCGGGCCGCATGCTCTGCGCCGCCTCTGCCATTTCTTTCCCGTTTAGCCCGCCAGGCAGTCCAACATCTGCAATCATGAGCTTCACGTCGGTAGTGGATTCAAGAACTCGAAGCCCTTCCCGCCCATCCGCCGCTTCCAGCACATTATAGTCGGCGTCGCGTAACGCTTCTACAATTGGAGCACGCACCACGACCTCATCGTCAACCACTAGCACCGTGGCAGCGGACGGGCCGTTAGGAAGCGCATCACTAACAGGTGAAGATGCTACTTCCACGTCACCATCGGACAGAGGCAAATAGAGGTAAATTTGTGTACCGACACCCAAAGTGGAGCGCACGTCTACATGCCCTCCGGACTGACGCACGAAGCCATGTACCATCGAAAGCCCAAGCCCGGTGCCCTGGCCCATCGGCTTGGTGGTGAAAAAGGGATCAAAAATCCGGCCGAGTGCTTCCTTTGGAATGCCTGTACCAGTGTCAACCACGCTCAGCACGGCATAAGCGCCTGGGGATAAGTCGAAATTGCGTGCATCGCATTCATCAAGCACGCGTCGTGTGGCCGCAATGCTCAGCTCCCCGCCGGACGGCATCGCGTCCCGCGCATTAATGGCTAGATTCAGCAGCGCGCTTTCAAGCTGGGCAACATCCACAGTCGCGATAAGCCGTTCTTCGGAGGGAGAAATCTCCAGCAGAATCGCTGGGCCAACTGCGCGCCGGATCAGATCCGCCATACCGCAGACGAGTTGTCTCACATCTACTGGATGGGGATTCAGGGTTTGTCTGCGAGAGAACGCAAGCAGTCGCTGTGTAAGCGACGCTGCGCGCTGTGCGGCGCTTTGCGCGCCGTGCACAAACCGTTCCAGCCCCGTTGTCCTTCCCTGCGCCAAATGCCGTTCAAGCACCTCCAGGCTGCCGCTAATGCCCTGCAGCAAATTATTAAAATCGTGGGCGATGCCGCCGGTAAGTTGGCCGATCGCCTCCATCTTCTGCGCTTGGCGCAGTGCCTCGTGTAACTCCGTGAGTTCCTGCGTTCGCTCGGCGACACGCTGCTCCAGCATTTCGTTCGCCTCACGTACATGCTGGAGCAGTCGAGCGTTCTCAATGGCAATGGCCGCCTGCGCCGCAAGTCCGCACATCAACGCCTCATGCCTAGCGAAAAAGCGCCCCGGCGACGGGTGGCCGAACAGCAGTGTCCCAATCGCCTTGCCCTCCCGAGAGACCACCGGTACAGCCATGTAGCTCCTTACCGGCAAATGCCCTTGGGGCATGCCAAACAAGGGCGCGTTCCGGCCATAACGCGGGTCCTTCCGGATATCGTCGATACGAACAACGTGCCTTTCTTCAAAAGTCACGGTGAGCAAGGAGGTCCGGCGCGGCATTGGGAAACCCGCAAAGGCATCCCGATGCGCGCCGGAGAGCGTATAGAGCATCATCCGCTCCCCCGCTTCATTCACCACGTGGTAAAAAAATGCTCCAAATGCCGCGCCCGTTAATTCAACCCCAGCATCGGTCACCAGCTGCGTGACCTTTTCTGGATCCTGCTCGGCGATCGTGGCGGTGGAAATACAATTCAGAACCTCCAGCGCACGACGATAACCATGCCCGGTCGTGCCGCCGATCTCGTGCCCCTGTACCAATAGCCCCAGCAGGGAGCTGGTTTTATCATCCTGTAACCTAGTGATATCGTACCGCCACAGCGTTGATTCCATCGCACCATGGCGCTGCACGGTATGCGTCTGCTCGAACCCAGCCGGCCAAACCCGAATGTTGCGTAGCCGCGCCGCGTCCAGCTCACGGGCGGGCAGACCCACCCCGGACTCATCCGCGTGTAGCTCGAGCCAGGCGTCATTACATAGCAGCAGCAGGTCTGCTCCCCAATAGATGGCGGATGGCAACGACGAGTTCTGGCAAATCTCAAACGTCAGCCGCAACACCGGCGGCCAAAGAGCCGGTAGCCCAAGAGGCGTTGCGGCCCAATCATGTGCCTTACCGCGCGCCGGCCCACTGCCAAGCGCGAGCGAGTCCCTCGATCCCTGGGGCGTACTCGCATGGCTCATCTTTTAACTCTAACGCATTTTAACAAAAAACAAAAGCGAATCTGTCCTATCTCGCACCCGAGATAGGCGACATTTCCTATGCCGCAGCGGCACGCCAGATAGAGAGGTAGGACGCCCCTTCACAGACGCCCTGCCGTCCCTCAACTTCCGCGACCGCCATTCAGCGTTCAACCTGACTTACATCTCGCACGGCACCCTTGGCAGCATTGGTGGTCATGGCCGCGTAGGCTCGCAGCGCCGGAGAGATATTGCGCTTGCGTGGCTCGGTAGGTTTCCACCCCTTCTCATCCTGCGCGGCACGACGCTCGGCAAGCACTGCATCCTGCACATTCAGCGAGATGGCCCGATTTGGAATGTCGATCAGAATCTCATCGCCGGTCCTAACCAGCCCGATCAGCCCGCCTTCCGCTGCTTCCGGCGAAACATGGCCAACCGAAAGACCCGAAGTGCCACCGGAGAAACGACCATCAGTGATCAACGCACAGGCTTTGCCCAAACCCTTGGATTTCAGATAACTAGTGGGATATAGCATCTCCTGCATGCCGGGACCGCCCTTCGGTCCTTCGTAGCGAATGACCACAACCTCACCCGCTTTCACCACGCCGTTCAGAATGCCCGAGACCGCCGCATCCTGGCTCTCAAAAACCCGCGCCGCACCTTTGAACGTTAGGATGCTCTCATCCACGCCCGCAGTTTTTACGATACATCCTTCCGGCGCCAAGTTGCCGAATAACACTGCCAAGCCGCCATCCTTTGAGAACGGGTCCATCGCGGAACGGATCACGCCGGCCTTGCGGTCAATGTCCAGCTCCTCCCAGCGCTCACTCTGGCTAAATGCCACCTGGGTCGGCACGCCGCCTGGCGCAGCGCGGTAGAAATTTTTAACTTCCTCGCTATTGGTACGTGTAATGTCCCAACGGTTCAGCGCCTCACCCAGCGTCTTGGCATGCACGGTTGGCTGAGATGCGTCGATCAGCCCAGCACGGTCCAACTCCCCCAGGATTGACATGATACCACCTGCGCGATGCACGTCTTCCATATGCACGTCGCTTTTCGCAGGCGCTACTTTGCATAGGCACGGCACACGGCGGGACAGCCTGTCGATATCTGCCATCGTAAAATCCACCCCGCCTTCCTGAGCGGCCGCCAGCAAATGCAGCACCGTGTTGGTGGAGCCTCCCATCGCGATGTCCAGGCTCATCGCATTCTCGAACGCCTTGAAGCTGGCGATGCCGCGCGGCAGGGCAGTTGCGTCCTCCTGCTCATACCAACGGCGGGCCAGATCCACGATCAGATGCCCTGCCTCACGAAACAGCTTCTCGCGGTCCGCGTGGGTAGCCAACATAGAGCCATTACCAGGCAGGGAAAGCCCCAATGCCTCAGTGAGGCAGTTCATGGAATTGGCGGTAAACATGCCCGAACAGGAACCGCAGGTGGGGCATGCTGAACGCTCGACAGTTTGCACCTCCTCGTCGGAATAACTGCTGTCAGCCGCCACCACCATCGCATCGATAAGATCAACGGCACGTTTGGCTCCCTTCACAAGCACCTTGCCGGCCTCCATTGGCCCGCCGGAGACGAACACTGCGGGGATATTTAGGCGCAGGCTCGCCATCAGCATGCCCGGCGTGATCTTGTCGCAGTTGGAGATACACACCATCGCGTCCGCACAATGGGCGTTGACCATGTACTCCACCGAATCGGCGATCAACTCGCGAGAGGGTAACGAGTAGAGCATGCCATCATGCCCCATGGCGATTCCATCATCTACGGCGATGGTATTGAATTCCTTGGCAACCCCACCGGCCGCCTCGATCTCGCGGGCCACCAACTGGCCGAGATCCTTCAAATGCACATGGCCGGGCACGAATTGGGTGAAGCTATTGACTACGGCAATGATCGGCTTGCCAAAATCCGCATCCTTCATGCCTGTGGCGCGCCAAAGCCCTCGAGCGCCGGCCATGTTGCGGCCATGGGTGGTGGTTCTGGAACGGTAGGCCGGCATCTTTCTAACTCCGAGGAACACGCTTTTGTAATTTGCCTGTGCTCTCATTAGGCCCGTCCCGAAGCCATGTAAAATATATTATTTTATGCTTAATAAGTCGTATAACATATTAATTTTTGAGTAGGTTGATATGGAAATAAGGCAATTACGGCAATTCGCGGCCGTGGCGGACACGCTGCATTTCGGTCGCGCCGCCCAGCGCCTAAACATGACACAGCCGCCTCTCAGTCAGTCCATCCAGGCGCTAGAGAGAGAGCTGGGCAGCGCATTGTTCATTCGTACGAAACGCAGCGTGAGCTTAAGCCCGTTCGGCATCGCTTGGCTGGCGCATGTGCGGGTGGCACTGGCGGGGGTAGACGCGCTACCAGAAACCGCGCACCGGCTGATCACGGGCACGGCAGGACGACTCTCGCTCTCCTTCGTCTCCACGGCGGATTATTCGTTACTGCCCCTGCTAGTACGACATTTCTCTACCCTCTACCCGGAGGTAGAAATCACCCTCACAGAAGCCACCAGCGACGTGCAGATCACCCTGTTGCAGGAGGGCTCGGCTCATGCGGGAATCATCATCGCACCCAAAGACGAAGCCCTACCCGCCGTCCTCACCTATCGCCGCCTACTGCGCGAAAAGCTGGTGGCTGCTGTGCCGGAGGATTGGATCACAACGGGCCGGCTCTTTCCCGGCGCGCACGGCTTGGCACCGCAACAGGTAATTGAGGCGCCGCTCATCATCTTTCCCCAACCGATGGCACCTTCTTTCTATGACCTCGTGCTCGGTTATTACCGCGCCCACGGGGCAGAGCCACGCATCGCCCAACCCGCCATCCAGATGCAGACCATCATCAGCCTGGTCTCCGCAGGGTTGGGGCTGGCTTTGGTGCCCGCCTCTCTACGCCACCTCGCCCGCACTGGTGTGCGCTATTTGGATCTTCAGGGTGACGCCCCGGTTCTGGAGACCGGTCTTGCCTGGCGTCGGGACGAAACTGCTCCCGTACTGGCCCGGCTATTGGATGTAGCCGCAGACATTCAGCACAGCTCCTTATAAAAGCTGCGCCAACATGGCCACCACCACTACAGCCATCAGTAAAGTAGCCGACCAACCGAAGAATTGCAGCGTGCCACGAACCGCAAACGACCCCATAATGTCCGCCCGCGCCGCCAACTTCATCATTACCGCCATTACAGGCACAGCCACCACACCGTTGACCACGGCGCTCCAGAACAGCGCCTTGATCGGGTCGATGGGCGCAAAATTGATGATCATGCCGATCAGCGTGGCAATCACCAGCGTAGCGTAAAAAGCCTGCGCCTCCTTCGGCCGCCGGAGA
>JAKAEC010000075.1 GCA_021818425.1 Pseudomonadota bacterium
CGTCTTCGGCATGTATGCTGCATTGCCGACCGCGCCACAATGATAACACTCGGGTCCATGCGACCAGCGCGACCTCTCAAACCAAGAACGCGCTGCGTCCTCGTCCGGAAACATCTCATTGAAGGCGCGGAGTGTCATCGTCATGTTTTGTTCTACAGCTAGCCATCCATTTAGTCAACTTAATAGTTCCGATAGCCGATATTACCGCGTTCCCACATTCAGCGGCCTGAACACTATGAACTCACGCAGAAGCAGGCCGCCAGGGCGAGTTGCGACCATCTCCAGGATGTGCCAGCTCATGCGAACTACGAGCGCCTTCGTACCAAGATAGACAACGACAACCTTCGGAACGTCGGGCTGATCAGCAAAAATCGCTTGGTTGGCAAAATACCAACCCCATCATATAACAGCGTAAACAACAACTATATTGTAAGTTAACAATGTCACTTCTACGACCTGAGCGGCGGGAGATGCGGTCGGTACTAATGCAGGCCGGACGCGAAATTCTGGCCCAGGAAGGCATTGCCGGGCTGGGGCTACGCGCGGTCACGCGACGGGTAGGCGTGTCTCCTACCGCAGCTTACAGGTATTTTGCCGACCGCGAACATCTACTGGCCGCCATCGCCACCTCGGGTGTCTGGGAATTGACAGCGGAGTTGGAGGCCGCGGACCGATCCTCCGCCGACCCCCTGCGGGCGCAAGGTGTCGCCTATGTACGGTTCGCAACAGGAAATGCGGCACTTTACCGTTTGATCTTCGGGCCAGAGCGATTAGTGCATTACCCTGATCTTGAGAACGCGCTTGCCGCCGCTTACGGCGTGCTCGCGGCGCGCGTTGCCAAAACCGTTCCGCGCGGCACGGCAGCAGACAAAAGTCTAGCGTGCTGGTGCCTGATGCATGGGCTGGCCAGTCTTGCGATCGACTCCCGCCTACCACCAGACAGTGACACACCCGAAGCATTGGCAGCGCGCTTGGCAATGGCGCTACTGTCGCACGACTAGTTCCGGACGAGTTCAGCATGCCGTCCAAGCTTTATTACCTAGCTGGGCTGATTTTCAAAATCCGTAGCAAAAGGGGCATGGTGAGTCCTTGCACCACCACAGAGAACACCACAACACCGAAAGTAGCGATCAGCACTTGGTTGCGCATTTGCAAGTCTTCCGGCAGCGAAAGCGCCAAAGCCAGACCGAGTGCGCCGCGCAACCCCCCCCACCAGAGCACATGCTGGAACCTGAATGGCAGGCTCCGGGAAGCGTGATGAAACAAGGCGCAAAGTGGGTAGATCGTCAATGCCCGGCTGGCCAGAACCACCATGATCATAAGGGCGAGCGAAAGGTCGCCAAGCTCATGAAAGGGAATTCCGGCGACTGTGATCCCGATGAGCAGGAACACAAAGGAATTGGCGATAAAGGCTAAAAAGTCCCATAGGGCGAGTGTGAACTCGCGCCCCCTTTCTGACATGAAGGCGCCATAACGGCTCGACGAGGCCAAGCCGAGATTGCCCATTAGCAGCCCTGCCGTAACGGTGGCGAGCACACCCGAGCAGTTGAAACGCTGCGCCAATAGGAAGGAACCGTAAGCAAGTACGGTGGTAACCGTGCTTTCTATGAGATGATCGGTCGTGCGCCGAAGCAGTATAATGGCAACACTTGCGCAGACCGCGCCAGATACGACCCCTCCCCCCACAGTAACTCCAAGCAGGTGGACGATCTGCTTGGAGCCCATATGCGCTTGGCCAGCCGCCTGAGCCCAGACCAGAGCTACTGCGAACAGTACAGCGGCCACAGCATCGTTCAGCAGACTTTCGCTTTCTACCAATAGGCGCAACCGACCATGTACGCCGTTATCCTTAAACATCGCGATCACCGCGACAGGGTCCGTCGCTGCGATCAATACACCGAACATCAGCGATGGCTGCAAGGGCCATCGCATTAGCTCACGGCAGGCCATAGTGACAACCACCGCAGCGAGCATCGTGCCGGGAACGGCAAGAGTGAGGATGGGCAGCGCGTCCTGGCGCAAATCCTTCCACCGGATGTTGATCGCCGCCTCGAAGAGCAACGGCGGCAGGATTAGTTCGAAAATGACTGTCTGGGTCAGCACCACCCCGAGATGAACCGGGCTCATTGCCAGCGCGATGCCTGCGACAACAAGGCCGACGGTATAAGGCAAACGCAGGCGCCGGGCGATGAGAGCGACAGCGATGGCGACGATCATCAGATCGATCATCGAGGTCAGAACACCATTCATCTCATTTCAATAGCCGGACGCCGTCGCTTGTAACACCCAGACACGGCGAAAAACCTGCCGAGGGCCGCTAATAGTTAATGGTGCATCAACACCGGCAGATCGAAATCGCGGAGAATCTCGATGGTGGCGCCCCCGAAGATAAATTCCCGTAACCGACTGTGGCCGAAGGCGCCCATGACAAGCAAATCTGCCTTGACCTGGCGCGCCTCGCTCAACAGCGCCTCACCAATATGCCGCTTTGCCAAAGGGAAATGACGAACCGCAGCCCGCTTGCCCGCCTCACGGAGCTGGCGCAGGAGCGCTTCGGGCGGTGGCGATGAACTGGCTCCATGATCTGCGATTAAGACAGTGATATGCTTTGCCCCCATAAGAAGGCCATCCATCGAGTCGACCGCTCGCTCGGCGCCGTCGCATTCGCTGTGCCAGGCGATGGCTATGTGTTGGCCGAAGCTATGTGGGAGCGTGCGCGGGACCAGCAGTACGGGTTTGTTCGCCTCGAGTAGCAACGTACCTAAAATGGCATTGGCTTCCAACTCGCCATGCGGCGCGCCAAGAATGACAAGATTGGCGCCAGCGGCCGCTTCACCGGCGACAGCGTCGGGCTTGCCCCGGATTTGCCGCAAGCTGGGTAGCCCGGCTCCTGCCCAGTTGGCTGCCTCCTGGCCGAGCTGCCGCGCGAGCTGATCCTGCAAAGCTTCAAAACTACGGTGCTGCACGTCGGTATAGACATCCTCGGTGGGCATGAAATCAGGGTCGACGTCTGGACGGGGAAAGAGCAGGTCGATTTCCGCCGTGCCGACGCGTGAAGCAAAGCAACAGGTGGCCGCAAGCACCGAAGCGGCGGTGAGCGGGTTGGTAAGAATTGCCAGGATGCGCATGACTCACGCTCCCTTACGACGCTTCTTCTTCAATAATACTCTGGCTAAGATGCGCTGGCGCGGCACCCAAATGCGAGCCCAGCGCATAACCGGCCGCTACCGCCAGCAGGCAAAACACCACTGAAAAACCAACATTCAGCATCGCCCGACCCAGGGCGCCCCCGCGCAGCAAGTCAAGCGTTTGTAGACTGAAGGAAGAGAAGGTCGTGAAACCGCCGCAAACGCCGACCATGAAGAATATGCGCGCCGGCTCGCCCAACGGTAACCGGCCATGGCTTAGCGTTAGCGAGCCGAAAAAGCCGATCGCAAATGAACCGATGACGTTAATAAGAATGGTGCCAACCGGCAGGTTGCGGCTGATAGAAACCGCAGCAATAGCCAGCCAGTAACGCCCAACACTGCCGACGGCGCCGCCAAGAGCAACGAGCAGGGTTTGAAACATTTGCCGGTCTCCTTCTAAAAGCAGCGGGGCCGAGGCAAACGATTCCCGCAGCGCATGACGCGTGCAGGAGTCATCAGCTCTCCGAAGGAGCGGTTTTGGGGGACTCCATCCCCATGGACCATATTCTAAGTCATGAATCGCCTGAATTTCAAGCCAGCTGACCGGAATCCCTGGCAGCAAGGGAGCCGATGGCGGACCAGTCAAGAGTCTGCCCGCCATTAGCCAACAGCGTAAGGAAGCGGTCCCGTAGCAGGCTGGCGAGCGGCAGCGGCACATTCAAAGCTTCAGCTGCTGCAAGCACAAGTCGGATATCTTTCTGGCCGAGGGGTGCAGCGAATCCGGCCGGTTCGAATTTCCGTTCAACCAGCATTTGGCCGTAGGTTTTGTAAACCGGCGCGTTGAACAGGGTGGACGTTAGCAACTCGAGATAGGCTTTCTCGTCCACCCCGCCTTTGGCAACCAGCGCCAACGCCTCGCCCAGAGACTCGATTACCGACGCTATTAGGAAATTGCCGCTTAGTTTTACGAGATTAGCTCGGGAGGGGGTACTGCTGACAACAAACACCCGCTGGCCAATGGCTTCAAAAAGCGGCTGCAAACGGGCGATATCCACCTCGGCTCCTGCCGCGGCGATGAAGAGCTTGGCCGCGGCGGCGGCATCGGGGCGGCCAAAAACCGGCGCAGAGACGAAATGCTGCCCAGCCTGCTTATGTGCGGTTTCCAACGCTTCCGCCATGGTGACGCTGATTGTGCTGGAGCACACATGAATGGCGCCTTTTGGCAAATGTGCCAGAATTCCATCAGTTCCAAACGTCACCGCCTCAAGCGCTAAATCGTTGGCGAGCATCGTGAACACCACATCGCGGCCCGCAGCGGCCGCGCCCGGTGTGGCCGCAACCGGGGCGGCTAGCCCAGCTGCGCGCCCCGACGTGCGGTTGTAGAGCACGACCTCATGACCAGCCTTGATCAGATTGACTGCCATGCCGTGACCCATCTGACCGAGCCCAAGGAAACCGATCTTCATACTGTTTTCTCCTGCTTCGCAATTCATGGCGGGTGCTAACCGGCCGATCCTAGGCAGTCTTGCCAGAAGCGGGAACTGCCTCGCGTGCAAAGCGGATGCGCGCACGAGCGCGTGATGACTTAAGGCGGATTTGCCGGGTTGATGCGGCTGGGCACACTTGCCCAGCCGGTCTAGTCCGCCCAGTAAGGTGTTGGTAGAGCGCGGAAGGCGGGTTTCGCAAAGAAATATCCCTGCATCAGCGTAATACCGAGATCGCTAAGTGCCGAAAATTCCTTTTCCGTTTCGACCCCCTCGGCGACAACGGTCACACCCATTTCCTGGCACATTGCCGTGCAATGGCCGACGATGCTCCGCCGCCTTTTGTCATTATCGATGCCCCGGACCAATTCCATGTCGAATTTTACCAGATCTGGTCGGAATTTTGCGAGTAGGTTAAGGTTCGAGTACCCGGCACCAAAATCGTCAATCGCCGTGCGGAAGCCCATGGCCGCATACTCCTGCACGATACGAGTTAAATGATCTGGATCACTCAGCAGTTCAGCTTCAGTAATCTCAAAAATTAGCTTACTCGTTGGGAATTTGCTCCGCTCTGCGGCTCGCAGAGTGGCCTGAATACAGGCACGCGGCTCATAGACAGCATTGGGCAGAAAATTGATCGAGAGATCACTCGGGCCGACGCCAAGCCCCAGCTCGGCTGCGGTTTCGATTGCCGTCACTCTGCATGCTTGGTCGAATGCATAAAGCTCTGCCGGCCCAACCGTCTTCAGAATGGTTCCGGCTGGCTCGCCAGCCGGCCCGCGCACCAGAGCCTCAAAGGCAAACACAGACCGCGCTGTGACATCGAGGATCGGCTGGAACGCCATGGCCAACGGACGATCAAATTGTCCCTGGCGGCATCCTGCACAAGGTTTTAGGGCCTCCGGCAGCGTTTTGCTCAATCGCATGCTGCTATCTTATTAATCACAACGCTTTCCAATCCGTTTATTGGATAGCGTCGATACAATTGGATGGTTAATGGCGCGACAATAGAGACATGTATGAGCCTCTATTTGAGTCGCCCTAGATGCCACCTATTCAGAGTTCACTTCAGAGCTGAGCTAAGTTTCTGCGTGAATTCGCCCTATGTGATCGGAATCTAACAGCACAGGAAATGATGGAGAGTAAGCTATTGCTTGAAATATTTGGTCGGAGCGGCGGGATTCGAACCCACGACCCCCAGTCCCCCAGACTGATGCGCTACCAGGCTGCGCTACGCTCCGGCCGTGGTGCGAGGCTGTAGCAGCACAGCGCCGCCACGCCAATAGCAAGTGCGCATGTTAACCGCGACAAAGTGACATCCTCCTCGCCCTTGAAGGACGCGGCTTCCTCCTGCGAGCGCATTACGTCTGAGGCAGAGAATGTTAATGACGGATGGCTGCCGCGCCCGTATGGCGCGGATGGTCCGCAATGGTGACGGACGGCTGCTGCCCTACTCGTTCCTTGCCGCGCGGGCGGCCTGATGGCTCGAAAGCGAACCAAAGACACGCCTGCGGTGATGCGCTGCGACCTGCTGCCGTCGAACCTGACAGCTAGCAAGGAAGGACAGGTCCGCAGCCTGCTCGCGGCCTATCGCGACGGCGCATGTCTCTTGGCGCGTGAGCAATGGCGACTGTTCTTCGAGGCTGGACGGTTCAACAAGAACCAAGACGCCGACAAGGTGACGTTCGCCGCCGTGATTGGCGCAGCGAACCGCGTGCAGATGTGCCGGTGGCAGGTAGTCGGCCAACTCGAATCATGGGTAAACAACCGCGCCAACGAGTTCCGATCCGTCGTGACGCGGAGCAACCTCGACCCCGACACCAAGCACATGCTGTACGCGGTCAACTGGCTCGGCGCTTGGTTCTCTCGGCGCGAAATCGCCATGCGTGAGACTGGCGAGATCATCCCCGATGACGTGCGAGCACTTGCGCGCTCAATCATGCGCCACGTCATGCGCCAGCACCGCCGCCCCGATCTGCGCCGCATCTCCATGCGGCTGGACAATCGTGCCGCCTGCCTGCAAGCGCCGACAGAAGCCACACAGGGCGGACGGGTTGGCTGGTGGGTCAACCTGTCCACCATGAACAAGGGCAGCAAGATCGCCGCCCCGCTGCTGACCTACGAGCACCACAAGCATCGAGGCGGTCAGGTCAGCAATGGCGTTCTCGTGACCGAGGACTACGACACCGGCAAGCTCATGTTCGGCGTTGTCAGCGACATCGGGGCGGAATGCGCCGCCAGCCGCGCCGCTTACCAACCAGATCGGGAGTTTATGGCGCTGGATTTCGGTCTGGCCACGCTGTTCGCGGGAGACGACGGTTCCCTTCTTGGAAAAGACTGGTTGAGGGCGCTGCGTGTCCATGACCAGCGCATCACCAGAATTGCTCGTGGTCA
>JAKAEC010000076.1 GCA_021818425.1 Pseudomonadota bacterium
TCTTGCTCGTGGTCGGCAACCCGGCCAACACCAATGCTTATATCGCCATGAAATCTGCCCCCGATCTGCCGAAAGAAAACTTCACCGCGATGCTGCGGCTCGACCACAACCGCGCCGTCTCCATGTTGGCCGAAAAATCCGGCGTGCCGGTAAGAGACATCGAAAAGGTTGTTGTATGGGGCAATCACTCCCCTTCGATGTACGCCGATTATCGCTTTGCCACTGCGGGCGGCAAGAAGTTGTCTGAAATCATCAATGACGACGACTGGTATCGCAACACCTATCTCTCCGCCGTTGGCAAGCGCGGTGCCGCCGTCATTGAGGCACGTGGCCTCTCCTCGGCTGCCTCGGCAGCCAATGCCGCAATCAACCATGTGCACGACTGGGTAATGGGCTCCAATGGCCGCTGGGTATCCATGGGCATCCCCTCCGACGGCTCCTACGGAGTGCCGGAGGGCGTCGTCTTCGGCATGCCCGTCACCTGCGAGGGCGGCAAATATAAGCGCGTCGAGGGGCTGCCAGTGGACGAATTCTCCAAATCCCGCCTGGATCACACCTTGAACGAGCTGCTGGAAGAACAGGCTGCGGTGGCCGATCTACTAAAGTAGACGAGCTTTCCAGGCCGTAAAAGAGGCTCTCCCACCTGCGGGGAGCCTTTTTCTTTTGATATGACGCTGTTGTCGGCGCGGCTTGGGGTTTGGTAGGGGTAAGATGTGGGACATTCCTTTGGCCTGATGTTCGGCTTGCCGGGGCACGGGATGCATTTGCGTCTCGATGCGCTGTCGATGCTGTTTGGCTGTATTTTGTTGCCTCAGACCGTGGCGGCCGCAGTCGCGGGCATGCGAGCCTCGGTGCCGTTCTGGGTATTCGTGCTGGGCATGGCGCTGACACTTGCTGCGGGTGATGCCTTCACACTCATCTTGGGCTTCGAGTTGATGAGCGCCGCCTCCTGGCTACTGGTGATGCAGGGCGATGCCAGACCCGCAACGCTTTACGCCGGAATCGCGATCTTCTCCGGTGCCTGCCTAATCCCAGCTTTGTTTTTGCCGGCATCGTCGTTGGCTTTTGTACTCGTAGCACTAGGAGCAGGTGCCAAGGCTGGGCTCGCTCCTCTGCACAGCTGGCTACCGCGCGCGCATCCTGCCCCGCCTGCCGGCGTCTCGGCGCTTATGTCCGGCGGCATGGTTAAGGTGGCGCTCTATGTGCTCATCCGCTACGCCTTCGTGAATTTGGCCTCGGCGCAACAGCCCTGGTGGGGCGAAACGCTGGTAGCGGCCGGCGCGCTCTCGGTGCTCATCGGCGCTCTACGGGCAGCGCTGGAGGTGGAACTAAAAGCCGCTTTGGCCTGCTCTACGGTCGAGCATGTGGGCCTCATCGCCATGGGTCTGGGACTGGCACTCTACGCCAAGGCCAGCGGCGAGGCGGAACTCTCGGGCCTCGCCTTGCAAGCGGCGCTACTCTGCGCCGTGGCGCATGGGCTGTTCAAGCCTCTTTTGTTCATAGGCGCGGGCGAAGTAAAACACGCCACCGGCACCACCTCAATGAACTGGCTCGGTGGGTTGATGCGGGGCATGCCACGCCTTGGCGCGCTGATGCTGCTGGGAGCGGCGGGCATGGCGGCCCTGCCGCTGGGCCCCGGTTTCGCGCCGGAATATCTGCTGTTTCATGCCGTCATTAGCGCGGCGGCAACTGGCGGAATTCTCGCGCGTATCGGTTTTTCGGCGACGTTGGCAGTGTTGGGCATCGGTGCCGCGCTGGCGTTGGCGGCTTCGGTGCGGCTCGTTGGCATGGGGTTTCTGGGGCGGCCGCGCAGCCTGCACGCGGCAGCAGCGGAGGATTTGCGGCGCGGCCCTTTCATGGCCATGACGCTACTGGCGACACTAGCCATTCCTGTGGCCCTCGTGCCAGGGCTGATCCTAAGTCTGCTGAACCCAGTTATCTTGCTCCTCGCCCCGCAGGCGCTAACCCCGCCTTTGTCCTACGCGCCGCTTACCTTGCTGGTGCTCACGGGGCTGGCCGCGCTAGCCGCCGGATTTGCGCAAACCCGCTGGGGCGGGCGAGGCTTGCGAGAAGCGCCCGCCTGGAATGGCGGATTTGGCCGCCCACCCGCTTGGCTGCCCTTTGGTGACCCGCGTACCCAAATCAGCGCCACCGGCTTTGCTGAACCGGTGATGCGGTCCATTGGCCGGGAATTGCTTGGCACTGCTCCGGTCGACCCCGCCGAACGTTTCCTGCTCATACCCCTGATCCGCGCGCAGAGACGCGGGGTAAGGCTGGCTGAACGCATGCGCCGCGCCACAATCCGCGAGCGTCTTGCCTTCGTTTTCGCCGTGCTGGTGACGTTTCTGTTGGCGCTCGGGTTGGGGCGCGGGGGCTGAAGATGCTGGCGGTTGCCCTCGCATTTATCGCCACCGCACTGCACATCGTGCTCTGCTTCGCGGCGGCGCCGCTGGTAACGGGCATTACCAACAAGCTGCGCGCTTGGCTGCTGGGCCGGCGCGGACCGCCCTGGCTGCAGCCCTATCGGCATCTGGCCAAACTCCTTTGCAAAAGCAGCTTTGTGCCAGATACAGCAACGGATCTGTTCACCGTCTGGCCGCTCGGCGCCTTCCTGGCCCTGGCTGTTGCCACCATGCTCATCCCGGGCTTCGCCAACGGCATGCTCACCGCAGATGCGGGAGATTACATCACCATTGTCGGCCTATTTGCACTGGCGCGGGCAGCAATCATGCTAGGCGGGTTGGAAACCGGCTTCGGCTTTGGCGGGGCGGGCGCCGCGCGGGAGGCGCTGTTTGGCGTGTTTGCCGAGGCAGCCCTTTTAGTGTTGCTGCTCGCGTTTGCACTACTCGCGCAAAGCACCAATGTGGACGGCATCGCCGAGGCTTTCCGCACCACCCACATCGGCATCTCAGTCTCGCTGGGCTTCGCGCTAGCCGCCATGCTCACCGTTGCGCTCACCGAAACCGGGCGTATCCCGACCGACAACCCCTCCGGCCATCTCGAACTCAGCATGGTGCACGAGGCAATGGCACTGGAGTATTCCGGCCGACTGCTGGCGCTGCTGGATTACGCGGGTATGCTGCGACTCATCGCCTGGATGAATCTTATCGGAACCATTTTCCTGCCGTTCGGCATGGCACGTGCCTCCGAAATTTCTTCCTGGCCGGGCGGGCTGGCGCTTTGGGCGGGCAAGCTATTGGCAATGGCAGCCGCACTCTCAGCGTTCGAAGTGTCGCGCGCCAAGATGCGCGTGTTCCGCGTGCCTGAATTTCTGGGAGCGGCCTTGTTGTTAGGCATGCTGGCGAGCGTGTTCCTGTTCGTGGCGGCCAGGATCGGTGCATGAGCCTTACCTTCTCTCTTGCGCATCTGCTGGGCGGCATCATTTTGCTCTGCGCCTTTCTACAGCTTTCGCAGCGGCGCCTAGCGGCGATGATCACGCTCTACCAACTTGAAGCGCTAGTGCTCTCGGCCGCCGCCTTCTGGCAGGGCTTCGCACAAACTGAGCTCAATCTCTACCTCACGGGCCTGATTACCCTCGTTATCAAGGCGATCCTGCTGCCCTGGGCTCTGCGCGAGATCGTGCTGCGCTTCAACATGGCGCGCGCCGTGGAAACCGCCCTACCGATGGCAGTTTCGATGGTTTTGGGGCTGGCACTCATTGGCATCGCAGTGCTGGTAGTGCTGCCAACAACGATGAGTTCCGTCTCCCTCACGCGGGAAGATCTAGCCATCGCCCTTTCGGTGGTGCTTTTGGGGCTGCTGTTAATGATCGTACGGCGCAACGCGCTGGCGCAGATTATTGGGTTTCTCTCCACCGAAAACGGGCTCGTACTGGCGGCCATTGGCATGCCGGACATGCCCTTCGTGGCGGAATTCTCTGTAGCCCTGCTAGTGCTGCTCGCGTTTCTTGTGGTGGGGGTTTTTCTGTTACGCATCCGCGAGCATTTCGACACCCTGGACCTCTCAGGGCTTGAGGAAATAGAGAGGCGGGGGCGATGAATTTTGCTCTTTTCGCCATTGCGCTACCGTTGTTGGCGGCGGCTTTGCTGGGATCGTTGGGCGCGCCGCGTCAGGGAGCCGTTGCCAATGCTGTGGCCAGCTTGGCTCTGTTCGGGCTCACTCTTGCAGTGTTCTGGGGGCATAGCGAGGGCTTGGTGGCAGTGGATCCGCTGGCCGCCTTGTTCGGCACGGTCACTGGGTTTGTAGGACTCACGGCCGCCTTAGTGAATGTCGGTTATGTGAGCACCGATGTCGCGCGGATGCCGGCACGGCGCTGGCGGCTTTACCATGCGCTGTTCCAAATCGTGCTCGGGGCAAGCCTACTAGGGTTGTACGCCAATAATGTTGGGCTGCTTTGGGCGGCGATGGAAGGAGGCACCATCGCCATGACACTGGCAGTGAGCCTCTACCGCACGCCGACGGGGCTGGAGGCGGCCTGGAAATACTTCATCCTTGGCGGTGTGGGTATCGGACTCGCTTTATTCGGCACCATGCTGGTTTATCTGGCCGCACAACCCGCCTTGGGGCCAGGCTTCGCTGCGATGAGCTTTACAGCGCTTTCCACCCACGCCGCACACATGGACGGCGCGCTGCTGACGTTGGCTTTCCTGTTCATCCTGTTCGGCTATGGCACCAAGGCGGCGTTAGTGCCGCTGCATGGCTGGCTGCCGGATGCTTATGCCGAAGGTCCGGCGCCTCTTACGACCGCCCTATCCGGCCTGCTCATCAACGTAGCGCTGCTCGCAATACTGCGCTTCCGGCATCTGATGGTGGCAAACGCCGCTGCTGGCGGCTCAGCGATGCCGCCGGGACCGTTTTTGTTGAGTTTAGGGTTGGCCTCTTTGTTCCTGGCGGCGTTTTCCTTCTCTCGCAGACGGGATGCACGGCGATTTTTCGGGTTCTCCTCCATTGAGCAGTCCGGTATCTCAGCCTTTGCATTCGGCATTGGTGGGCCTACCGCCATTTTCGGTGGGCTGCTGCATATGCTGCTGCATACGCTGTTGAAATCCGGCCTGTTCCTAGCACTCATCCGCGCCGCTGGCCTGCGCGGCTCGGTCACACCAGGAAATTACGGGTTTTCGCATCTGCGCGGACTATTGCGGGCAAATAAATATATCGGCTGGCTGCTAGCAGGCTGCATATTTGCACTCTCCGGCCTGCCTCCCTCGGGGCTTTTCGTCAGCGAGTTCATCATCATCAGCCAGACGATTCAGAAGAATCCCTATATGTCCATGCCACTGGGGCTGGGACTGTTGCTTTGTGCGGTGGCAATTCTACGCAATATCGGACCTTTGCTGTTTGCCTCGTCCCCGCATGAGAAGCTGAAGCCCGCTGGGCGCGGCGCCTGGCTCGTCGTGGCACATCTGGCATTGGTGTTTCTCCTGGCCTTCGCCATGCCTACGCCGCTGGTGCATATGCTCTCCCAGGAGGCGGAGGCGCTGCGATGAAGCTGCTGACCGAAGAAGCCTGGACCGTGCATCAGGGACGTTTCATTGCGCTCTGGACGGATGCAACCCGCGCCTATGCGCTTTACGAGCCAGATGAACTAGTGGCAGTGGAGCTGCGGGATGGGACTTACCCTGCTTTGCCCTACCCAGGCGCCAACTGGTTCCAGCGTCTTGCGAAAGACCTGAACGGTCACAACGCCACCGGCTTTGCCGAAACCCGCACCGCAGTGGAGCATTTTCGCGAGCCGGATGGCCGCGCCGCCTGGCCAGAATTCAGACATCCGAATTTAGAGGGCATACATCAGGTGGCGGTGGGGCCAATCCATGCCGGGATTATCGAGCCCGGCCATTTCCGCTTCTCGACAGTGGGCGAGCGGGTTTTGAAACTGGAAGCCCGGTTGGGCTATGCCCATAAGGGCACACTGGGCCTAATGCGCGGCAAATCCGCCCGACAGGCAGCACGCTTTGCGGCGCGGATTTCCGGGGATGCCACCGTGGCACATGCCATTGCCTTCGCACGGGCGGCGGAGACGGCGCTGGGGACACAGGTACCAGAACGCGCACATTACCTACGAGCGGTGATGGCCGAGATGGAGCGCCTAGCCAACCACACTAGCGATATTGGCGCCATCGCTGGCGATGCGGGATTCGTCTTTCTGGATTCGCGCTTCTCCCTGATGCGGGAATATGTCTGCGCCGCCGCGCAAGCTGCCTTTGGCCACAGGCTGATGATGGATCTGGTCGTGCCGGGCGGCTTCGCCGGGGACATTGCCAAAGACGGGGCAGAAGCGATCGAGGATGCGCTGGACGCGCTGGAGCGCGAATTGCCCAGCCTGAAACGCGTATTCGAGGATTACGCAAGCCTACAGGACCGCGTAGTGGGCACCGGACTGATCCCGCCCGCCCTTGCAGCGTCATATAATGCGGGCGGGTATGTAGGCCGCGCCTCTGGCCAGAACCGAGACGCACGACTGGCGCCCGGATACCCGCCTTACGCCGCGTTCGGCCTCTCGGTGCCGGTGTCGCATGAGGGTGACGTGGCGGCAAGAATTAAGATACGACTGGAGGAGATTCCCGAAAGCATCCGCCTAATCCGGAACATGCTGGCTTCGTTGCCCGGCGGTCCGGTGGCAGTGGCGCCAGAAGCCGCCAGCGGCATGGCGCTAGGCGTGGCAGAGAGTTTCCGTGGCCCAGTCTGGCACTGGCTGAATATTCATAACGGACAAATCCAGGACGCGTTCGTGGCGGATGCCAGCACACTGCACTGGCCACTGCTGGAATATGCTGCCACCACCGCCATTCTGGCAGATTTCCCGTTGATTAATAAATCGATCAACGGATCTTATTCAGGCGTAGATTTGTAGAGCAACATTAGATCAAATGGACTCGACCGATCTCGAGCAATACGCGTACAGACTGACGCGACAGCGACAAAGTAAACGCATGAAATTGCCTACCACAACATAAGGTTAGAGTATTCTGCATAAGCCTATGCAAACAGAAAACGCTCTGGGCCGTTCATACCCGCAGGATGGACCTGGAATA
>JAKAEC010000077.1 GCA_021818425.1 Pseudomonadota bacterium
GGTTGGAGGTTACACAACCCTAGATTTCGTTTCAGGCCAGGTTCTTCTGACAATGCCTCTGAGCCGGCTGGTTCGGCACTGTGGGACACCAAGATCGTTGGAATTGCCGAAAATGGCGGAGAGGGTGGGATTCGAACCCACGGTACGCTTGCACGCACAACAGTTTTCGAGACTGCCCCAATCGGCCACTCTGGCACCTCTCCATCGACCGTCGGTGCCGGGCTTATAGGCAAGCCTGGGCACTGCGGCAACAGGCTGCGAGATGCCCGAGGGTTATGCAGAATCAGCATTGACACCGCTCTTGGCCCGGCTATAACGCGCCACTCGCGTGGCTGGGCTTTCCTGGGCCGCGCTCTAGGTTATGTGTCGACACCTGATTGGATTATACGATGTTCGCAGTTATCCGCACCGGCGGCAAACAATACCGTGTCACGCCAGACGCGGTGCTGAAGGTTGAGAAGCTGGAGGCGGAAGCCGGCAGCACGGTGACCTTCACTGATGTCCTCGCGGTTGGTGGCGAAGGCAGCCTGAAGCTTGGCGCCCCCGTGGTCGCTGGCGCTTCCGTCACCGCCACAGTCATTGCCCAGGACCGTCTGGATAAGGTTCTGATTTTCAAGAAGCGCCGTCGGCAGAACAGCCGCCGTAAGAACGGTCACCGCCAGCATGTCACTGTGCTGCGCATCTCCGGCATCAACGCGGCTTAAAGGAGCAGCAAACCAATGGCACATAAGAAAGCAGGTGGTTCGTCCCGTAACGGCCGCGATACTGAAGGCCGGCGCCTCGGCTTGAAGAAAGCAGGCGGCCAGGCTGTCATTGCCGGCAACATCCTCGTCCGTCAGCGCGGTACCAAGGTGAAGCCAGGTCTGAATGTCGGCGTCGGCCGCGACCATACCCTCTTCGCCCTCGTGGATGGCAAGGTGGTCTTTCAGCGCAAGGCTGATGATCGCGTGCACGTCTCAGTGGAGCCGGCGGCTCAGGCCGCCGAGTAAGCTTCCGGGCCCGCGCCCACCCGTCTAAAGCCGGCGCGAGCCGGCTTTTTTATTGCGAGTTCCCCAATGAAGTTCCTCGACCAGGCGAAAATCTACCTAAAATCCGGTGACGGCGGCGATGGCGTCACCGCGTTCCGACGCGAGAAATATGTCGAGTTCGGTGGCCCGGATGGCGGCGATGGTGGTCGTGGTGGGGACATCGTGTTCGAATCCGTCGAAAACCTGAACACGCTCATCGATTTCCGTTACACGCAGCATTTCAAGGCTAGGAAGGGTGGCAATGGCGCGGGGTCGGACAAAACAGGCGCGGGCGCTCCCCCACTCGTTATCAAGGTCCCGGTTGGCACGCAGATCTTCGATAACGACCACGAAACCATGCTGGCGGACCTCGACAAGCCTGGCATGCGCATCGTGTTGCTCAAGGGCGGCGATGGTGGATTTGGCAATGCGCGTTACAAAACGTCCACCAACCGTGCCCCCCGCCGGTCAGACAAAGGCTGGCCGGGCGAGGAGCGCTGGGTTTGGCTTCGCCTGAAACTCATCGCGGATGCCGGGCTGGTCGGCCTGCCGAACGCGGGCAAATCTACTTTCCTAAAGGCGGTTTCCGGCGCCAACCCCAAGATAGCCGACTATCCTTTCACCACGCTGCACCCCCAGCTTGGTGTCGTGCGCCTCAATATGTCCGAGGAATTCGTGTTGGCTGACATCCCCGGCCTCATCGAGGGCGCGCACGAGGGTACCGGTCTGGGGGACCGCTTCCTCGGCCATGTGGAGCGCTGCGCGGTACTGCTGCACCTCATTGACGGTGCGGCAGGCGGTGTGGTGGATGCGTGGCGCACTATCCGCGCTGAACTGGAAGCCTATGGCGGTGGCCTCGCCGAGAAGCCTGAGATCATCGTTCTGAATAAGGCCGATGCAATGACCTCACGTGAGCTATCCTCCCGCAAATCCGCGCTCGCAAAGGCGTCGGGCGCCAAAGTCATGAGCACCTGTGCCGTCACTGGCGAAGGCGTAAAAGAGGTTCTGCGCGCTCTGCAAGACGTTATCAACGAGGCTAAGGCAGAGCGCGTCGACCAATGATTCCATCCCTCAAAACCGCCAAGCGCATAGTTATCAAGATTGGCAGCGCCCTAATTGTCGACGCTGAAACCGCCGCTCCGCGCGAGGTTTGGCTACGCAGTGTAGTTCAGGATATTGCTCAGCTGATCGCTCATGGGACGGAGGTAATTGTTGTCTCTTCGGGCGCCATTGCGCTGGCCCGCCGCCAACTTGGCCTTGGTGGGGCGAAGCTACGGCTGGATGAGAAACAAGCCGCCGCCGCCGTGGGGCAGATACGCTTGGCGCAGGCTTGGGCACAGCTCCTGGCGGAGAAAGACCTCACGGCCGCCCAGCTACTTATCACGCTGGACGATACTGAGGATCGACGGCGCTATCTCAACGCCCGCGCCACACTCTCCACCCTGCTTTCGCTCGGTTGCGTGCCCGTCATCAACGAGAACGATTCCGTCGCCACCGCCGAAATCCGATATGGTGACAATGATCGCCTCGCCGCACGCGTGGCAGAGATGACGCAGGCTGACGTGCTGGTACTGCTTTCGGATATCGACGGCCTTTACACGGCTGATCCACGCAAAGAGCCAGGGGCTGCCCACATCCCAGTGGTGGAGGCACTTACACCGGAGATCATGGCTATGGGTGGCGAGCCCCCTCCCGGCTATTCCTCTGGTGGTATGCGGACCAAGCTAGTGGCGGCCAGGATCGCCACTCAGGCGGGCTGTGCGATGGCGATTGCAATCGGCAACAAGGAAAACCCCCTCCATGCCGTCGCGGCCGGAGCCAAATGTACATGGTTTCTGCCGGCGCCTGAGGGCCGCTCCGCTCGTAAGAACTGGATCGCCGGGCACCTTGCCCCTGCTGGCGCCCTCACCATCGATGATGGCGCTGCCCGGGCCCTAGTAAAGGGCTCGTCCTTGTTGCCAGCGGGCATCCGTAAGGTTTCAGGCAATTTCGAGCGCGGTGATCCGGTGGACGTGCTGACTTTGGATGGCACGCGCATCGCTCGAGGTCTGACCATTTATTCAAGCGTTGATGCCGCCACCATCGCTGGCCACCGTTCGGAGGATTTTGAGGCGCTGCTCGGCTTCCGGGGTCGGGATGAAGTGATCCATCGGGACGATTTGGTACTGTTTTAAAGCCTCGGAACTGGCACGGGAGGCACGACCAGAAACCGCTTCTCCCGGCTAGTTTGCCCCGCCGTTAGGGTAAT
This sequence comes from Pseudomonadota bacterium, assembly GCA_021818425.1. Classification (GTDB taxonomy): domain Bacteria; phylum Pseudomonadota; class Alphaproteobacteria; order Acetobacterales; family Acetobacteraceae; genus Acidocella. The sequence continues at coordinate 3,256 of JAKAEC010000077.1, forward strand.
CGTGGTAGGTTTCACCCCGAGCCACTTGGCCAGAGCCACAAGAATTGCCGCATTTGCTTTGCCACTTTCGGGCGGCGCAGAGACCGCTATCTTCAGCCGGGCAGGCGGCCAGCCGGGTGCGGGGATCGCCTCCAGCGCCGGGCCGATTGCCACGCGCCGTGCGCCCGGCTGCGCCTTCACCGCCAAACTCAGCCCAGTTTCTAGCTCTTCCCAAAAACGCAATGGCTCGGTCATGCAATTAGTCCCCCAAAAAAAACCCGCCAGCCAAGGGCCAGCGGGTCAAGTCAACAGGGAGGCTTCACGTCTGGGAGACGTAGGGACCAAAGTCCCTTATCCGGCTCGCACCGGATATGTTGTATATAAGCCACAATGCATATTTTTTAAGTGTTAAAATTGCAATGCGGATTGATTTTCTGTAACGGCTTGTTCCGACCTACCTGGGACCCCGCAGAATCCCTTGGATTCAGCCCTTCACGCCGTTGCGTTCCGCAATAGAATTCACCAGAAAGTCACGAAAAACGGATACTCTCTTGGAGTTGCGCAGCTCTTCTGGGTAGACGAAATACATGTCGACCGGCGGCTTCTTCACGTCTTGCAGAATGGACACTAGGCCGGAGGCATCGCCCACCAAGTAGTCTGGCACCGCACCGATGCCAATCCCAGCGCGGATGCACGCAAGCATGGCCTGAAGCGAATTTACCTCCAGAATCCCCCGACGCGCCGTGCCGTCCTTACGGCCGACTTCACCCAGCCAATTAACGTCTGGCACCGGTGGTTTGCGGTCTCCGAAGAGAATCAGCTTGTGCCGATCCAGATCTTCCGGTGTTTGCGGCGTGCCATGGGCTTTCAAGTACTCCGGCGCTGCCCAAATATGGCTCCTGATTTCGCCTAGATGGCGCTGTACGAGGTCCGGCTGGCGAGGTGGATGCATGCGGATCGCCACATCTGCCTCGCGCATAGCAAGGTCGAGATCCGTATCGTCCAGCAACAATGAGACGGTTACGTCAGGGTACGCGGCCAGGAAGGTTTTCAGTCTTGGCGCCAACCATGTCACACCGAAACTGTGGGTGGTGGTAACTTTCAACCGACCAGCGGGCTTTTCCTTACTTTCCGCCAGCAGTGCCTCGGTCATCGCCAGTTTGGCGAAGACATCGCGCACGGTCTTGTTCAGTGCCTCGCCTTGCTCGGTGAGGATCAGCCCGCGCGCATGGCGGTGGAAGAGTGGCACAGCCAGTGCCTCCTCCAGCGCAGAAATCTGCCGCGATACGGCGGATTGGCTGAGATTCAGCGTATCCCCCGCATGTGTGAAGCTGCCTGCCTCAGCGACAGCATGGAAAACGCGAAGCTTATCCCAATCCATTTTTTGCCCGGTCATTTTTATGCCGCCTCACTGACGTGCAGAGAAATATTGCCCAAGAACTTCTCGACCTCCAGTGCTGCCATGCAGCCCGTGCCTGCGGCCGTGACCGCCTGCCGGAAAATCTTATCCTGCACATCGCCCGCCGCGAATACACCTGGGATGGAAGTCTCCGTGGTTCCCGGCTTGGTAACGATATAGCCTTCCTCGTCCAGCTCAACCTGTCCTTTGAACAAAGACGTGGTGGGGGAGTGGCCAATGGCGATGAAGACGCCGTCTACCGCCAGTTCCTGCGGCTCGCCGGTTTCCGCATGCTTCAGCCGCAGGCCGGTTACCACTGCAGGGGTACCGGCGCCGGTGATCTCATCTACCACATGGTCCCATATGACGGAGATTCTCGGGTTTTCGAAAAGGCGCTGCTGCAAGATACGCTCGGCGCGCAAACTGCCTCGGCGATGGATCAAGGTCACGTGGCTGGCGTGGTGAGTGAGATACAAAGCCTCCTCGACTGCTGTGTTGCCGCCGCCCACTACCGCGACCGTCTTGCCGCGGTAGAAAAATCCGTCGCAGGTGGCACAGGCTGAGACCCCTGCGCCTTGATATGTTTGTTCGGAAGGCAGTCCGAGCCAGCGCGCCTGCGCGCCGGTGGCAATGATCACGGCAGCCGCATGGAATTCAATGTCGCTATCCGTCCAAGCTTTAAATGGCCGCGCAGAGAAATCTACCCGGGTGATTAGGTCGTATATGATTTCGGTACCGACATGCTCGGCCTGTTTGGCCATCTGTTCCATCAGCCACGGGCCCTGGATCGGCTCCGCGAACCCGGGATAATTCTCCACATCGGTGGTGATGGTGAGCTGTCCGCCCGGCTGCAAACCTGCTACCAGCACCGGCGCTAGGTTGGCGCGGGCGGCGTAAATCGCCGCCGTGTAGCCCGCCGGGCCGGCGCCAATGATCAAAACCCGCGTATTACGCACCTCAGCCATAGATGATCGGTCCATAAATTCTCGTTGTGGACCTACATATCCGTTGCATTGGCGCCGATACAAGAGACGCCGTGCCCAACCATTGCCTGTTATGGTCTGCATCGAGACACTTGCGGCCCATTTAACCGCTCCGTAACCATGCCAATATCTCGCCAATGAGCCCACATAAATCCGGTCATTTCAATGGCACGCATTTCTTCAACCCTGAGTCCGCCCATCACGCACAAATACGAGGCCGCTCCGGCCTCCTGCGTCTGATACGCGCTCGTCTTTTACGAGACCGCAAGAGCTGGGCCTCGTGGCCTGCCCGGATCGAGAACAAGCCCTATCCGCCGCCCGACCCTAGCACGCCCAGCATAACTTGGATCGGCCATAGCTCGTTCCTGCTGTGCTTGGGTACCGGGATGAATGTACTCACGGATCCGGTATTTTCAGAACGCTGTTCACCCGTCCGCTTTGCCGGACCTAAGCGCGTGCGCGCCCCCGGCCTTTCCATTGAGGCTCTGCCGGATATCCATCTGATCCTGCTTTCCCATAATCACTACGATCATATGGACATTGCCTCCCTCCGGCTCATCCGCCACCGTTTTCCGGCGGCTCATATCGTCACCAGCCTCGGCAACGCTGCATTCTTGAAGCGCAAGCGCCTGCCCGGCGCCACCGAACTCGATTGGTGGGAGACTACAACGCTCCACGATGCTCATATCACAGCTACCCCGTCCAAGCATTTTGCGGCACGCACACTGCGCGACAGGAACGAAACCCTGTGGGCCGGATTCATGCTCAACCATCACGGCCAAAAGATCTATTTTGCCGGAGATAGCGGCTACACGAAATTTTTCAGTGAAATCCGTCACCGCCTCGGTGCGCCGGATCTCGCTCTGCTGCCCATCGGCGCCTATGCCCCGCGCGAGATGATGGCGGCAATGCATATCAACCCTGTCGAGGCCGTGCAGGCTTTTCAGGATCTAAGTGCAAAGCGCGCCATCGGCATGCATTTCGGCACATTTCAGCTCACCGCTGAGGCCATCGGCGCGCCGGAGCAGGAGCTCGCTGTCGCGCTGACCGATGCGGACATTTCGCCAGAACGGTTCTTCACGCTGGATGTGGGTGAAACCGCCCCACTCTAAATACCGCCTACTGTGATTTCTGATTCGCGTGGGATTTTCAATCGGCCTTTTGTGATTCGCTTCTTTCTGTTGGTTTGACGGAAAGGCATGTGTCATGGCG
>JAKAEC010000078.1 GCA_021818425.1 Pseudomonadota bacterium
TAGAATCTGAGCTTGCGCTTGCAGTAGACGACGATGCCGCTGGATCTTGATGCCAGCGGCTTTAATGAAACCTAGTCGCGAGCCTTCTTCCCTCTATAGCGAAGCTAAGCTCCCTTACTTACCCTTCCGGAATCAGAATAGATAGCTTGGATGATTTGACTGGGGAGACGCAGCTCTGAACCGGCCCCGGAAGGCAGCTGGTTCAGATCAAACCCGATCGGCCATTTCTTGTTGTGCCGGAGTGCATGTTTCTGAGCATCACTGCACCAGTTCCACACGAAATTGACCGCACGAGCGCGAGATCTCAACCAACGGGCACGGTTTCCATCGCCACACGACGGCGGTAAGTGCAAATCATGGCTGAGCCCGGTCACATAGCAGGTTTTGGAAACAAAAAAATTCAGGTTAGTCTGCTGCGTCATATTCCCGGCCTGAAAGCCAAGGCGTTACGGCGAGTGAAAGAAAAGCTGACAGCGAACAGCAAAAAATTATTGATAAGCTTCCTTCCCCCCCCTTTCAGTGCATTTTGAATTTGTTATGAAGGAATGCACAGTTTTTAAAGCTTGAGGCTTCATGGCAAAGTGGCCGGCATTCACGTTTGTGACAAGCGCTGCTGCGTTGGCGCTGCTGAGCGCCTGCGCAGCGCCTGGATCGCAGACCGCGTCATTGGCCGCACCGCTGGTTTCAGAGCAAGCCTTGAAAGGGGCCTCGACTCAGGTTCTTGACGCGGATTTCGGCGCCCCAATGCTGCGCCGGGTGGATGGGCCGGCACAAGTTTGGCTTTATCGTTCGGCAAGCTGCAGAATGAATGTTTTTCTCTACCCTGACGCAAATGGTGTCCCTCGGGTGGCGGCGGTTGTGCCGGATGCAGGAGATAACCCGCAAAGCTGCATGCAGAGTCTGGAAAAGCCGACCACTACTGCAGCTCTGGAGCGCCGGGCGTCCTCCTGATAGCCTGTTCTGGCTTGAAATGAGGATGAAATGACATCTTTGAATATCGCCGTGCAGATGGACCCGCTGCACGGCATCGACATCACCGGCGATTCGACCTTTGCGCTGATGCTAGAGGCCCAGGCGCGCGGCCACAGGCTCTGGCATTATGAAGTGCCTCACATGTGGTTGGAGGGTGCAGTACTACAGGCGCGGGTAAAGCCGGTAACCGTGCAAGCCGTGGAAGGGGCGCATTTTCAGTTCGGGGCTGAAGATGTGGTGGATCTTGGCACCATGGATGTTGTGCTAATGCGCCAAGACCCGCCCTTCGACATGGCATACATCACCGCGACCCATTTGCTGGAGCATATCCACCCGAAGACTCTGGTGGTGAATAATCCCGCCTCAGTGCGCAATGCGCCGGAGAAGCTGCTGGTGACACATTTTCCGCAGCTGATGCCGCCCACGCTGATTTCCTGGGATCGGGGGGCAATCAAGGATTTCCGGGCGCGGTATAAGGACGTCATCGTAAAACCACTGTTTGGCAACGGCGGCATCGGGGTTTTCCGCATTAAGCCGGATGACGAGAATCTCGGATCATTGCTGGATATGTTTTTCACGGCCTCGCGTGAGCCGCTTATGGTTCAGCGTTATGAGCCGGCGGTGCGCAAGGGGGATAAGCGGATCATCCTAATCGACGGCGAGCCGCTCGGCGCCATCAACCGGGTGCCGGCAGAGGGGGATTCGCGCTCCAACATGCATGCGGGCGGAGTCGCGGAGCCGGCCAAGCTGACCGCACGGGATCAGGAGATTTGTGCCGCCATCGGGCCTGTACTAAAACGGGAAGGGCTGCTGTTCACGGGTATAGACGTGATCGGCGATTATTTGACTGAGATCAACGTGACCTCGCCCACCGGGTTGCAGCAGATCGCGCGGTTCGACCGGCTGAATCTCGCCACTGTGATTCTTGAAAAGATCGAGGCGATTCGGGCCGAGGCTTAGCCAAGTTTATGCAGAATCTGGTGATAGGCCCGGCCTTGATAGACGAGGCCGGAGCTGGACTGGCCAAGATGGATTGCTTGAACTGCGCAGAAGAATACTGTGTGTGTACCAACATCTACACTTTGGCTGACTTTGCAGTCCAGGGCTGCGGCGGCGGTTTTCAGCACAGCCGCGCCGGTAGCCAGACGGATCCACGTGCCGCGGGCGAAGCGCGCAGCCATTGGAAGATTGCCGGCTCCGGCGAAGACGGGCGAAAGCTCTTCGTGCTCATGCGTCAGCACATTCACGCACAAGAAGCCGCTCGTCTTGAAAATTTCGTGCAGGCGGCTGGCGCGGTTGATGCAAACAAGCATTGTCGCCGGATCGTCGGTAACCGAGCAGGCTGCTGAGACGGTCATACCGATATCGCCGCTTGGCCCCAAGGTAGTGATGATGTTCACCGCAGCACCCATTCGGGCCATGGCTTCGCGGAAGGCCGAACGGTCGAAAGCAATGTCGGTCATCGATTGTTTCCTTCGGGCATGGCAATTCCTAGCGCTTTAGTTTTGCCGGGCGCAAGGAGCGGCCGCGTTGGACGGCTGCATCGCCAAAGCGAGCGCGGAGCCGGTCGATTGCCTCTTGCCGGGCGCGTCGTCTAGGCGCGTTGCTGTCGGCCAGGTCGCCGTGATCGGCAAGAGCGGCATCGGCGAGAGGTGCTGCGCCGATACCGATGAGCCGGAACCGCGTGCCAACCGCCTCCCGAGAAAGCAAAGCAAGCGCGGCTTCGAAAATGGTTTCCGCGAGTTGGGTAGGGGCGGGCAGCCGCTGGCTGCGGGTACGCAGCTGGAAATCTGCGGTTTTCAGCTTCAAAATGATACCAGCGGCGGCTTGGCTCTCGCGGTGCAGGCGCCGACCAAGCTTCTCGCAGAGCGGCCAAAGCTCTGTTTCCAGGGCGGTGCGGTCCGAAATATCCGTCTCAAAGGTTGTTTCTGTGCTGATGGATTTACTTTCCTGTTCTGGACGAATGGGGCGGTCATCCTGCAGGCGGGCGCGGGCCACCAACGAGGCGCCTTCCTGGCCCAACTTGCCGGCGGCGCGTTCGTCTAGTGCAGCAAGCTGACCGATGGTGAGGATGCCCAGTGCTCCCAGTCGCTTCACTTGGGTGGGGCCGATGCCGGGCAGGAGGCTGACCTTTTCCTGCGCCAAAACTGCAGCTGCCTCTGAACCCAGCACTGTGAAACCTCGCGGCTTGTCTCGCTCGGCGGCGAGCTTGGCCAGCATACGGTTGGCGGCAAGGCCGATGGAGATGGTGATGCCGAGTTCGGCCTCGATGTGCCGGGCCAAGCGGGAGAGCACGATGGCGGGGGGCGCGCCGTGCAGTGCCTCGGTGCCAGAGAGGTCAAGCGCTGCCTCATCGATGGAAAGCACCTGTACCAAAGGGGTAAGGGCTTCCAACATCGCTCGCACCTGACGGGAAACGGAGGAATATTTTGCCATGTCCGGGCTCAGCACCACGGCCTGGGGGCAGAGATTGAGAGCCTTGAACATCGGCATGGCGGAACGCACGCCATAGATCCGCGCGATATAGCAGCAAGTGGCGACTACCCCGCGCACACCTCCGCCGATGATCAGCGGTTTGTCGCGTAGTTCTGGCCTGTCGCGCTTTTCCACCGCAGCATAGAAGGCGTCGCAATCGATATGGGCAATGGAGAGGCTAAAAAGTTCAGGATGACGCACCACGCGTACGCCACCGCACTGGAGGCAGCTTTGTCCTTCCACCGGAGCATCGCAATCCCGGCAGAGGTTGGGCATCGCTCAGGTCGAGGAATCGTCGATCACATAAGCGGCCGTCAAGCCGCCATCGATCGTATAGGCCGAGCCCGTAATGAAGCTGGCTTCATCGGAGGCGAGGAATGAGACAAGGTTCGCGATTTCGGAAGGCTCGCCGAGTCGGCCCATCGGTAAATATCGCCGCCGCAGCTTCCATGCGTTTTCGTCTGCCAGAAACGCCTTCACCAGTGGAGTGGCGGTGGGGCCAGGGCAGATGGCCACGGCTCGTAGCTTTCGGCGCGCATACATGATGGCGAGTTCGCGCGTCATTGCCAGCACGCCGCCCTTGGCGGCCGTATAGGCGATTTGGGGAAAGGCGGAGCCGACCAAGGCGACGATGGAGGCATTGTTGATGATGACGCCATTGCCCGATTGCAGCAGGTGGGGAAGGGCAAATTTGCAGCAAAGAAATACCGAGGTGAGGTTGGCGGCGATGGTGGCGTCCCAGCTTGCCAGCGGCGTTTCCACCGGACCAGCATCATCATTTAGGCAGATGCCGGCATTATTGAACAGTACATCGAGCCCGCCAAATGCTGCCGCCCCTTGGGAAAACATGGTGGCGCAGGCAGTTTCGTTGGTCAGGTCGCCGGTTATTGCGATCGCCTCGCCACCTGCGCTGCGGATGGCTTCCACACTTGCCGCTGCGGCGTTCTCGTTCAGATCGGCGCAAATAACACGTGCACCTTCGGCGGCGCATTTTTCGGCGGTGGCGCGGCCGATGCCGCCGCCTGCCCCCGTGATGAATATCCGTTTTCCCTTTAGGCGCATGCAAGGATCGCTTTCAGCTGTGCGGTGAGGGGCTCGCCTGGCGCGAATACGCCGTTAAAGGCAGCGGAGCCAACGGTAAACCCATCCGTCCCTGCTCGTCGCAATGCGGCGATGCGGGCGGGGCTGTCCACCCCGCCGGCGCAAATCAGGGTTTTGGCCTTCAACCCATTTCGTGCAGCGCGCACCAGGGCAAGCGGCTCGGCCTCGATGGCCCGGTAGGCGAGCAAATCCGCGCCTGCGCAGCCTAGGGCTGCGAAGGTAGCGCAATGGGTCTCCACCTGCGCCGCGCCGCCGCGAAGCCGGGTGGGATGGCCGACCGGCGTGCCGGGAAAGGGATAATATTCCACCTTGCTGTCAGCCAGAATCTCCAACGTCTCGGTCACCTGAGTGCCACCTAATAGCCTATCCACCCCGACCGCCTTCCCGATTTGCGCGGAGTGTAGCGCGGCTTCGGGCGAGGTGGCCACCACTTCCAGATAGGACACGGCGCCAAGTTCCTTGATGCGCTTATGCAACCGATAAAGCGTGTCCTCGTCCACGCCGATATCTTTGACGCCAATATGCCGCAGCCCGAGCGGGGCGACCTCTTCCAAGACCGCAAGACAGTCAGGCACGGTGCGGTCCTGATGGGTGAGCATGAAGATGAACTCCATGTGTCGATGTTCTCACTGCCAGCGTGGCGGATCAATAACTGTCGGTAAAAATTTCTTATTGTGCTGCATGAGCGGACGCTTTACCTCGTGATGCCGCGGCACCGCGGCACCGCGGCGACATCAGAGCGCACCATGAAATAACGGGCATCAATCGGCCAACACCGGCGAACCGCTTCCTCAAGCACAAAACGTGTTTACATCGATAGCCATGACATGCCGCGTGCACAACGGCTGCTCAGATTCAACAGGAGTATGATACTTATGCCGAGTTGGCAGTCCTACGTTATCAATCCGGTGCTGCGCCTGTTCGTGAAGCGCAGGCTCGCCAAGGCCCAAACTCCGCTTGAAGCGCGTGCGGCTTTCGAATGTCTTTCGGCGCCGGCCGTCTCGGGGGTCTCCTTCGAGGCTGACGTGGTTGGTGGCGTACCCGGTGAGTGGGCGACAGGAACGGCACAAGCGGCTGGCGTAATGCTGTATTTGCACGGAGGCGGGTATTTTGCTTGTTCGCCGGCCACCCATCGGCCCATCACCGGAGGGTTTGCCGCGCACGGCTTTGCGGTGTTTGCGCCTCGTTACCGTTTGGCGCCGGAACACCCATTTCCAGCGGCAGTTGACGATGCACTGGCTTGCTATCGTGCGGCGCTGGTGACGCACGGTGCGGCTCGGCTTGTGATGGCAGGGGATTCTGCTGGCGGCGGGTTGGCTTTGGCCACATTGCTGGCGGCGCGCAAAGCAGAGCTTGCCATGCCCGCGGGGCTAGTCCTGTTTTCTCCCTGGACCGACCTTGCCGCGACAGGTGCGTCTATAAAGGCCAATGCGGAGCGAGAAAGCCTGTTGGTTGGTTCACGTATTGCCGAAGTGGCGGCTTTGTATTTGCAGGGGGTGAATCCTGAAACACCACTTGCCTCGCCGCTTTATGGCGACCTTCGTGGATTGCCGCGAACCTTGATCCAGGTTTCCGACCGGGAGATATTACTCGACGATTCAAGACGAATAGCGGAGAAGATAAAAGCAGAAGGAGGATGGGTGAAGCTTTCGATCTGGCCCAACCTTCCGCATGTATGGCAGATCAGCCAGTCTTTCCTGCCCGAAGCGCGCCAGGCCCTTGCCCAGGCAGCGGATTTTGCCAAGTCTACCCTTGCATCCTGTGCGTAGGCCGCGTAAAGCCGGGCTTTCCTTGCTGCCGGTCGGGATCGGCGGCCATTATACACGGAGTTACACGGTGAAAGCCAACATTCATCCGGACTATCACGAGGTCAATATCATCATGACGGATGGTACGGAATTCAAGACCCGTTCGTGCATGGGTAACGCTGGCGAAACCTTGCGGCTGGATATTGATCCGAAATCTCATCCGGCGTGGACAGGACAGCAGCGCATTGTGGACACGGGCGGCCAGGTTGCCAAGTTCAACAAGAAATTCGCCGGTATTGGCGCTCGCAAAAAATAAACGTTAGAGCGCGACAACTGTGACATCCTCCCCGCCCTAAAGGACGGGGCTTCCTCCAGTGGGCGCCTCATGTCCGAGGCGGAGAATGTTCAATGAGGCATTTAGATCCCGATCGTGTTCGGTTCCACATGTCTCACAAACCCAATCTCTC
>JAKAEC010000079.1 GCA_021818425.1 Pseudomonadota bacterium
GCGCGCGGCCGTGTCCTGCCATGCCTTGTAGGCGGCGGCCACCTCGGCGCGCTTTGCGTCCAGCACGCCAAACGCGTCCAGCAGCGCGATGTGGTGCGCCGGATCGGCCAACCCCACCTGCTCATGCTGACCCTGCACCTCGATGAGTAAGGCAGTAAGATTTCTCAAGAACGCCACGCTCACCGGCTGGTCGTTCACCAAAGCGCGGGAGCGGCCATCGCGCGTGACGATGCGCCGCAACAAAATCTCCCCCCCTGAATCAAGCCCCTGATCGGCTAGCAGCGCATGCACAGGGTGCGCTACCTCGGCAGAGAAGCAGGCCGCGACCACGGCCTGCGCCGCCCCGGCGCGGATCAGCCCAGCGTCCGCTCGCGCACCCAACGCTAAGCCAAGACTATCCAGCAGAATCGATTTGCCGGCTCCTGTTTCGCCGGTCAGCGCCGTCAGCCCGGCAGAAAAATGCAGATCGAGCCGCTCGATCAACACCACATCGCGGATCGAGAGGCTGTTCAACATGTCAGCGCGGTCCTGTCAGAATGGCCAGTACCAATGACGTTTCGGCTTCGGCGGCTGCGGCGGCGCGGCGGCGTTGGAATTTGCCGAGGCTTCGTCCGAGCTGTTCACGAGCCCATGATCCTTCAGCTTGTCATACGCCGCTTGGTACCAGGAACTACCCGGATAATTATAGCCTAATACAGAGGCGGTGCGGATGGCCGGATCGGTCAAACCGAGATCCAGATATACCTCCACTATGCGCTCCAACGCTTCCGGGGCATAGGTGGTAGTCTGATACCTGGTCGCCACATCCTGGAAGCGGCCGATTGCAGCGGCATAGAGATGTTGTTTCTCGTAATACCGGCCAATCGACATATCATGCCCGGCGAGACGGTTATAGGCTAGGCGGAGCTTGATCCGCGCATCGTGGGCATAGGCACTGTCCGGGAAGTGGGTAATCACGTCCTTCAGCGCCTGAATGGTTTCGTAGGTTACCGTCTGGTCACGCTGCACACCACCGATCTGCTCGAAATAGCAGAGCGCCTTCAGGTAGTAGGCATAAGCGACCTCGCTGTTCTCCGGATACAGTTGGATATAGCGGTTCAGTGAGCTGATCGCGTCCTGGTAATCCATCTGTTTATATTGCGAATAGGCGCCCAGAAGCTCCGCATGTGTAGACCAAGTGGAGTAAGGGTAGGTTTCCTGCAGCGCGTCAAAATCGCTCACCGCCTTGCCATAATCGCCATTCTGCATGCGCCTTACGGCTATGGCGTAAGCTTGATCCGGTGGCGGCATAGTGCCGCTGGCGAAGTCACCCAGCGATGCGGCACTTTTGGAGGAGCCTGAACAGGAGGCCAGAGTGAGGCCGAGAGCAAGCAGGGACAGACGGACAAAGCCGGAGCGGAAATATGTCATTGCGTCCGGCTTATAGCAGCTAATCTGCGAACATGAAGCCTCAGCTGCACGCTGCATCACGGCCCCGCCATATGGTAGAAATACCAGTAGAAGGCTGGTAGCGCCAATAATCGGCAAGTCCTACACAGGCCGACTAGACCTAGCATAAAAATGTCGGCGCCAAGCCACGCTGGCGTCCAAAATGCACCACAGGACTGCCACCATCATGGCTCCAGCGGGCACGGTCACCCTCGTGCCAAGGCAAATCCTGCGCCGGCCCGGTTTTACTTGACTTTGCCGCCATCAGGTCTAAACAGCGCGGCATCACTCAACCGGACATCCCCGCCAAACGGCTGGGATGCTCTAGCCGTTGCCTGACACCCAGGCCGCGCATGCCACAGGGCTGAACCAGCCCGTTTTCAAGGACACACACAGCCACATGGCTTCTTCCAATATTGCCCTGCGCCATTCCGATGCGCCGGCTTATACCGGCGCCGATGATTTCGCCGCCCTGCTTGATTCCTCCCTTGGCGGTGACGCCGGCTTCGAAGGTTCCGTCGTCTCCGGCCGCGTGCTGCGCATCGACGACGATTACGTGATTGTCGATGTTGGCCTAAAATCGGAAGGCCGCGTGCCGCTGCGTGAGTTCGCCCCCGTCGGCGCTAAGCCCGAGGTCAATCCCGGCGACGTGTATGATTTGTTCATCGAACGCTACGAGGACAAGGACGGCTCGATGGTTCTGTCGCGCGAGAAGGCGCGGCGCGAAGAAAGCTGGACACAGCTTGAGAAGGCGTTCGAAGCCCAGACCCGTGTGAATGGCGTCATCCATGGCCGAGTCAAGGGCGGCTTCACGGTTGATCTCGGCGGCGCCACTGCGTTTCTGCCCGGCTCCCAGGTTGATATCCGCCCCGTGCGCGATGTTGGTCCGCTCATGGGTGTGGCTCAGCCCTTCCAGATTCTGAAGATGGATCGCCAGCGCGGCAACATCGTCGTCTCCCGTCGCGCGGTACTCGAAGAAACCCGCGCCGAGCAGCGCTCCGAGCTAATCACCGGCCTGAAAGAAGGCATGATTCTCGACGGCGTGGTCAAGAACATTACCGATTACGGTGCCTTCGTCGATCTCGGCGGCGTCGACGGCCTGCTGCATGTGACCGATATCGCTTGGAAGCGTATTAATCATCCGGCCGAAGCACTGACCATTGGCCAACCGGTAAAGGTGCAGGTCATCCGCTTCAACGCCGACACCCAGAGGATCTCGCTGGGCATGAAACAGCTCGAGGCCGATCCGTGGGAAGGCGTGGACGTGAAGTACCCGCCGGGCGTTAAGGCTACCGGCCGCGTCACCAACATCACCGATTACGGCGCCTTCGTGGAACTGGAAGCCGGCGTCGAAGGTCTCGTGCATGTCTCTGAAATGTCGTGGACCAAGAAGAATGCCCATCCTGGCAAAATCGTCTCCACAAGCCAGGAAGTCGAAGTGGTCGTGCTGGATGTCGACGCCTCCAAGCGCCGTATCTCGCTGGGCCTGAAACAGGTGCAGCGCAACCCCTGGGAAGAATTCCAGGACGAGCACCCGATTGGCTCAATCGTCGAGGGCGAGATCCGTAACATCACCGAGTTCGGCCTGTTCATTGCGGTTGGCCCGGAGATCGACGGCATGATCCACATGTCAGACCTCTCTTGGGAAGAAGCCGGCGAGCAGGCAATCACCAAGTTCGAGAAGGGCCAAGTCGTCAAGGCTAAGGTACTGGATGTGGACGTGGAAAAGGAGCGCATCTCGCTCGGCGTCAAGCAGCTTGAGGTGGATCCTGCCGCTGGCGTGCTGGACCGCATCCACAAGAACCAGATCGTCACCTGCGTGGTCACCGCCGTGCAGAGCAATGGCATCGAGGTGAAGGTGGACGACGTGCTAACCGGCTTCATCCGCCGCGCCGAACTTGCGCGCGACAAGGCAGAGCAGCGCCCCGAGCGTTTTGGCGTGGGCGACAAGGTCGACGCCAAGATCACGGCGGTGGACCGCGCGGCCCGCAAGTTGCAGCTCACGATCAAGGGCAAGGAGATCGACGAGGACAAGCAGGCAATCACCGATTACGGCTCATCGGACTCCGGCGCCTCGCTGGGCGACATTCTGGGTGCGGCCATCCGTCGCCGCAATCAGCAGACCGAAGAATAATCTTTCTACACAGAAAGCCGATCCGGCCCGGCAGCGCAAGCTGCCGGGCTTTTTGTTTTACTGCTCGGATTCATATAACGTTAGCAAAAACCACCCATTATCGGGCCGGCAATCATTAAAAAGGCCGAGCCCATGCCTCTCCTCAGCCCTCTGCGTCTCCTCCAGAACTCCGCCACGTTCAATGCTCTTTGCGGCTCTTTCGCCGTGATCGAATTTACCCCCCAGGGAGTGATCCTGGATGCCAACAAGCATTTCCTGCAAGCCACAGGCTATGCGCTGTCGGAACTCGTGGGGCGCCACCACCGTATGCTCATGCCGCCCAAGGATGCCGCCAGTCCGGATTACGCCGCCTTCTGGGACGACCTTGCCAAAGGCATGTTCAAGACCGGACGGTATCGCCGGATCGACAAAGCCGGGCGGGATTTATGGCTACGCGCTTCCTACACGCCGGTGCGCGGGCGAGCCGGCCGGGTAAAGACAATTGTCGAGCTCGGCCTCGATATAACGGCGGTTCATACGAAGGCGATGGAGGAACTTAGCATCCTCAGTGCCATCCAACGTTCCCAGGCGATGATAACTTTTCAGCCGGACGGCACGATCTTGGAGGCGAACGAGAATTTCCTCAAAACCGTCGGCTACCGGATGGAGGAGATCAAAGGCCGGAATCACCGCATGTTCGTGGATCCCGGATTCGCCGCCAGCGCCGAATATAAGCAATTCTGGCGCCGACTGAGCGATGGGGAATTCCTCTCCGGCGATTATCACCACATCGGCAAAGGCGGGCGAAACGTCTGGCTGCAGGCGAGCTATAACCCCATCTTCGACGCGAACGGCCAAGTGGTGAAGGTCGTTAAATTCGCCGCGGATTTGTCCGAGCGCATGGAAAATGTTCAGCAGATCGGCAACGCGCTGGCGGAGCTATCCCGGGGCAATCTACAAACCCATCTCGACCGGCCGCTGATCCCCTCCATCGACAGTCTGCGCGGGGATTTCAATAACGCCGTCAGCGCCCTACGGGAAACGTTGCACGACATCGCCGCATCAGCCGAAAGCATACTACAAACCTCTGCGGCGGTCAGCGATTCCGCCGGCCAGCTTTCCCTGCGCACCGAACGTCAAGCCGCGAACCTAGAGGAAACCGCTGCGGCGCTGGAGCAGATCACTGCCACCGTCCGCCAATCCGCTGAGACCGCCGCCCAAATGCGCACCACGGCGGGCAAAGCGCGCGAAGATACGGAAAGCTCAGGTCAAGTGGCTGGCACTGCCGTGCAGGCCATGGGCAAGATCGACGAGAGCTCCGAAAAAATCTCCAATATCATCAGCGTGATCGACGAGATCGCCTTCCAGACCAATCTGTTGGCCCTGAATGCCGGCGTAGAGGCAGCCCGCGCCGGCGAGGCGGGGCGTGGCTTTGCCGTGGTCGCTACGGAGGTACGAGCGCTGGCCCAACGCTCCGCTGACGCGGCGAAGGAGATTAAGACGCTGATCGCCAACTCCGGAGAGATCGTCGCCGCCGGGGTGAAATCCGTGGCAGAAACTAGGCAATCACTTGAGAATATCGCCGGGCATGTGCAGAGAATCGACAAGGCCATCGGCGAATCCGCCGCCAGCGCGCACGAGCAATCCGTGGGTTTGGCCCAGGTAAACACCGCCGTAAACCAGATGGACCAGATGACCCAGGCCAACGCCGCCATGGCCGAGGAAGCTGCCGCCGCCAGCAAGGCCCTAGCGCAAGATGCGCAAACCATCTCCCGTCTGCTCGCGAAGTTCAACACCGGCAGCAAGGCAGCACAACCGCACAGACCGCCCCCCGTGCAGAGGGTCAAAGAGCCCGCGCTCAGCGACGGCGTTTCATAGCCTCTGCCAGTGCAGAGTTTTCGGCCGAAATTCCAGCAATCACGCCTTCTCGGTCGGCCTTGCTACGATTCTGGCTCAGCTTTGCCTTGCCTTCCAGCCTCGTGATTGTCAGCACCAGCCCCACAATCCCCGCCAGCTGCGCCGCGATATAATCATCCGGCGCATCCGCAACCGCCCATGGTTGCGTCCGACCCTGCTCGTAACGCTTGGTGAGCGACGTCACAATCTCGAGCAGCGGCGCTGCCTCCTCAACAATCGAAAGCCGCCCGGTGGCGTGTACTGCGACATAATTCCATGTTGGTACCACCCGGCCATGCTCCTGCTTCGCGGGATACCAAGAGGGGCTGACGTAGCCGTCCGCCACCGTGAACATCGCCAATGAATCTTGGTCCGGTTCGAAATCCCGCCAATGAAAATTGCCCTTAGCCACATGGCCGATTAGCCGATCGGGTGCCTGGAATAGCAGCGGCAGATGCGTCGCCAGCAGCCCGCCGCCGCGCGCAGGTGAAACCAGCACCGGCAGAGAGGCCGCACGCATAATGGCCTCAAGCTCATCAGACTTAGTCTCGGCAAAAGCGGGTGGAATATACATACCTCACCCCTCCTTCAACCATCCAGGATAGCACGTGCAAGACAGGCCCGCCAGCAACGCTCCGCGCGCAGTTAGGCCGCAGTACGGCTGGCGACCGTTCTCGCCTGCTGGAACTGATCCGGCGGCAGATAGGCGGATAGAATTTCCTCCGGCACGCGATCCGCATAGGCAACCCCGCCATCTATCCAGATCAACCGGTTGCACCATTGCATCGAAACCGCCGGAAACCCAGGATCCCGGTGCTTCCACCCATCGTCTCCGGTCGCTTCCGCGTCTTGCTCAGGAAGGCCGCCTCCCCGCCAGAATCCATTCGTCCGCCAGCAAAATTTAGGAATGGACGGCAGTGGCCAGCGCAAAGCCCCGCCGCATTACCATACTGAGGAATAAGTGCGTACCGGCAGGCTAAGAAAATCCTCAAGCTCGGAGAATTCCGCCATATCGCCTACAACCCCTTGATCTGCGCGTCCGAATAGCCGGAGAACAGAGCACGCAGCCGGATATTTGCCATGGGCACTATCGAGTTAGCTAAACCGCCACCAGATCTGGTAGTGGTCTTGCTTTCGACATCCGGGTCGCTGTTGGCTTCTCTCCACCGAAGTAGGGATTGGT
>JAKAEC010000080.1 GCA_021818425.1 Pseudomonadota bacterium
CAATCCCGTGTAGACTGTTGTCACGACCCCAACTCCAGGCTCCTCTAGGGCGCCAATTACCGCATCGAGATAATACGGGGGTACGTGTACATCTGCGTCCGAAATCACGAGGACGTCGTACTTTGCCAGCGGGATCATGTTGATGAGGTTGGAGATTTTCCGATTTTGGCCGTGCCCGGTATCGTTCACCATCAAGGCGACGTCTTGCCCGGGATAGCGGGCCCGAAGGCTTGAAATCACCGCTAGCACTGGATCATCAGCGTTCTGGACGCCAAAAACGAGCTGGTAAGCCGGATAGTCGAGCAAGAAGAACGATTCTAACGCCACTTCTGTGAGTGCCTCAACCCCGCATAATGGTTTTAAAATCGTGATGGGAGGGTGACTTTTGCGAGCAATCCGCCGCTGTTTACTGAAGCGCTCAACCACAACAGCACCGTACCATTGCTGAATGGCACCAGCGAGAGCCAGAAAAGCGGTGATT
This sequence comes from Pseudomonadota bacterium, assembly GCA_021818425.1. GTDB lineage: Bacteria > Pseudomonadota > Alphaproteobacteria > Acetobacterales > Acetobacteraceae > Acidocella. The sequence goes on from JAKAEC010000080.1 coordinate 482, forward strand.
ATGGCGAGTATTTGCAAAGGCTTGCCAGTTGCATTCAGCACAAAATGGGGATGGTTAGGAACTCTCGAGAACCTTGATTTTAGCCTTGAGCGCGGAAATCAACTGCGATGCGTCGCCGTTTTTCACAAGCGATGCGAAATCGGACGCATGCACTGCAACCTGGCTGATTGTGCCGTTCAGGAGCACGTCATCGATTTTCCATGTGCCGTTGCTATTGGCTACTAGATAGTCGATTTTTATGCCGTTACCGTCAGATGAGCGTAACTCCGTCTCGACAATCTTTTTTTGCCCCAAGGTCTTCTCGGGCGGAATGATTGTGATGGTTTGACCATTATACCCATTAAATTGAGAAACATAGCTCGAAACCGTGAACCGGGTGAACAATGAGATAAGCTCATTTTGCTGCGCAGCCGGCAAGGTGGACCATAAAAAACCAACTGAATTTTTGGTTACAAGCGGCAAGTCGTAGGTCTGCTCAACCACCGGTGCAAGCGCATTATATCTGGCCTGAAAATTTTGCCCAGCCGCTGCGGATTTCATGGCCGAAATGAGCGCATTATCGAGCGCGACAATTGGTGCGTTGGCGGTAGACGTTGCCGCCAGCGCGTCTACCGGGAACAGGAAAGCGAGAGCCAAAAAGAGGCGGAGGGAGAAGTTGGGAATGTATTTCATGCCGTATATATAGCCCCTCTACTGTGCGGGGACGGCAACAAAATCATGGAAAGTTTGTATGCCAACGGCATTCATCGCATGGTTGACGACGTGCTGAGCCGTTAGGCCGGCTTCGATGAGCTGGGCAGCGGGAGAATTGTGATCTATCAAGCGATCCGGTAACGTCATCGGCCTGAATTTCAGGCCCTTGTCGAATGCACCGGTCCACGCAAGGTGATGCGCCACCGCGGCGCCGAACCCGCCAGCGGCACCCTCTTCGATCGTGATCAGTATTTCATGGTTCTGGGCAAGCCTATCGACCAGCGTAGTATCCAGCGGCTTCATAAATCTCGCATCCGCAACGGTCGTTGTGAGTCCTTTGGCGGCGAGCTCATCAGCCGCTGCCAGCGCTTCCGCTAGACGGGTGCCGAGTGACAAGATTGCGATCCGGCTACCTTCCCGGAGCACGCGTCCTTTTCCAATTTCCCAAGGTGTGCCGCGATCTGGAAGCGCAACACCCATTCCCTCGCCGCGCGGATAGCGGAAGGCAGAAGGCCGATCGTCGATCGCAGCTGCTGTTGCCACGCAGTGCATGAGCTCTGCCTCATCGGAGGGCGCCATTATGACCATGCCCGGCATCGGGCTTAGGTAGCATAGGTCGTAGGCGCCAGCGTGAGTTGCCCCGTCGGCCCCCACAAGCCCGGCCCGGTCCATGGCAAATCGGACCGGAAGGCTTTGTAATACCACGTCGTGCACCAGTTGGTCATAGCCGCGCTGAAGGAATGTTGAATAAATAGCACAGAAGGGCGCCATGCCCTCGGCGGCCATGCCGGCGGCGAAGGTTACGGCGTGCTGCTCGGCAATGCCAACATCGAACATCCGGTCGGGGAATTTTTTTGCAAATTTATCCAGCCCCGTACCGCCGGGCATAGCAGGGGTTATGGCAACGATATTTTGATTCGATTCCGCCTCGGCAATAAGCGCTTTGGCGAATACGTTAGTGTAGGTTGGCGGGCCCGGTGGCGCTTTTTTTTGTTCCCCGGTAATAACGTTGAATTTCGACACGCCGTGATATTTGTCGCCTGCTGCTTCCGCCGGAGCGTAGCCCTTACCTTTTTGCGTCACTACATGCAGCAACAGCGGGGCTTGCACGTCGGAGTCGCGAAGGTTCCGAAGAACGGGCAGCAAGTGTTCTAGGTTGTGACCGTCGATGGGGCCAACGTAGTAGAAGCCAAGCTCCTCAAAAAGGGTGCCGCCGGTAAGGATGCCGCGCGCGTATTCCTCAGCCTTTCGTGCGGTACGCTCAATGGGGCGTGGAAAGCGCTTTGCCATTTTGGCAGCGAAGTCGCGCAGGCTAAGAAAGCTCCTCGAGGAGATCAGCGCGGACAAATAAGCGCTCATCGCCCCGACGGGTGGCGCGATCGACATGTCATTATCGTTAAGGATGACGATGAGGCGGGACTTCATGGCCCCGGCATTGTTCATGGCTTCATACGCCATGCCCGCACTCATTGAGCCATCGCCGATAACCGCAATGACGTTTCGAGCCGGCTCTTCTTTTTTAAGATCCCGCGCTACGGCCATCCCAAGGCCCGCGGAAATCGAAGTGCTGGAATGCGCCGCGCCAAATGGATCGTACTCGCTTTCTGAGCGGCGAGTGAATCCAGACAAGCCGCCTGGCTGGCGTAGAGTCCGAATCCGGTCTCTACGGCCGGTAAGAATCTTGTGCGGATAGCACTGATGACCCACGTCCCAGATCAGCCGGTCACGAGGTGTGTCGAACACAGCATGGATCGCTACGCTCAACTCAACCACACCGAGCGACGACCCGAGATGCCCGCCGGTAACGGAGACCGTGTCAATCGTCTCGGCCCGAAGCTCGTCCGCCAGTTGCTTCAGCTGTTCTGTCGAAAAATTGCGTAAATCTGCAGGAAAAGTGACGCGGTCGAGCATCGGTGTCGCTGGCGGCATCAGATAAGTCCCCCAGTATGCCGCTTCGTCTGTCTTCCCATGCGTGGTCCACTCATTTTAGCTTCAACCTGTTCAACGATGCTCATCCTCCTGATTAGGGGTGCGCATCACTTTGTTCATTTAGCAAACATAGGTGACAATCACCTGAAATGCCAGAAGCCCCCGTGACTTATACCCGTATCCCGGAATTTCCGGTTACCCCGCTATTTTATCCGGCAGCGGTGGGTTAGAATACGCGTAAGCTTGCAGATTGTAGAGGCAATGACCTAATGCACACTACAAAATGCGGCACGGCGTGACGTACGAGCAACAGGATAAGCGACATGGACGGTTCTCAGCCCCCGAAGACATTGCGCGTGATTCTTGCGCAACCCCGCGGTTTTTGTGCCGGGGTGGAGCGGGCGATTGACATTGTCGAACGCGCGCTGAACAAATTCGGCCCTCCCATCTATGTCAGGCATGAAATCGTGCATAATCGGCATGTTGTGGAAAATTTGCGGTCCCGGGGCGCGGTTTTCGTGGACGAACTGGACGAGGTTCCTGAAGGCGCTTGGACAGTGTTTTCTGCCCATGGGGTGGCGCGAAAAGTGGTACAGGCAGCTTCTGACCGATCCCTTCCAGTGATCGACGCCACGTGCCCTCTGGTGGCCAAGGTGCACGCCGAAGGCCGCCGTTACGCTGCTCAAGGTCGCGAAATTGTGCTGATCGGCCATGCAGGACACGCAGAGGTCGAGGGCACCATCGGCCAAATCGACGGCACGGTGTATCTGGTGCAAACGGTTGAGGACGCAGAAAGGCTGCAAGTCATAGATCCAGAGAAGCTGTCCTATATCACGCAGACCACCCTTTCTGTGGATGATACCCGCGGTATCATTGCGGCGCTGAAGCGGCGTTTTCCTGCTATTGTCGGCCCGGATGTGAAGGACATTTGCTATGCGACCCAGAACCGCCAGGAGGCGGTGCATCATTTAGCCGAACTGGTGGACTTGATTTTGGTCGTGGGAAGTAAAAATTCTTCCAACTCCAACAGGCTGCGTGAAATCGGTCTCGAACTTGGCCGTCCGGCTTATCTGATCGACGACGCCAGAGCCCTTCAGGTAGAGTGGTTCACCGGCGTGACCAGGGTCGGCCTGACCGCCGGTGCTTCTGCGCCAGAAGTTCTGGTGCAAGGTGTCATTGATGGCATGAGGCAGTTTGGCAAGGTGGAAATTGAACTGCTGGCGGGCACGCCGGAGGATGTTAAGTTTAAACTGCCAGCTGAAGTGGCTGAAGTTTAAGGATAAAAGAATGGGTGTACCGCTAAACCAAGCTCTCCGCGTCGGGAGCTATATTCTGAAGCAGCATCTCATCGGCAATAAGCGCTATCCTTTGGTGCTAATGCTAGAGCCGTTGTTTCGTTGTAACCTTGCCTGCCAGGGCTGCGGCAAAATCGATTATCCGAACGAGATCCTGAATCAGCGAATCTCCCTGGCAGATGCCATACAGGCGGCCGAGGAATGCCCGGCGCCGATTATCGCTATCGCTGGCGGTGAGCCGCTATTGCATAAGGAAATGCCGCAGATTGTGGAAGCCTATCTGAAGATGGGCAAATTCGTGATCCTGTGCACCAACGCGCTGCTGCTCGAGAAGAAGATCGACCAGTATAAGCCGCACAAGAATTTCTGTTGGGACATTCATCTGGACGGCGATAAGGAGATGCACGACCGGTCTGTCGACCAGGACGGCGTGTATGAGCGCGCGGTGGATGCAATCAAGTTAAGTAAATCCAAAGGCTTCCGGACTTCCATTAACTGCACCCTGTTCGATGGCGCCGACCCGGACCGGGTTGCGGCCTTCTTGGATACAGTCGCGGATCTCGACATTGAGGGGGTAATGACGTCCCCGGGTTACGCTTACGAGCGCGCACCGGACCAGGAGCATTTCCTTAATCGCCAGCGTACTAAGGAGCTATTCCGCGCCATTTTCCGTCGCGGTAAGGAAAGTGCAAAGCGTGGCAGGAAGTGGAAATTCACCCAATCTCCGCTATTCCTGGACTTTTTGGCAGGCAACCAGACCTACGCGTGCACGCCCTGGGGCAATCCCACGCGTAACGTGTTCGGCTGGCAACGCCCCTGTTACCTGCTGGGGGAGGGGTACGCCAAGAGCTTCAAAGAGCTAATGGAAACCACCGATTGGGACCGCTACGGCGTTGGCAATTACGAGAAATGCTCAGATTGTATGGTGCATTCGGGTTTTGAGGCCACCGCGGTAATGGATTCCATCAAGAATCCATGGAAAATTGCCAAGGTTGCATTGGGCGGTATCAAGACCGAAGGTGCTATGGCCAAGGACATACCCCTCGATAAAGCGCGCAAGGCGGAATATGTATTCTCCAAGCATGTCGAGACCAAGATGGCGGAAATTAATGCCGCCAAAGTAGCCCGGCAGGCAGCCCTTCCGGCCGAGTAGTGGTACCGTCTCTGGCCTCGTTTCAGGATGAGGCCGGAAGTAATTTTATCCGGTTGAGAAGCGCCCGTCGCGCGGCCCTGGCGTCTAGGCCCACGACAAAAAGGGCGGGCATTTGCCATGGCTGCCGAATTATTGAGTTTGCAAGCCGCATAAAATCCAGACTGCCATCATCCTTTAAAGCCACCAGTGCGGCGGGAGGCAAATCCCGTTCCGCCGGGTCCGCGACCGCCCGCAGAACTGCGAATGGCAACTGCCGTTCCTTGGCGGTTGCTGCGACCGAACCAGATTCAAGGTCGATCGCCGCAGGACGATGGCGTTGGTAGAGTAGAGCTTTGGCGTGGGCGGTGGCAGCGATTTTGTGCCCAGAGAGAATTGGGTTAGGCGTTGCACCGCCCAAAAATTCCATGAGTCGATAGTCGCACGGGTAAGTGCGAGTGCCAAAAATCACCATGGACGGCACCAGCACCGTGCCGGGCCTTAGCCCAGGCCGCAGCCCACCCGCTAGGCCGAAGCTAATCAGGCCCTTCGCGCCGTCCTCTACCAGCGCCTCCGCTGCAGCCTGGGCACCATGTGAGGTACCGCCACCGGCACGCACCATGAATCCGCAGTTACGGAGCCACTGTGCCTCAGCTTGTAATCCGGTGACGATGCCGATCTTGGCTCGATTCATGTTGTGTCCAGGTTGTCTGATTCGCGAGGTAAAACCCCGGCGTTGAGGCCGGGGATATAAGGCGTAAAACCCCTCCGAAGTTCAACCGGTATTTTTTGAAACTCCCGTCTGCGCTGCGGGTGTAATTGCACATGATTTGCGTTCACAGTTACCGCGCAAAGGACGCAAGCCTAGTTAAGTGGTCGAGATCGCGCGCCCATGCGCGCTGATTGTGGTGAGAGGCGGTTTTTAGGGAAATTTGCCCAGACAAGCATGGCGAAGTGTGTGTTGGATCATGATGGTTAGGACTTCAGGGGGAGGTTGAG
>JAKAEC010000081.1 GCA_021818425.1 Pseudomonadota bacterium
CTGGATCAAAGCCTTGCAGCAAGAGCCGCGCGAGATATTCCGGGCGGCTGCGGATGCCGAGAAGATTTCCGGGTATCTGATGGCGCTGCGTGCCGAGCAGAAGGCAGGGCAGATCACCGGCCGGGCTGACAGCCAGGCGGGCGACCATGCGCGCGGCTACTGGCAGCGTGCGGCCGAGAGCGGCGCGGAAATCCGGCGGGCGGAACGAGCTGAGCAGCCCGAGCAGGAGCGGCAGGCACGACGTGCGACGGCGGGACGATAGTATTGGGTGCGTGCTGTTTCCTAAGATTAGCGTTGTGGCAGCCCGCTGACTATTTTGTCAGGATTGGGTCGATTCCAGAAATAGCGCCTCCTGGTTAATCCGGTGAGAGTGGCGGGCGTTATTCGCAGACCCGGCCTATGGTCTGGCGGCTGACCTTATAGGTCCGTGCGAGGGATGAGATCGATGCGCCGGAGCCCCGCGCTTCCCTGACAGCGGCCTTTTGCTCATCTGTTAAAGATGCGGGCCGCCCGATCACTTTACCGCTTGCTCTTGCCCGCTGGACCCCGGCTTGGGTTCGTTCAATCAGCAGGTCTCGTTCGAATTCCGCTACGGCCGCTATCACTTGCATGGTCATGCGGCCGGCCGAACTGGTGAGATCGACGCCGCCCAGGGCCAGACAATGAAGCCGGACCCCGAGGCCGGCGAGGGCATCGACGGTGGCCCGCACGTCTAGCGCGCTGCGGCCCAGCCGGTCGAGCTTTGTGACAACAAGCACGTCCCCATCTTCGAGGCGATCGAGGAGGCGGCGGAACTCGGGCCGTTGGCGAGCTGCGACGCTTCCCGAGATTGTTTCCATGATGATCCGGTTCGGGCGGATGGCGAAGCCGGCGGCCTTCGCCTCGGCGATCTGATTCTCGGCGGTCTGCTCGACCGTCGAGACGCGGGCATACAGAAATACGCGGGACATGGGGCAATTCCGTCCAAAAACCTACCCGAATTATCGGGCGGTGCCCATAATCTCGTCAAGCATAGTTTTGGGCATATCCCTGGATGGATGTCCGAAACCGACCGGTATTGGGCAGACGGACGGGAGACGTAGATTGACATTTTGTAGTTTATAGACGACGTTTTTGGGATGATCGAGATCAAGCAGACCGCTACCTTTCGGAAATGGGAAACGCGTCTGCGAGATAAGAGGGCACGAACCGTCATCGCAACTCGGCTCATGCGGCTAGCAGAAGGTCTAGCAGGCGATGTCTCGCCGGTCGGGGAAGGGATAAGTGAGCTGCGGATTCACTATGGGCCAGGCTATCGAGTTTACTTCAAGCGGCACGAAAGCGTCCTGATCGTGTTGTTGTGTGGCGGAGATAAGGGAACACAGGTGCGAGACATTGCCGTTGCCAAGCAACTAGCTAAGGAATGGAGTTCTGAAAATGGCTGAGAAACTGACGAGTTATGATCCGGCCGCCGCTTTGGTTGATGATGAAGAAATTGCGTACTTCATGGCGGATGCGTTTGAAACTGGTGATGCCAGCTATATCGCTAAGGCTCTAGGGGTGGTTGCCCGAGCTAAGGGGATGACGGAAATTTCTCGGCAGACGGGATTGTCACGTGAACAGCTGTATCGGTCGTTTAGCGAGCAAGGAAACCCCACCCTCAAAACAACGCTCGCAGTGATGAAGGTTCTCGGTGTCGAGATGACGGCGAAACCTCATGCCAAGCCGCCCGGTAGCCCGTTGTAAGATTTGCGGGCATGAAAGAAGGGTCTTCTGATGGTCGTTATGCCGCCGCTACATGGCCTACTTTTCCACCGCCGCGTACAGGGCACGAAGGTCTCCCCATTGCGAGGAGGTATCCTCCGCGACCCGGCCGGCCGCGTCTTCTCATCCTGATCGACGCTGGATGACTGGTTCTGAGCTTCGATGTGCTGGTGCTTTATGCGTGGGTAGCGTGGGTAGCGTCGTCGGTGGTCGGAGGAGCAGGTAATTGCGACAGTCATACCGGTTTCAGTCGACCTGCGCCTGCCGTCTGGGAGGCCGTCCTCGCCACCCAATAAGGCGACAACATCGCCTCAACGGAACCCCAGCACACCTACCAGGTTGAGCAGCTACGATGTTGCGGCTGTGCGTGAAAAACGGACAGGCGCGGTAGATTCAGTACACAGTATTGGGTGCGATCGATACCTGATGAGACAGCAGAGCTACGAATAGGGGTCCGTAGACAGCGAAGATGAGAAGGAAGGCCACCAGGGTCCACAAGCCCAGCCGGTCCATCAGCCGCACCCAGCGCGAGTCTTCTGCGATCGGAGTGTTGGCGAACGGAATTTTGGGCACCTCGGTAGCATCATGCGCGGGGCGTGAAACCAGCGTGCCGATTGTAACCACGACGAAGCAAATCAGGGCGGCCAGCAGCACCAAGCCGGCTGCGGCGGTGATCGCCATCGGGATTGGATGGACGAACGGGTCAGGCGAGAGAGAACTGATCCAGTCGCGCCGCGGCGTGCCGTACAGCCCCTGCCACATGAGGCCGATACCGATGCCCATCATCCCGACCGCCCATAGCCAGACGCTGACCACCGCGAGCTTGCGGGCATAAAGGACGCGGCCGGTCAGATGCGGGATCAGCCAGTAGCTCATCGCAATGAAGGTGAGCGCGGTTGCGGTTCCGACGGTGATGTGAAAATGTCCCGGAATGAACACGGTGTCATGCACCACCGCATCGTTCGGCATGCTGGCGAGAAGAATCCCGGTAGCGCCGCCGAGAATGAAGGTGAACATCGCCAGTACTTGGCCGGCGACGGATGGATTATCCCATGGCAAAGCCGTCAGCCAACCGAGCCAGCCACGCCCGCCGCGCGCATGACCCGCAGTCTCAAGTGAAGCCGCGACGGTAAAAGCCGTCAGCAGGCTGGGCGGAATGACGAAGAAGGTGAAGATCATCTGCTCCATCTTCCATCCCATCGCAATGCCGGGCACCGTCGCCTCGTGGTGCAGCCCCACCTCGACGGAGAATAGCAGGAACATCAGGAAGGTGAGCCGCCCGAGCGTATCCGAGATCAACCGTCCTCCCGCCTCGTAGGGAACGAAGGCGTACCAGGAGATATAGGCCGGCAACACCCAGAAATAGACGATGGCATGGCCAGTGTACCAGAACAGGGTGAAGGTCAGCAACGGGTCAATCCCCTTCTCGATACCCAGTGACCAGGGGATCACCCAGAAGATCAGCTCGGCAACAATGCCGATGGTGGTGAGAAACCAGAGAAGCCAGACCGACACGCTCATGTAGGAGACCAAGGGCGTCACACGTTCTGGATTGTTACGTTTCCAAATTGCGCGCATGCGGATCGTTTCCGCGCCTACCATCAGACTGCCGACGACGACCAGTGCAAGGCCGATATAGAACGGGGGGGCCGCCTTTAGCGGTGTGTAGAAGGTATAGAGCACCGAGGCATGGTTGGTCAGCGTCGCCTCGAGACTGAGCGCGAGGCCGAATATCATCAGGGCAAAGGCGGACCATATCCAGCCGAGATTGACTCGCACCCGCAACTCGCGCGCCGGGAAATAAAACAGCACGCCGGTGTTGAAGAAGGTGGTGAAGACCAGCGCGTTCAGCACGCCATGAATGGTCAGCCCCTGATAATAGGAGCTGGTCGGCACGCTGCCATAAACGTTGATATTGGCATAGTTCAGTGCCTGCGAAGGGCCGAAGGCCGAGCCGATAACCATGGCGGCGAAGGCGGTAAGAATGAAAGCGAGCGCGGGCGCCTTCAGGCTGCGCGCCCCGGCGGCTTCGCCCGGCAGGGTTCCGGTGATGGCGGACATGCTGTGCCTCCCTTACTTTCCGTTGCCGAACGCCGCGGCGCGGGCCGCGTGAACCTCGGTCCGGGTCATTGTCTTTGCCCGCGCCGCCTTGATTGCGGCCGGGGCGACCGGCTTGTAGTCCTCTGGCTCCCTGGTTCCGTTCCCCCAGGCCTCAGCAATATAAGCTAGAATTCCTGCAACCTGCCTGTCATCGAGCTGGCTGGCCCAGGCCGGCATCATGCCGTTGTAGGTCTTGCCCGCAGCATTGATCGGGCCCTTGAGGCCGTACAGCAAAACGTCGGTCAGTGCCGCCTGGCCGGCAGCGGAACGTTCATATTCAGGGACCGTTCCCATCAACGGCGGAAAGGCGCTACCGAGCCCCTGGCCGTTGGCCTGATGGCAGGCGGCGCAATGGCTGGCGTAAGCCGCGGCCCCCAGCTTCTCGAGCGAGGCGGTAGCTGTTCCGGTGGTCGGAGCGATGGTCGATACCGCGGCCTTCGCTGGCAGGTGCGACACGACTTCGAACTTGCCGATCATGTTCTGATGGCCGATGCCGCAATACTGGTCGCAGACCACAAGATATTCATGGGGCTTGTGAAACGTCGCGAATACATGAGCGACATAGCCGGGCAGGACCTCCACGTTCACGTCGGTGCCGGGCAGTTCGAATCCGTGGATCACGTCGGCACTGGTGACATAAAAGTCGATCCGCGCGTTCTCGGGCACCACGATCTTGTCCGGATCGAACTGAAACTGCCTGGCGATCAACGAAACCTGGTAATGATGCGGCCCGAGTTTCACTACGCCGGGATGGCGAAACATCTTTTCCTTCAGGATACGATGGATCGACGCCGTCATCGGGTCGGTGGGAAATCGTCCAGGCGCTGAAAACATGCGCCAGAATGACAGCCCCAGTAACACGGCAAGTCCGAGAAGCCCGATCACGAACCAGCGCAGTTCGTAATTCGGAGTCTTGCCGTCTCGACCAGTCATGGTGTGTAGCGCCCGGCCGAGATGGCGAACAGGCCCAACCAGACCGCCACCGTGCTGAGCCCCACCAGCGTCACGATCAGGATTGCGCCCCGTGGCTTCGCATGAAGCATCGGCTTTTCAGGGGCAGGGGGGATGGGTAATTCGCTCATGACAGCACCTCAAAGTTCGGGCGTGATGGCACCAGTAGATATGATAAGCTGAAAAGGTAGAGGAATGTAAACCTGCGTTGCACGCAAGATATTGATTGAGACTATTTTGAAACCACGGGCACGGCTTCACCGGTTGCGGATCACATTCGCGCCGTGGTTGGCCCGAGTTGACGGAGGGCTTGTCATGACCAAGTCGCTTTATCCTGCCTCCACTCCTGAAATCCGTAACCGCCGCCGCAAGCTGACGCCGGAGACGAGCGATGCCTTTGAGGCATTTAGCCGGGCGGCGTTCGCAGAGGGCAATCTGAGCGCGAAGATGAAGCAGATCATCGCCGTCGCGGTTGCTCATGTTACCCAGTGTCCTTACTGCATTGAGGGTCACACGAAGGCGGCGAAACGCGCCGGCGCCACTCCAGAAGAGTTGATGGAGGCTGTCTGGGTCGCTGCCGAAATGCGGGCGGGTGGCGCTTTTGCGCATTCGACGATCATGCTGTCCGCACTCGACGCCGATCATGGACACCACAAGGGATGAGAGCCCACGCGGTACGCCTTCGACGCGTCTACGATCCTGTTGAGCCGGAGGACGGCACACGGGTCCTGATCGACCGCCTCTGGCCGCGCGGGCTTTCGCGCGAGAAGGCGGCAGTCGACATCTGGCTGAAGGAGATTGCGCCAAGCGATAAGATCCGCCGCGAGTTCGGGCATGATCGTCGGCGCTGGCCGCATTTCGCGGCGGCGTATCGTGCTGAACTCGCGTCCAATCCGGCCGCGCTCGAACAACTTCTCGCCCTTTGCGACGACGGTCAGGTGACGCTGCTTTACGCGGCACACGACACAGAGTGCAACAACGCGGTGGTGGTTGCTGCTGTGCTGGAAGGTCGCGATCCTGCACCTCATGGCTGAACCAGCACCATCGTGACAATCACGACCATCAGGACAATCGGGATGGCCACGCCCTGCCTCAGACTTGACATGGCCGACCGGGCATCGTCGCGCAGCCGCCGGCGCCAGACGGACAGCACGCCATGATACCAGGAGAGCAGCAACACGGCGGCCAATTTCACCAGCCACCACGGTGCGCTCCAGGATATCGTGCCGGGCGTCAACGCAAGCAGGATGCCGAACCCCCAGGCCGCGTACATCGCGGGATTGACCAGGCGCTTGAAGATCTGGCGCTCGAGGGCCGCGAACGCCATCGCCGCCGGACTCGCCGGCTCCAGCCCATGATGGCGCAGATAGATCATGGGCAGCACGATCATTCCCGCCATCCACAAGATCACCGCGATCACGTGCAGCGCCAGCAACTCGCGCAGGAAGGGCAACAGCGCCGGCACCGTCATGGCGTGCCGGGCTCCCTCGAGAGCAATGCGGCCTTGCCAGGCCTGTCCTTCCACGCGTCGGCGTCCTCTGGCGGGGTTCCCTTGCGGGTGATATTCGGCCAGAGGGCCGCCAATTCACGGTTCTGATCGATCCATGCGTCCGCCTTCGCGTCGGAATCCGGCACGATCGCCTCGGCCGGGCATTCGGGTTCGCAGACCCCGCAATCGATGCATTCGTCCGG
>JAKAEC010000082.1 GCA_021818425.1 Pseudomonadota bacterium
ATCCAACCATAGCCCCTCCCGAGAGCTTTGGAACATAACGAGAACATACTAGCGGGGCAAGCGGAAAGGATCGAGGAGGGGTTATGTGTGGTCGGTTTGCCAGCGTTCAGCCACCAGATGCGATGCGGGCCTTGTTCCGCACCACGAACCCACTTCCCGATATGGCACAGCCATCATGGAACATCGCGCCCTCGCAGCCAGCGCTTGCCGTCCGTCGTCACCCGGAAACCGGCGCCCGGCATCTGGATCTCCTGCTTTGGGGGCTCGTTCCGCATTGGACGAAAGACCTGAAGGCCGCCCGTCGCCCGATCAACGCGCGCGCCGAAACCGTCCCCAGCTCGCCGATGTTCGGCAGCGCCTTCGCCACCCGGCGCTGCCTAGTCCCGGTTGATGCCTGGTATGAGTGGCAGGTGACGCCGGAGGGCAAGCAACCCTTTGCCCTCGCCCGGCCGGATCGGGAAACCATGGCGTTTGCTGGTCTATGGGAAAGCTGGGTGACACCAGGCACGGCGAAAGTGCTGCGCACCTTCGCCATCATCACCACAGCCGCCAATGCCACAGCAGCGACTGTGCATGACCGCATGCCCGCCATCGTTCAGCGTGAGGATTAGCCGATCTGGTTGAGCGAAGCGGCGGGAAATGCGGCCGAACTTTTACACCCTGCGCCGGCTGGGCTGGTCGAGACATGGCCAGCAGGAAGGGCAGTCAACTCACCTCGGAACAACGGGCCTGAGCTACTAGGGCCAGCTGCATAATTTGGACGCGAATTTCTCGGCGCAGATCGGACAAAGATATATTTTTCAAGGAAATCGGACCTGCCTCTCTGAGTGGCAGGCTTTTCAAGCTTGCGACCCAACTGTCGGTCAAAATGGGTATCATAATCCGTGGACTTATCGTCATCTTTTAGAGGACACTGAAAGTTGTGAATAGCGCCGCACTTAAATTCCTAGGAGAACGAATTCGTCAAAAGAGAAAATCTCTGAATTGGACGCAGGAATTCCTTGCCGATCAGGCAAAGATAGATCGATCGTATATTGGCGGTGTCGAACGTGGCGAGCGCAATTTGACTTTCACAATTCTTTGTCAAGTTTGCATCGCTCTCGGGTGTGATGTTGCCGAACTCACAGAGGGCATTCCAGGGAATCGAAAATGAATTGCAAAATTTCTCATGTTTGGTTTTGGGTATAGATGCCGCGCGTCATTCAATATAACATACACGGAGATAATATCGTTGAGTGCGCAAGAGTATTCGAATATGTCTTAGCCGGCCTGGGTAAAGATGTCGAAGGTGTCGTCGGGCCTTTAGAGTCCGTGACATGCCCGGTATATATCGTCTCTGTTGCTTCAGCTGATCGGCGATTTCAGTTTTTCCCTGGCTACGGTCAAGCTCGCTGGAATCAAGACGTACTCGGTTACGTCAAGCGCTCAGGTGGCCGACTGCGCGAGGCGGCAGATGCAATCATAACCACGATAACGGACGGGACCGAGAAGCCTCTCGCAGCCATCGAGTTTTGTGGTGCTATCCCCGCTGGAAACCAAGCTTGGCAGCGCAATGGCCGCGCGTTCTCATTTGCGCGCGCTGGAATTCCCTATTTTTTTGTCGCTGAATTAGGTGGCTTCGAACTTACGTCAGAGCGCGAGCGTAAATCGGAACGGATGCCAAATCCGGCTGTTCCGTTTAGCTTCTTTTCTATGACACATTATCATAACTCCGTGTGTCTCCCCGTTTATGAGGCAAATCCCGGCGCTCGTGTAGAAACCATCGAGCGATACAATCCAATTTATGGCAAAGCTGAATTTCTCGAATTCTTGAGACTGGCGATCCTCGGTGGCGCCGCAAATGCTACCGCGTCTGCTCTCGGCAAGAAATGCCTTGCGTTAGTTGAATTGTTGGCAGACGGCCGAAAGCGCCAGGATGGATTAACAGGCGCTCAATGGCGAAATGCCGAGGAGGCTGTCAAAAAAGGCGCGACGCTCCCCGAATACCTGCTTCATCATGCACCCATCCGTTGGAGTAAAACTGCCTACATTAAAGACTTAACGGTAAGCGCTCGCGCGTTCATGACACTCGGAAGTTCGGAGAGTTTCGGCCTTACGTCGTCGAGCCTTCCATTGTCGTTCGTTCCAAAAGCTCGTCGTGCGGAGTTTTCCCGCAAGGCTAAGGCAATTTACCCGGATATGTTGCCGGCGTTCCAAGAGTGGCTTGCTCAAGGTGAGGTGCATTTAGCTATCGCTTGGGTAATGGGGTTTAAGCCGCGCGGCGATGATGCTCGACCAGACCGAGGCTTACCACCGCTCGCACGTATGTTGATTGGCGGTAAGACGGAACTTCTGACATTCGTCTATGGGCCTGCACCAGTTTCGCATTGGAACAGCCTTGCTACAAATCCTGTTGCTCTGGCTCAGTCTAATGGACTCTGGGAGTCGGTGATGGCAGTGAGCGATGGCATTCTTGTCGATGCATCGAGCAAGCCCCGCACAACCCCTCGTGGGTATCAAAAATCCCACTGGGGGGACGCACTGAACGAAGAGCAGGTTCCGCTATTAGTGCATCCTTTGGTTTTGTCTCTGGGCGAGCAAGATGTTGATACCGCCCTTCATGTTGTGTTCGAGGCTCTTGGGGCTGACATCGCTTTCGAGGGCATGTGCAACCCGCCTGGTGGCGATTGGAGTGGTATTTCTTTTCGCTGGAGTCCAGAATTGCCGGAGCACCGGTGGTTGACATTGCCACGTGTTTCGGCCGAAGGCGCTAAGCGCCCCGATCACGTATTCGCGCTTTTTGGTCATGGAACGCGAACTATTTGTTTGTGCATCGAATCGAAAGAACGCGCCAACGCACTTGATAACCAGATTGGGCCGCGCTTGGTTCGATACACTGAGGCCCTATTTGGGACGTCTCCAAGCATTTTCCGTGAACAAGCTTCTAATCCCTGGGGCATCTATGAAAATCCCTGGTCATCAAGCCCCGTTCTTTTCCTGTCAGCTGGAGCATATCTGGCAAATGCGGGTGATCCATTCCGCGGCCTCGACGAAAATACAGCACTCGATATCCAAATCGGCGTCATCTTCTTAGATGGCGGCCGTCGATGTGAACTTCATCTTCGGGGCGACAGCCCCGAAGGAAAAAAACTTGTCAAATACCTTTGTTCCCTCAACAAGTGGAGCGATTTTGCAACCGTAGTAGACGCTAATAGTTGAGATATAGGCTCTCAGTGACCATTTCGACAGGACCATTTAATACCTTAGAGACGGCACTGTAACCACTATCGAGTAGTTCCTTTCTTCTATAAACTTCGGGAGGTATAGTGTAATCATAGGCAGTCTCGCCACGAACACCATCAAAGGACAAAGCCCATTTCACGCCGCGTCGATTGAGTTCATCGAGAACTCTGCAAAATCGACTAACGTCAAGGTCGCCAATATACCGCTGGACATTGCCGGCGTATGGTGGATCAAAGTAGACGAAATCGCCATCCTGAGCGTCGGATACCGTCTCCTCGAAATCCTTGCATCGGAACTCTATCCCCTTCAATCGGTGCGCCCAGGCGTAGACGGCGTTTGCAAAACGCGAGGGCTGCATTCCCTTCCGCGATAGATGAAAAGAGTTATTAAAATCCCCTTTCTTACTAAAGCGCACAATGCCGTTGACACACGTCCGCATCAAAAAGTTTAGGTCTTCGGGCCTGTGCGTCTCGTTAAATCGATCTCGTACTATATAAAAATATCCTGGCAGGTCTTTTTGTAGTGCCGCCCATTGCCGACTATAGTCGGCAATCAGGTGTGCCGGATCGTCCCTGACGAGCGCCCAAAACTCTGTAAGAGGCTCATAAATATCGCCTCCCACTGAGCCAGGCGTTCCGAGCAAATAGAGTAGAGCGCCACCGCCAAGAAACGGCTCGTAGTATCGTTTGAACTCTGGCGCAAATGACGCAATTCGCGCCGCCTGGCTCCGCTTGCTACCCGTCCACTTAAGCAAGGACGGTACGTCCCCATGAGACGAATGGCTCACAGGTCGAACCTTAGCTTCTGGAATTACGTCAAAATCAAAGAGTAACGCCGTTGAAGATCTCACTCAACACCTGCCGCATCAAGGCGCTTCCGCGCAACATCGACATATTCTGCAACGGTCTCAAAGCCAATATAGTGCAACCCCTCTCTGTAGGCCGCAACGCACTCGCTACCCACGCCTGCAAAGGGCACCAAGCACACTTCACCAGGCCCCGAAGACAATTGAATTAAGCGGCGACCGAGTCTCTCCGGCTTCTGCGCCGGGTGTTTTCCGTAAGCCAACTCCTCGCGTGGCTTATTGTTCGGCAAATCCCAAACCGTTCGCATCTGTTTGCCTGGTGCTTTGAGTTGGTCATCGAGAAAGTCACCTGACTTTGAATGTTCATAGTTAAAGCGGTATTCTCGCTTCCCGCCTCGATGCGCCCAAATGATCGTCTCGTGGCTTGCTGTAAGCCTTCGGCCTGCGAGATTAGGGAAGCTGTTCCGCTTATACCATATTACCTCATTGATCATTTCGATTTGAAGCATTTGCATAGCGACGTTTGTAATACCCGCGCTGTGATAAGTGCCGTGCACCCACATCGACCCTGTTTGCTTGAGGAGGCGGCGCGCCTCTCTAAGCCAGCTCAATGTAAATGCGAAATACTCATCGAGGGTCATGTCATCCCAAACCTCAGCGATCTTTTTCCAGGCCCCGCCGGTGCCTGGCAGCGCCTGAGACTCCATCGATAACGAATTACCCTTGCTTGCATTGTATGGCGGATCAGCAATGATAATATCAACACTTTGGTCTGGCATGGATGCAGCGAGCTCAAAGAAGTTCCCATGATAGACTTGTTGGGTCTTTAGTTTGCCAACGCTAATGGGTTCGAGGCACTTTTTCTGAGGAGCCATTGGAAACGGGGTATCGCTCTCGACTAAGCGAAGCTTCTCCGAGCGCGTTTTTAATTCTGGCTGAGTGAGAATATCGGCCTGAGCCACCTTAGTATTCCTCATGTCGCTATTTCCGCTTTCCCTCGGCTCTTGAAGAGCATGTTGGTTGCCTCGATCATCAGGCCCTGCAAAGTGTTGTCTTCATCTAGCCCGAGGCTCCGAAGCTGCTTCATGGCATCTGGCTTTAGGTAAAAAGTGACACCTTTCTTGCCGACGCGGCTCGGTGCTTGGGTTCCCTGTGCTTTTTGTTTTGCCGCGTTCGTTGCTGCTGCTGCCATCGCCTCCCCCTCCCGCATTCATGAATGCATGCATTCATGAATGCATATGCGCAGGGATTCGGCAATAGCAATTTCAAATAATTTTTTGCGTTAAGCGTTCTGTCGAAAAATCGTCCCCCCGTTGTAGCGGCGCGCCAGCTCTTTCAACGTAGTATCTTTTGTACAACTCACCGTCTTGGGCTGGGAAAGCGTGATCATTTGGGAATGCGAAACCAGAGAGCAGGCGGCTTTAAACCAGATCCTCCTCAGCTTCCTTGGCCCGCCGTCCCGGCATCGAGAAGGTCCCATCTGGCCGTTGCTACCGCCCACGTCCGCGCTTGCGGCTTTCCTGCTCATCCGTATGCGCCTCGGCTTGGCGCTGCGTCTGGCGCCGATGCCCCTCCAGCGCTCTCTGTAGCCGCACCCGGGCGCTCCGATGCGCGGCCTCGATCAACGGCCGCGCCCGTTCCCAGCCCGCCGCCACGGCTGCCCGCACGGCAGGGGCCGCCCGCTCAATGCGGGCCAGCGCCTGGCCCTTATCCTCGGCAGCGCGAGCCATGGTTTCAGTCAAGCTTCCTTGCGCGCCAGCACGGGCCTGGGTGCGCGCAAAGCGCTGGGACAGGTCAGAGGGCAAGCCGGCGGCCTCGCGTTTCTCGTCGGCCGCCAGCCCTTTGAGGAAGGCGCGTGCGGCATTGCGGCGGGCCTCCTCGCCGATCTTGACCAAATCGAGCGCATTGGTCTTTTCCGGCTGGCGCGCGATGTTCCGCGTCCAGTTCGTCCAGATATCGTGCTCGCGGATCGGACGCGGATCACCCAACGGCCGCCGCCCCGCGATCTCCTGGCGCTCGGCGCCTTCCGAGGTCAGCCAGTAATCCCGCTCCCGGTGCCGTGACCCGGACACATAGGTCTTGAAGCCGTCCGTGGTCTGCGAGCCGCCAGGTGTTACAAAGATATGCTCGGTCGTGGTGATGCCCTGGGCGGTGTTGGTGGTCATGGCATAGCCGTAGGCCAGCCGCATCCGGCCGGTTTCTTTGTCGGCCAGCGTGTCCCATTTCACAAAGCCCTCGCGGCCATGGTCGTTCCGCAGCACCAGCCCCTCGTCACGGATGCTGGTGATTTCGAGGATCGAGCCGTTATCCCCGATCGCGCCCTTGCCGCCATCCAGCATCGCGGCGTTGGTTCGGGCGAATAGCCGGATTTTTTCGCCAGTGGCGATCGGCATGGCA
>JAKAEC010000020.1 GCA_021818425.1 Pseudomonadota bacterium
CGACGGCACAAAAGCTCTGGAAGGGATCAACGCCGAGATTGCGCCGGGTAGTTTCGTGGCGCTGCTGGGGCCTTCGGGTTGCGGTAAATCCACACTACTGCGGTTGCTTGCGGGGCTGGAAGCGCCCACCAGCGGGGAGATTTCCTGGGGCCATGCCGGCAAGCCCGCTCCCGGGGAAATTGGCTACGTGTTCCAGGACCCGACACTGCTGCCCTGGGCGACGGCCGCGGAGAACGCGTATCTGCCGCTGCGGTTACGGGGAGTGAAGCGAACGGCTGCCATACCCAAGGTGATGGCGGCGCTGGCCCAGGTGGGGCTCGAGGAGTTTGCGCACGCCAAGCCAAAGGCGCTGTCGGGGGGCATGCGCATGCGGGTTTCCATCGCGAGGGCACTGGTTTCGGAACCTGCACTGCTGCTGATGGATGAGCCCTTCGCGGCCTTGGATGAATTCACTCGGCACAAATTGCAGGACGATCTGCTGGGCTTGTGGCGGCAGACCGGCAAAACGGTGGTGTTCGTAACCCACTCCATCTACGAAGCGGCCTATCTCGCTAACCAGATCATGATTATGACGCCAAGGCCGGGGCGGATTGCCGCGATTTTGACGCCAGAACTGGCGCAAGGACCGCGACGACGCGAAAGTGCAGAATATCACCGTCTCGTGGAGGAGATTACCGGCAGTCTTCAGCGGGTCATGCCGACATGAGAAGGAAAGTGGAACGGCTTGCTCCACTGGCATTCGGCCTGATCGCGCTCGCACTTTGGCAAGGTGCGGTATGGGCCACGAACACACCGAGCTATGTCGTGCCGGGACCATTGGATATCGCACGAGCTTTCTGGGAGGCGCGAGTGTCTCTCGGGGCCGGTTTGCTTTCCACGATGGCCGTGACCGGGGCAGCGCTACTGGCCTCGACGGTGTTAGGCGTATTCCTGGCAGTGGCAATGGCCGCAAGCCCGCTGGTCCGCGCGGCAGTACAGCCCTGGGCGGTTGTGGTGCAGGTGACGCCGGTGGTCGCAATCGCGCCGCTGATCATCATCTGGGTGGGACAGCCCTTCCTCGCGCTCGTGGTATGCGCGGTAGTGGTGTCGTTCTTCGCCATTCTTTCCAACACGGCTGCTGGGTTGGCGGCAACACCAACCGAGCTACTGGATTTGTTCCATCTGAACGGCGCAACGCGCTGGCAGATATTGTTTCAGCTCTCCCTGCCCTACGCGCTGCCATATTTCCTCACCGGATTGCGACTTGCGGGCACGCTGGCGCTGGTGGGTGCGGTGGTGGCCGAATTCGTGGCCGGCTCAGGCGGGTTCGCTTCGGGTCTGGCTTGGGAAATTATCGAGGCGAGCTACCGTCTACAGATCCCACGCATGTTTGCGGCGCTGCTAATGCTGGGCGCAGCCGGCATCGGGATTTATGCCGTGTTAGGTGCGCTGGAACGCCTCGTTCTGGCGTGGCGCGATGGTGCCTAAATCCCAGTTGAAATTTCCCGAAGCCAAGCTAGGTTCCACGCAGAATTGGAGAGACCCATGAGCACGACGACGGAAAAGAAACTCAGCAAAGGCCAGCTTGCTTATGAGCAGGAGCGGGCCAGGAAGGCAGGCAAGAGCCTGGACGATTGGATGAAACATAAGGCAAAGCTAGCAGCCGAAGAGGCAAAGAAGGCCGAGCCGAAACCCGAGAAGAAGAAGGGACTGATCTCCCGCCTGCTCGACAAGGCGCACAAGCCAATTTGAGATTCATGGCTTATCGCCAAAGCCACCCTGAGAATAAAAAAGGCGGACCGTTTGGCCCGCCTTTTTCTTTCCAAGAAGAGGTGACTTATTCCTCGCCCTCATCATCCGCCGTCACTTCGGGGCGCGGGCCGGAATCCTGGCCCTTCGCGGAGACATCGCGGTCAACCAGCTCGATCACCGCCATGTCCGCCGCGTCGCCATAGCGCATGCCGGCCTTCAAGACGCGAGTGTAACCACCGGCGCGGGCTTTGTAGCGAGTGGCCAGGGTCTCGAACAACTTGGCAACGATCGTTTCGTCACGCAGTTGATCGTAAGCCTGACGGCGCGCATGCAGGCCGCCGCGCTTGCCAAGCGTGATAAGCCGTTCTGCCACCGGGCGCAGTTCCTTAGCCTTCGGCAGAGTGGTGGTGATCTGCTCGTGCTTGATCAGCGCAACGGCCATGTTGCGGAACATGGCCTGGCGGTGGGAGGAGGTGACGCCGAGTTTCCGGCCGGCAATTCCGTGACGCATGGTGAGGTGTTCCTGGTTAGTCGATAATTAGAAAGGTTGATCTGAGCGCTTGGCCAGCTCTTCAATGTTCTCAGGCGGCCAGTCGGGCACGTTCATGCCGAGCGAAAGCCCCATCGCCGTCAACACTTCCTTGATTTCGTTCAAGGACTTGCGCCCAAAATTCGGGGTGCGCAGCATCTCCTGCTCGGATTTCTGCACCAAGTCTCCAATATATACAATATTGTCGTTCTTGAGGCAGTTGGCCGACCGCACGGAGAGCTCGAGCTCGTCCACCTTGCGTAGCAAATTGGGGTTGAATGGCAGCTCGATGCGCGGCTCCTCGGGGCGGGCGCGCTGCGGCTCCTCAAAGTTCACGAACATCGAGAGCTGGTCCTGTAGAATACGTGCGGCCAACGCCACAGCATCCTCCGGCGTTACCGCACCGTTGGTTTCAACCTCGAGGATCAGCTTGTCATAGTCGGTGACCTGGCCGACGCGGGTTTTCTCCACCTTGTAGGAGACGCGCTTGACAGGAGAATAGATGGCATCGACCGGGATGAGGCCGATCGGCGCATCTTCCGGGCGATTATTGGCGGCGGGTTCGTAGCCGCGCCCATTGTCAACCGTAAATTCCATACCCAGCGTAGCGCCGTCGTCCAGCGTGCAGAGCACGAGGTCTGGGTTCATGATCTCGATATCGTGTCCGGCCTGAATTTGGCTAGCCTTCACCTCACCGGGTCCGGTGGCGGTGAGCATCATACGCTTCGGCCCCTCGCCATGCATCTTCACGGCAAGTTGCTTAATGTTCAGCACGATGTCGGTCACGTCCTCGCGCACGCCGGCGAGGGTGGAGAATTCGTGCAGCACACCGTCGATCCGCACGGCGGTGACGGCGGCACCTTGCAAGGAAGAGAGCAATATCCGCCGCAGCGAATTACCCAACGTCATGCCAAACCCACGTTCCAGTGGCTCGGCAATGATGGTCGCCACGCAAGACGCGTCGGACCCGAACTCGACATCGAGATGTTCCGGCTTGATCAAGGTCTGCCAGTTACGCTGCAGAGACAAATTCGACTCTTTCAACATCTACCCCTCCGGCCGGGAAGCGGTGAGGAGAACACCGCCACTTTGGCCATACAGAAAATACGATTCCGGCGAATTAGACGCGGCGGCGCTTGCGCGGCCGGCAACCGTTATGCGGAATCGGCGTGAGGTCGCGAATAGCGGAGATTTGGAAGCCAACGGCCTGCAAGGCACGCAGCGCACTCTCGCGCCCCGAACCAGGACCACTCACCTCGATCTCGAGCATTTCCATCCCATGTTCGCGCGCCTTGCGGCCGGCATCTTCGGCGGCCACCTGCGCGGCGTAGGGGGTGGATTTGCGGCTACCCTTGAAGCCTTGAGAACCGGCCGACGACCAAGCAATGGTGTTACCCTGCGCGTCGGTGATGTTGACCATGGTGTTGTTGAAGCTAGCGAGAACGTGCGCAACACCCGAAATGATGTTCTTGCGCTCTTTTTTGCGAGGGCTTCTGGAGGCGGGCTTCGCCATGTCTGTTTGATCCTGTTCTTACAGAGGTGTTTAGCGCGTGACTTTCTTCTTGCCGGCAATCGCCACGGCCTTACCCTTGCGGGTGCGGGCGTTGGTGTGGGTACGCTGCCCGCGAACCGGCAGCCCCTTACGGTGGCGCAAACCACGGTAGCAGCCCAAATCCATGAGACGCTTGATATTCATCGCCACTTCGCGGCGCAGATCACCCTCGACGCGGTAGTCCCGGTCAATGGTCTCGCGCAGGCGCATGATCTCGTCGTCGGAGAGCTGGTTAACGCGGCGCTCGTCGGGGATGCCGAGCTGGGTGCAGATTTGCTGCGCCTTGGCCGGGCCAATGCCGAAGATATAACGAAGGCTGATCACGACACGCTTATTCGTGGGAATGTTTACGCCGGCAATACGCGCCACTTGGTCTCTCCTGAACGCAAGAACCTCTCCCGAGGTCATAACAAGTAGCGGCGCCCCACCCGGGAGCGCCGCGAAAGCGGGTTATAGCGCCCGCCAAATCAGAGTCAACGACATTCGATCAAATTTTCGTGATCGAGTCGCTTTATCCGCGCGCGGGTGGATAGGCATTCGCGCGGATTCTTCAAAGTCAGGCGGTTTTGACGCCAACCTGACGCAAAACAGCTTCGATCTGCGCCTCAACTTCGACCATATCGGCCATGCCGTCGACTGAAAACAGCCGACCGCGCGCCTTGTAATAGGGAAGAATCGGCGCCGTCTGGGCGTTGTAAGCCTCCAGCCGCGCATGCACGGTCTCAGCCTTATCGTCAGGGCGACGAGTGAACTCGGTGCCACCGCAGACATCGCAAACGCCTGACACCTTCGGCTGCTTGAACTTGTCGTGATAGCCCTCGCCGCATTTGGCGCAGCTGAAGCGGCCAGAGATGCGCTCAACCAGGATCGCCTCGTCTACTTTCAGCTCGATCACCGCATCCAGGTCCACCGCTTGTTCGTGAAGCAGCTTGTCCAGGGCCTCGGCCTGCGGGACCGTACGAGGAAAGCCGTCTAGGATGAAGCCATTCGCGCAGTCTGAGCGCTTGATACGCTCGCCAATCATGCGGACAAGGATGTCGTCCGAGACCAACCTACCGGAATCCATGACGCTCTTGGCCTCGAGCCCAATCGGCGTGCCCGCCTTGACCTCCGCACGGAGCATGTCGCCGGTGGATATCTGCGCCACACCATAGCGCGTTTCCAGCAGCTTGGACTGCGTCCCTTTCCCGGCGCCCGGAGGCCCCAGCAAGATCAACTCCACCGCGCTTCTCCCCTTACGTTATGTTATTTGCGGGCTTTGCTGCCACGCCCCTTGCGCAGCAGCCCCTGGTATTGGTGTGCGAGCAGATAGGAATAGACCTGTGTCATCGTATCCATCGTCACGGAAACGATAATCAGCAAAGAAGTACCCCCGAAATAGAACGGCAGAGCGTAATGGCTCATCCCGAAATCCGGTATCAGGCAGACCACCACGAGATAGAGCCCACCAATCGCGGTAAGCCGAGTGAGCACCGTGTCAAAATAGCGCGCCGTGTTCTGGCCGGGCCTGATGCCAGGAATGAAGGCGCCGCTCTTTTTTAAGTTATCGGCTGTTTCCTCTGGGTTGAACGCGATCGCCGCCCAGACGAAGGAAAAGGCGATGATGAGGCTGGCGAAGAGCAGATAATAGAGGGGCTGGCCGCGGGACAGCAAACGTGCGACGCCCTGCAGCCAGCCGGGCCCACCTGCAGAAAAGCCGACAAGCGTAGCCGGGATCACCAGCAGCGAGGAAGCGAAGATGGGGGGCATGACGCCCGAGGCATTCACCTTCAGCGGCATGTAGTTGGCCTCACCGCCAAACACTTTCTGGCCGATCTGCCGCTTAGGATGCTGAACCAGGATGCGGCGCTGGGCGCGTTCCATGAACACCACGAAGCCTATGATGAGGAAGGCGATGACAAAGACGACAATGATGAAGAAGGTGGAGAGGGCGCCGGTGGATCCCAGCTCCAAGATATCGGCAATGGCCACGGGCATATTGGCGACGATGCCTGCGAAGATGATCAGGCTGGAGCCATTACCGATACCGCGCGAGGTGATTTGCTCACCGAGCCACATCACGAACACGGTCCCACCGACCAGCGTGACCACGGCGGTAAATATGAAGAAAAATCCGGGGTCGATGACCGCCGCGCCCGCGGAGCCATGCACACGCTCCAGGCTGACGGCGATGCCATAAGCCTGCGCTGTGGCGATGAAGACAGTAAGGTACCGGGTATATTGGGTGATGCGCTGGCGACCAGAATCGCCTTCTTTCTTAATTGCCTCAAGCGCTGGAATCGTTGAGCTCATCAGCTGGATGATAATCGAAGCACTGATGAAGGGCAGAATATTCAGCGCGAAGATCGTCATGCGCCCCAGCGCGCCACCGGTGAACATATTGAACATGCCAAGCAGGCCATTGCCGTTCTTGGTCATCAACTGAGCCATCACCGTGCCATCGACGCCAGGCACCGGAATATACGTACCCAGGCGGAAAATGATCAGCGCACCCAAAGTAAAGAGAATGCGCTTGTGAAGGTCCGTGGCCTTGCTGAACCCGCTAAGGCTCATGTTTGCAGCCATCTGTTCTGCGGCGGATGCCATATCCTATCCCTCATTCCATACAAAACGGCGCTTGCCGGTGCGTCACACAACAGGCAAGCGCCGTTCCATCAGCGCCAATTTGCCGGTTTTCCCGGCTGAGGCAAGTCAAATTAAGCGGCAGGAGCTTCTGCGTTGCCGCCGAGTGTTGTGACCTTACCACCTGCCTGCTCGACAGCCGCCACGGCAGCAGCCGAAGCGCCAGACACTTCCAGCGTGACAGGCTTTGAGATTGACCCGCGTGCCAGCAAGCGTACGCCGTCCGCCTTGCTCAGACGAACCACACCGGCCTCTGCGAGCTTAGCCTCTGTAATGGTCTCACCCGCATTCAGTTTGCCGGCCTCGAGTGCTGCTTCCAGCACATCAAGGTTGAGCGGCGCGAACACCTTGCGATTGATGTTGGTAAACCCGCGCTTGGGCAGACGACGATAGATCGGGAGCTGACCGCCCTCGAACCCGTTGAGAGACACGCCCTCGCGCGCCTTCTGGCCTTTCACACCTTTGCCGGAGGTCTTGCCCTTGCCGGAACCGATACCACGGCCCAAACGCTTGGACTTGAGACGGGCGCCGGGGTTATCCCGGATTTCGTTCAGTTTCATCGTTGCAATTCCTTAGCGGCTCAGCCGAGCTCTTCGACCTTGAGCAGGTGCTTCACCTTGTTCACCATGCCCAGAACTTCCGGGGTGGCGTCGCGTTCGATATTCTTGCCGATCTTGTTCAGACCAAGACCAACCAGCGTGGCCTGCTGGCCTGGCTTGCGCCCATTACCGGAGGCAACCTGGGTGATGCGAATTTTCTTCTCAGACATCGGCCACCTCCACCTGCCTCTCCGGCGCGCCGAACAGCTCAGCCACCTTCTTGCCGCGGCGATTGGCCACTTGGCGGGGGCTGGTAGCGCCCTTCAACGCGGCAAAGGTCGCCTTGACCATGTTATGAGGGTTACGGCTACCCAAAGACTTCGCCACCACGTCGGCGATGCCCAAAGTTTCGAACACGGCACGAAGCGGACCGCCAGCAATGATGCCGGTACCGGCCGGGGCAGCGCGTAGCACCACCTCACCCGCACCGAAAATGCCACGAGCGTCGTGATGCAACGTGCGGCCTTCCTTCATCGGCACGCGGATCATAGATTTCTTGGCGCGTTCGGTCGCCTTCCGGATCGCCTCCGGCACCTCGCGTGCCTTGCCGGCACCGTAGCCGACGCGCCCCTTCTGGTCGCCCACCACCACCAAGGCGGCGAACGCGAACCGACGGCCGCCCTTCACCACTTTGGCGACGCGGTTGATGGTCACCAGCTTGTCGACAAACTCATCACCGGCTTCTCGCTCGCTATTGCGATCCCGATCCCGGCGCTGGCCGCCCTCACGTGCTTCACGTGCCATGTGCAAACCCTCTTAGAAGTCGAGGCCGCCCTCGCGGGCCGCCTCTGCCAGGGCTTTAACCCGGCCATGATAGAGATAAGCCCCACGGTCGAACACGACCTGGGTGACGCCCGCTTCCTTGCAGCGCTCGGCGATAAGCTTGCCGACGGCGGCGGCGGCTTGCCTGTCCGCGCCGGTCTTCAACGCGTTCTTCAGCGCTTTGTCCAGGCTCGAAGCGGCGGCCAGGGTGCAGCCCTGCGCGTCGTCGATGATCTGGGCATAGATGTGCTTGCCGGAGCGAAATACGGACAGGCGGGGACGCCCCCCGGATTTCTGCCGGAGCTGATAGCGAAGGCGCGCCCGGCGGCGGGCCTGCAATTCCAGATTGCTCGACATTACTTCTTCTTACCCTCTTTGCGACGGATGGCCTCGCCTTCAAACTTGACACCCTTGCCTTTATACGGCTCAGGCGGACGCCAGGCACGCAACTCGGCACAGACCTGACCAACCTGACGCTTATCGACACCCTCAACTTTTATGGACGTCGGACGTTCGCAGGTCACCTTAATTCCTTCAGGAATCGGGTAGGTGACATCGTGGGAGAAGCCCAGATTCACCACAAGGTTCTTGCCCTGCACGGCCGCACGGTAACCGGTGCCGGTGATTTCCAGGGTCTTGGAGTATCCCTGCGAAACGCCCTTCACCATGTTCGCGATATTGGCGCGCGTGGTGCCCCACATCATCCGAGCCCGGGTTTCCTTCGTCTTCGGGGAAACGGACACCTTGTTGCCGTCCAATGTCACATCGACCAGTTCAGTCAGAGCGAGGGACTGCTCGCCTAGCTTGCCCTTGGCTGTCACGATATTGCCGGAAATCGCAACTGTGACGCCGGCTGGCACTTCGACGGGATATTTACCAACACGAGACATCTTGGCTCTCCCTTAGAAAACGCGGCAGAGCACTTCGCCGCCAACATTGGCAGCGCGCGCTTCCACATCGCTCATCACGCCACGCGGAGTGGACAGAATGGACACGCCAAGCCCGTTGTAGACCCGCGGCAGTTCCTTGATCTTGGAATAGACGCGACGGCCCGGACGGGAAACGCGGGAGATCTCTTTGATCACCGGCTGGCCCTCGTTGTATTTCAGCTCAATGCGCAGCTGGGCCACACCAGCGCGGACTTCCTCGCGGGCATAGCCACGGATGAAGCCTTCGCGCTTGAGAACCTCGAGCACATTAGCGCGCAGGTTCGAGGCCGGGGCAGTGCAGGAGGTCATCCGTGCGTGCTGGGCATTGCGAATGCGGGTGAGCATATCACCCAAAGGATCGGACATAGACATTCTGGTTTGCCCTTCCCTTACCAGCTGGCCTTGGTGACGCCCGGGATCTGCCCGGTGCTCGCCAAGTCGCGGAACGCGACGCGGCAGAGCTTGAACTTGCGGTAATTGCCGCGGGCGCGGCCGGTCAGCTCACAGCGCAGGCGGACCCGCACCTTGGCGCCGTTGCGCGGCAGCTGCGCGAGCTTCAAGCTCGCGTCGAAACGGTCTTCAACGGGAAGTGAACGATCCATGATCGTCGCCTTCAGCGCTGCACGCTTGCCCGCATCACGGGCAGCCATATGCTCACGTTTGGCGTTCCTGTTGACCTGCGATGTCTTAGCCATTCTCTAAAACCCCTCCGGAACCTGCTGGAACCCCCAGCCGTTTTCCAAAAACTTTGCCAAACCCGCCGTTACTTCTGGAACGGAAGGTTGAAACCCTTGAGCAGCGCCTTCGCTTCCGCGTCGGTTCTCGCGGTGGTCACGAAGCAAATATCCATGCCGCGGATCGCGTCGACTTTGTCGTAGACGATCTCAGGGAAGACGATCTGCTCTTTCAGACCCATCGTGAAATTGCCGCGGCCATCGAAGCCCTTGTTCGCGGGTAGCCCACGAAAGTCACGCACACGCGGCATAGCGATGGTGACCAGACGGTCAAGAAACTCATACATGCGGTCTGCACGCAGGGTAACCTTGGCGCCGATCGGCAGGCCCGCACGGATCTTGAAGCCGGCGATCGCCTTCTTCGCAATCGTCTTCACAGGCTTCTGACCGGCGATGAGCGTGAGTTCCGCCACCGCCGAATCGAGCTTCTTCTGATCGCCGGCGGCTTCGCCAACGCCCATATTGATGACGATCTTCTCAAGCGCCGGGATCTGCATGTCGTTCTTGTAATTGAACTCTTTCTTGAGTTCGGCGCGCACCACTTCGCGGTAATACTGCTTCAGGCGCGGTAGGGTCTTTTCTTCGCTCATTGCGGCCTCCTTCAGCCGTCAATCGCGTTACCGCTCTTGCGAGCGACACGCACTTTGCGGCCATCGTCCAGCACGCGGAAACCAACTTTCGTCGGCTTACCCGTGGCGGGATCGATCAACGCCAAATTCGACAGATGCACGGCGGCCTCGCGGGGGATGATGCCACCCTCCTGGCCCATGCGGCTCGGCTTGGTGTGGTGCTTGGCCACAGCCACACCCTGGACAACCGCCTTGTTCGCGGTGGGGTTGACGCTCAGCACCTCACCGGTTTGGCCTTTTGAGCCACCGGAGATGACCAGCACCTTGTCACCCTTCTTGATACGCGCGGCCATATTACAGCACCTCCGGCGCCAGGCTGATGATCTTCATGAACTTACGAGCACGCAACTCGCGTACCACCGGCCCGAAGATGCGGGTGCCGATCGGCTCTTGCTGCTTGTTAATCAGCACGGCCGCATTGCGGTCGAAGCGGATCACGCTGCCATCGGCGCGGCGCACCGGATAGGCCGTGCGAACCACCACCGCCTGATGGACATCGCCCTTTTTGACCTTGCCCCGGGGGATCGCGTCCTTCACGGATACCACGATCACATCTCCAACGGAGGCGATCTTACGCTTTGAGCCGCCCAGCACTTTGATGCACTGCACGCGCTTCGCGCCTGAGTTATCGGCAACGTCGAGATTGGATTCAACGATGATCATGTCTCAAATCCTCTCAGCCGGCCTGCGTTTCGGCGGCCAACGCTGCGCCATTGCGCTCCGTCACCACCCAAGTCTTGCGCTTGCTGATCGGCGCGCATTCCTCAATGCGCACCAAGTCGCCTTCCACGCAGACATTGTTCTCGTCATGCGCCGCATACTTCTTGGAACGGCGGATGAACTTTTTGTACAGCGGATGCATGATGCGGCGCTCGACAAGCACGGTAATCGTCTTGTCCATCTTGTCGCTCACGACCCGCCCGGTCAGAACACGTTTCGGCATGGTACCCTCTTAACCCTTCTCGGCGGTGCGGGCGCGTTCCGCGAGAATCGTCTTCACGCGCGCAATGTCGCGGCGCACGGCGCGCACGCGGCTGGTATTCTCTTGCTGCCCGGTGGCGCGCTGGAACCGCAGATTGAACTGCTCCTTACGCAAATCCACCAGCAGCGCCTTCAGCTCGTCCGGGGACTTTACCCGAATGTCAGATGCAGTGGTCATAACTCTTACGCCTCGCCGATACGGGTGACGAACTTGGTGCGGATCGGCAGCTTCGCGGCACCGAGAGACAGCGCTTCGCGCGCCAAAGTCTCGGACACGCCGTCAATCTCGAACACAATACGGCCGGGCTGTACGCGCGCGACCCAGTATTCCGGACTACCCTTGCCGGAGCCCATACGCACTTCAGCCGGCTTTGTGGAAACCGGCAGATCCGGAAAAATACGGATCCACACGCGACCGGCACGCTTCATCGAACGAGTAATAGCACGACGGGCGGCTTCGATCTGCCGGGCGGTGACGCGCTCCGGCTCCAGCGCCTTCAGGCCGAACGCGCCGAAATTCAACTGCGTGTTGCCCTTGGCGTTGCCGTGGATGCGGCCTTTGTGCGCCTTGCGGAACTTGGTACGCTTAGGAGACATCATGGCTTCAAATTCCTCTTAGCGCTGCGGGGCCTGCTCGGCCGCGCGCTTATCCTGCGCGAGCGGGTCCTGAACCAGGATCTCACCCTTGAAGATCCATACCTTCACGCCGCAGGTGCCGTAGGTGGTCATGGCAGTAGCAATGCCGTAATCCAGGTCAGCGCGCAGCGTGTGTAGCGGCACGCGGCCTTCACGATACCACTCGACACGGGCGATCTCAGCACCACCCAGACGACCCGAGCAAGTGATCTTGATGCCCTGGGCGCCCAAGCGCATGGCGGATTGCACAGCCCGCTTCATGGCGCGGCGGAACGCCACTCGGCGCTCTAACTGCTGGGCAATGTTCTCGGCCACCAGCGTCGCATCAATCTCCGGCTTGCGGATTTCCATAATGTTCAGGGCAACATCAGCCTTGGCCATGCCGGACAGCTCCTTGCGAAGGCTGTCGATATCTTGCCCCTTCTTGCCGATGACGACACCCGGACGGGCGGCGTAGATCGTCACACGCGGTTTCTTGGCCGGGCGCTCGATCACCACGCGGGATACGCCCGCCTGGCTCAGCTTGCCACGCAAATGACTACGAAGCTTGATGTCGTCATGCAGCAGCTTGGCGTAGTCCTTGTCGGCGTACCAGCGGCTGTCCCATGTACGGGTGATGCCGAGGCGCAGGCCGATCGGATTAATCTTGTGACCCATTTTACGCGGCCTCCCCAGCGGATTTCTCAGCGGACTTGGCGGCCTTCTTGCCGAAGCCCGGACGCGCGTCCCGGCTCGGTTTCTCAACCGCCTCGCGCTCCTCAACAACGATCTTCAGGTGGCTGAACCACTTCTCGACCATCGCCGACCGACCACGCCCCCGAGCATGGAAACGGCGCATCACGATACCGCGACCAACTTCGGCGGTGGAAACAAAAAGCTTGTCCACATCCAGTTGGTGGTTGTTTTCGGCATTGGCGATGGCGCTCTCAAGCAGCTTCTTCACCGCCTTGGCGATGCGGCGCTTGGAGAAGGTTAAGTCGGCCAAGGCACGCTGTGCCGACAGGTTGCGGATGGAAGCCGCAACGAGGTTCAGCTTGCGCGGGCTGACACGAATGTTACGGGCGATCGCCTCAGCCTGATGATCGGCCAGCGAGCGCGCGGATTTCGGCTTGCTCATGATTAGCCCCGCTTCGCTTTCTTATCCGCCGCGTGACCAGGAAAGGTACGGGTCGGGGAGAATTCACCGAATTTGTGGCCAACCATATTCTCGGTGACCTGAACGGGCAGGAATTTCCGCCCATTATAAACACCGAAGGTCAGGCCGACGAACTGCGGCAGAATGGTGGAACGGCGCGACCAGATCTTGATGATCTCGTTGCGGCCGGAAGCGCGGGACGCCTCGGCCTTGCCAAGGAGGTATCCGTCGACAAACGGACCTTTCCAAACAGAACGTGACATCGTTTAGCCCTTCCCGCCCTTCGCCCGGCGGATGATGAGATTGTCGGTGCGCTTGTTGGAGCGCGTCTTGTAGCCCTTGGTCGGTTTGCCCCACGGGGTAACCGGATGACGACCACCGGATGTACGCCCCTCGCCGCCACCATGAGGATGGTCAACCGGGTTCATGACCACACCGCGGTTATGCGGCTTCCGGCCCAGCCAGCGAGCGCGACCCGCCTTGCCGATTTGCTGGTTCTGATGGTCTGCGTTGGACACCGCACCCACCGTCGCCATGCACTCGGCCCGAACAATGCGCAGTTCGCCGGAGCCCAGCTTGATCTGAGCATAGCCCTGATCCTTGCCAACCAACTGAGCGAAAGTACCGGCGGAACGCACTAACTTCGCGCCCGCCCCAACCTTCAACTCGATATTATGAATGATCGTGCCCACTGGCATAGCAGACAGCGGCATCGCGTTACCGGGCTTGATGTCGACGCGTGTGCCCGACACCACCGTATCGCCAACCTTCAGGCGCTGCGGAGCGAGAATATACGCCAGCTCGCCATCCTCGTACTTAATCAGCGCGATGAACGCAGTGCGGTTCGGGTCATATTCCAAACGCTCAACCGTGGCGGCCACATCGAATTTGCGACGCTTGAAGTCCACAATACGATAAGACTGCTTATGTCCGCCGCCGCGGAAACGGCTGGTAATACGACCATGGTTATTGCGGCCACCCGTTGAGTGCTGACCTTCAGTCAGCCCCTTCACCGGCTTGCCCTTCCAGAGCTCGCTGCGGTCGATCAGCACCGTGCCGCGAAGGCTCGCCGTGACCGGATTAAATTGCTTCAATGCCATTTTATAAAACCTCAGGCGAGACCGGTGGTGAAATCGATGCTCTCACCCTCGGCGAGAGTCACGAACGCCTTCTTCACGTCTGAGCGCTGACCCGGACGGCCCTTGAACCGCTTGGTCTTGCCCTTGGCGATGAGAGTGTTCACGTTAGTCACCTTCACCTTGAACAACGCCTCGACAGCCGCCTTGATCTCAGGCTTGGTCGCGTTGGCTGCAACCTTGAAGACAAATTGGTTCTTCTCGGAAAGCAGCGTCGCCTTCTCGGTGATGTGCGGCGCGCGTACGATCTCGTACATGCGCTCGTCCGAAATTTTCGCGGTGCCGGTCATGCCAAGCGCTCCTTCAGACCCTCGACGGCGGCCTTGGTGACCACCAGAACGTCGTGCTGCATAATGTCATAGACATTCGCCCCCACGACCGGCAGCACATCCAGCCCCTTAACGTTGCGGGAGGCGCGGCCAAACTTCTCCTCGATGGCTGCATCCACGATCAACGCGGAAGACCAGCCAAAATTCTTCACCTTAGCGGCAACATCCTTGGTCTTTTCCAGGGCGGCCACGCCATCCAGAATCACCAGCTTGCCTTCGGCGGCCTTGGCCGACAGGGCGGAGATAAGACCCAGGCGGCGAACCTTCTTATTCAGCGAATAACCATGGTCACGTACAACTGGGCCATGTACGGCGCCACCAGTACGGAACTGCGGCGCACGCAGCGAGCCTTGACGGGCGTTACCCGTGCCCTTCTGCTTGTACGGCTTACGAGTGGTACCGGACACCTCACCCATACCCTTTACTTTGTGGGTGCCAGCGCGGCGCTTGGCCAGCTGCCAGTGAATTACCCGGGCAATGATATCCACGCGCGGCTCGGCTGCGAACAACTCGTCCGGCAGCTCGGCGCTGCCCACGGACTTCGCATCAAAATCAACAACATCCAGCTTCATCGGCTTTAGCCCTTCAGACCGGCGGGATAAGCAGCGTCGGCGGGACGCACCTTCTTCACCGCATCGCGCACCAGCACATAGCCACCCTTCGAACCAGGTACCGCGCCATGCAGCATCACGAGGTTACGCTCCAGATCCACGCTCTCAACCTTCAGATTCAGAGTGGTCACGCGCTCTTGGCCGAGATGACCAGCCATCTTCTTGTTCTTGAAAGTCTTGCCGGGATCTTGGCGGTTACCGGTGGAACCATGGGAACGGTGGCTGATCGAAACGCCGTGAGACGCCTCAAGACCACGGAAATTCCAACGCTTCATCGGGCCAGCAAACCCCTTGCCCTTGGTGATACCGGCAACATCTACGAACTGACCGACAGTGAAATGGGCCGCAGAAAGCACCGCGCCGGGCTCTAAACCAGCATCCTCGGCCACACGAAACTCAACCAGCTTCATCGCCGGCTCGACTTTCGCCTTGGCGAAGTGACCTTTTTGCGCCTTGCTCACATTCTTGGACTTGGCCTTGCCAATACCGAGCTGGACAGCGCTGTAGCCATCGTTCTCAACGTTACGCGCCGCCACAACCCGAACCTCGTCGAGATGCAGCACCGTGACCGGCACATGCGTGCCGTCTTCCTTGAACAGCCGGGTCATCCCCAGCTTCTTTGCGATCACACCGGTACGCATAATACCACCTAAGCTCAGATCTTAATTTCGACTTCGACACCAGCGGCAAGGTCGAGCTTCATCAGCGCGTCCACAGTCTGCGGGGTCGGGTCAACGATATCCAGCAAGCGGCGATGAGTCCGAATCTCGAACTGCTCGCGGCTCTTTTTATCAACATGCGGCGAACGGTTCACAGTGAACCGCTCGATATGGGTCGGCAAAGGAATCGGCCCCCGCACCTGCGCGCCCGTGCGCTTCGCCGTGCTCACGATGTCCTTGGTGCTGTTGTCCAGCACGCGATGGTCATACGCCTTCAGGCGGATACGGATGTTTTGATTGTCCATCTTAACTCGAACTCTTCAGATACAGGGGCCGATTGATTACTTGGTGATCTGGGCGACAACGCCCGAACCAACGGTGCGGCCACCTTCGCGGATCGCGAAGCGCAGACCTTCGTCCATGGCGATAGGGGCGATCAGCTCAACCGCGATCGTCACGTTATCGCCCGGCATCACCATTTCCGTGCCTTCCGGCAGGGTCACCACACCGGTCACGTCCGTGGTACGGAAGTAGAACTGCGGGCGATAATTGGTGAAGAACGGAGTATGACGGCCACCTTCTTCCTTGGTCAGGATGTAGGCTTGACCAGAGAACTTGGTGTGCGGAGTGATAGAACCCGGCGCCGCCAGAACCTGGCCACGCTCGATATCTTCACGCTTGGTGCCGCGCAGCAGCGCGCCGATATTGTCACCCGCTTCACCTTGGTCAAGCAACTTGCGGAACATCTCGACGCCGGTGACGGTGGTCTTGGTCGTGGCACGCAGGCCGACGATCTCAACTTCTTCACCCACCTTGATGATGCCACGCTCCACGCGTCCGGTGGCGACAGTGCCGCGGCCAGAGATGGAGAACACGTCTTCCACAGGCATCAGGAAGGGCTTGTCGACCGCGCGCTCCGGCTGCGGAATGTAGCTGTCAACAGCAGCCATCAGCTGCAGAATGGCTTCACGGCCAATCTCTGGCTGCTTGTCTTCCAGCGCGCACACGGCGGAACCCTTGACGATGGGGATATCGTCGCCAGGGAAGCCATAGTTGGAAAGCAGCTCGCGCACTTCCATCTCGACCAACTCAACCAGATCAGGGTCGGCCAGATCCATCTTGTTCAGGAACACGACCAGAGCCGGCACACCGACCTGACGGGCCAGCAGAATGTGCTCGCGGGTCTGCGGCATCGGGCCATCAGCAGCGGACACAACCAGAATCGCACCGTCCATTTGCGCGGCACCAGTGATCATGTTCTTCACATAGTCGGCGTGGCCAGGACAGTCGACGTGGGCGTAATGGCGGTTCTCGGTCTCGTACTCCACATGGGCGGTAGAGATCGTGATGCCGCGAGCGCGCTCTTCCGGCGCCTTGTCGATCTGATCATATGCGGTAAAGGTGGCTCCCCCCTTCTCTGCCAGCACCTTGGTGATGGCGGCGGTGAGTGAGGTCTTGCCATGATCAACGTGGCCGATGGTTCCGATGTTAACGTGCGGCTTGTTGCGCTCAAATTTAGCTTTGGCCATTTAACTGCTCCGTGTGCAGGCTAAAAACTTGGAATGGTCAGAGAATTACCAGCGATAGTGACTGAAAGCCTTGTTGGCTTCAGCCATGCGATGGGTGTCCTCACGCTTCTTGACCGCAGAGCCGCGGTTATTCACCGCATCCTGCAGCTCGTTCGAAAGCCGCTCTTCCATCGTGTGCTCGCCGCGCTTACGGGCAGAGTCGATGATCCAGCGGATCGCCAGCGCCTGACGGCGCTCAGCGCGAACCTCGACGGGAACCTGATAGGTGGCGCCGCCAACACGACGTGAACGCACCTCGATCGCCGGCTTCACATTGTCCAGCGCCTCATGGAACAGGCGCACCGGATCAGCATTCGGCCCACCGCGCTTCTTCAGCACGTCAAGGGCGCCATAGACGATCCCTTCGGCGACGGATTTCTTGCCGTCATACATCAGCACATTCATGAAACGGCTGATCACGATATCTCCGAACTTCGCGTCCGGCAGAACTTCGCGCTTCGTGGCGCGGCGGCGGCGGCTCATCTCAACCTCTCCTTACTTCGGACGCTTGGCGCCATAGAGCGAGCGGCGCTTGCGGCGCTTCGGCAGGCCCTGCGTATCCAAAACACCGCGCAGAATGTGATAGCGTACGCCCGGAAGATCCTTCACGCGGCCGCCGCGGATCAGCACCACTGAGTGCTCCTGCAGGTTATGGCCCTCGCCGGGGATGTAGCTCACCACCTCGAAACCATTGGTCAGGCGCACCTTGGCAACCTTACGAAGCGCCGAGTTCGGCTTCTTCGGGGTTGTCGTGTAGACGCGCGTGCAAACGCCGCGCTTCTGAGGGCAGCCCTCCAGGGCCGGCACCTTGTTGCGCTTGGCAGCCGGCTCACGGCCGTTGGCGATCAACTGGTTAATGGTCGGCATTTCTCATCCTGCTTGGTGTTCAAAACACGGCCCTTTGCCAAGTCTGACTTATCCATAAGAAAACGCCGCTAAGGTGGTGTGGAACCCTACCTTACGGACTGCACATCTAGTACGCGGCCTAGGCGCGGAAAGTTTCCGCACGGCGCCGCACGCGCCAGATTTCTTACAGACAACCCAGCCCCGGAACACCGGAACCGCGAGAGCGCTCTCCTTAGAAGCCACTCCTTGGCAAGTCAAGCGATTCTCCCGCGCAAAACCGTAAGAAATGCAGAGATCTCAAATCCTCATGGCTGGGACGCAACGCCTACAGAATCAAAACGGCACCCCGAAGGGTGCCGTCGTGTCTCTATATAATAGGTATCAGGGTTATTCCGCAGCCAGCTCCGGCTTGGACGAAGACGTCCGCGGGCCCAACGCCTGTTTGTCCCGCCCGGCGGCGATGGAACGCAGGCGGTTCATCACTGAACCCGTTCCAGCCGGAATTAACCGGCCGACAATCACGTTCTCCTTCAGGCCGGTGAGCATGTCATTCTTGCCGGCAGTAGCTGCTTCAGTGAGGACGCGCGTCGTCTCCTGGAAAGAGGCGGCAGAGATGAAGCTTTGCGTCTGCAGCGACGCCTTGGTAATGCCTTGCAGCACCGGCAGACCTACAGCAGGGCGTTCGTCTGTCGCCAACTTGGCATTCTCCTGTTCGAACTCCACCCGGTCCACCAGCTCGCCGACCAAGAAGGTTGTATCGCCAGGCTCCACGATCTCCACCTTCTGCAGCATCTGACGGACGATCACTTCAATGTGCTTGTCGTTGATCTTCACGCCTTGCAACCGGTAGACGTCCTGGATTTCGTTGACCAGATAGTCGGACAGCGCCTCGACACCCAGCACGCGCAGAATGTCGTGCGGCACGCGCGGGCCATCGACTAGCGGATCACCACGGCGGACATGGTCGCCTTCCTGCACGGACACGTGCTTGCCTTTTGGAATCAGGTATTCACTCTCTTCGCCGGTTTCGTCGTTTTTCACGATGACGCGGCGCTTAGCCTTGTAATCCTTGCCGAATTCCACGCGTCCGTCGATCTCCGCGATAATCGCGTGATCCTTCGGCCGGCGGGCCTCGAACAGCTCCGCCACGCGCGGTAGACCGCCCGTGATGTCGCGGGTCTTGGAACCCTCACGCGGAATACGGGCCAGCACGTCACCGGCTGCCACGCTGGCACCGGATTCGATCGAGAGAATCGAGTCAGGCGACAGGAAGTACCGGGCTTCGGTGCCGTTGGCGAGACGCAGAATCTCGCCGTTGGCGTCCTTCAACAGAAGGCGGGGGCGCAAATCTGCGCCGCGGGCCGACTGCTTATAGTCCACCACCACCTTAGAAGTGAGGCCGGTAACTTCGTCGATCCGCTCCACCAGAGTCACGCCTTCGATGAGGTCGGCATATTCCACGATACCCGCGCGCTCGGTGATGATCGGCAGGGTGTATGGATCCCACTCCGCCAACTTCTGGCCGCGCGCCACATCCGCGCCCTCGTCCACCAGCAGGCGCGCGCCATAGGGCACGCGGAAGCGGGCACGCTCGCGCTTACCGGAGTCGGTGAGGATGATTTCGCAATTGCGGCTCATCACCACAGGCACGCCGGCGGAGTTGGTGACAACCGAGCGGTTGCGGATGACGACCGTCCCGTCATGGCTGGCTTCGACGTTGGACTGCTCGGCGCCGCGCTGGGCAGCACCGCCAATGTGGAACGTACGCATGGTGAGCTGCGTGCCCGGTTCGCCGATGGACTGCGCCGCGATTACGCCCACGGCCTCACCGACATTCACCGGAGTGCCGCGCGCCAAGTCGCGCCCATAACACTTGCCGCAAACCGCGATCTTTGTGTCACAGGTGAGCACGGAGCGGATCTTTACCGTCTCGATGCCAGCTCTCTCGATTTTCTCTGCATGCGCCTCCTCGATCAGCTCATTGCGGGCTACGATCACCTCGTTGGTGTTCAGGTCCACAATGTCCTCGGCGGCGGTCCGACCCAGCACGCGCTCGGAGAGCGACGCAACGATCTCACCGCCATCACGCACCGCGCTCACGGTCAGGCCACGCTCCGTACCGCAATCATCCTCGATGATGATGCAATCCTGCGCCACGTCGACGAGGCGGCGGGTGAGATAACCGGAGTTCGCCGTCTTTAGCGCCGTATCCGCCAAGCCCTTGCGGGCACCGTGCGTGGAGTTGAAGTAGTCAAGAACCGAGAGACCTTCCTTGAAGTTCGCGATGATCGGCTGCTCGATGATTTCGCCCGAGGGCTTAGCCATCAGGCCGCGCATACCCGCGAGCTGAGACATCTGAGCAGCCGAGCCACGCGCACCTGAATGGCTCATCATCCATACCGAATTGGTGGGGTGACCGACCTCCTGCCGCGAAATCTCCTTCATCATCGCGCCGGCGACGAGGTCTTTACATTTCGACCAAGCGTCCACCACTTTGTTGTAGCGCTCGCCGGCAGTGATCAGACCATCCTGGTATTGTTGCTCGAACTCTCGCACTTCCGCCAGCGTCTTGGCCACCAACTCCTGCTTGGAATCGGGGATGCGCATATCGTCCTTGCCGAAGGAGATGCCCGCCTTTGCTGCGTGGCGGAAACCAAGCCCCATCAGCCGGTCACAGAAGATCACCGCCTCCTTCTGGCCGCAATGGCGGTAGACGAGGTCGATCACGTCCTGCACATTCTTCTTGGTTAACATGCGGTTAACGACGGAGAAGTTCAGATTTGCGTTCAGCGGCAGCAGTTGGCCGATAAGCATGCGGCCCGGTGTGGTAACGACGATGGAGTTCTTCGTCTCTCCATCGGCATTCATATTCTTCACGCGGGCCCGGATCTTGTCGTGCAGCTTGATGACGCCGGAAGAAAGCGCAAACTCGATCTCGCCCACAGTGCCAAAGGCCGGCACCTCTTCGTCCTTGGCCGCAACAAATTCCGGCGTTTCCAGGGAGAGATAATAGAGCCCCAGCACGATATCCTGGCTCGGCACAATGATAGGTTTGCCGTTGGCGGGGCTGAGGATGTTGTTGGTGGACATCATCAACACGCGGCCTTCCAGCTGCGCCTCGATGGAGAGCGGCACGTGAACCGCCATCTGGTCGCCGTCGAAATCCGCGTTAAAGGCAGTACAGACCAGCGGGTGAAGCTGAATGGCTTTGCCCTCGATCAGGATCGGCTCAAACGCCTGGATGCCGAGGCGGTGTAGCGTGGGCGCACGGTTGAGCATAACAGGATGCTCGCGGATCACCTCTTCAAGTATATCCCATACTTCCGGACGCTCCTTCTCGACCATGCGCTTTGCAGCCTTGATCGTAGTAGCTAAGCCGTATTTTTCCAGCTTGGCGTAAATGAAGGGCTTGAACAGCTCGAGCGCCATCTTCTTCGGCAGACCACACTGATGGAGCTTCAGCTCCGGTCCCACCACGATGACCGAACGGCCGGAATAATCGACGCGTTTCCCAAGCAGGTTCTGGCGGAAGCGGCCCTGCTTGCCTTTCAGCATGTCAGAGAGGGATTTCAGCGGGCGCTTGTTGGTACCGGTGATAGCACGGCCGCGACGACCGTTATCGAACAGAGCGTCAACCGACTCCTGTAGCATGCGCTTCTCGTTGCGCACGATGATGTCAGGTGCGCGCAGTTCCATCAGCCGCTTCAGACGATTATTGCGGTTGATAACACGGCGGTACAGATCGTTAAGGTCAGAGGTGGCAAAACGTCCGCCATCCAGCGGCACCAGCGGGCGCAGCTCGGGCGGAATCACCGGAATCACGTCTAGCACCATCCATTCAGGGTGTGTGCCAGATTCGAGGAAGTTTTCGATCAACTTCAGCCGCTTGACCAACTTTTTGCGCTTGGTCTCGGAAGTGGTCTCCTTCAGCTCAAGCCGCATCGTGGCACGCGTCTCGGCCAAGTCGATACCGCTCAGGATGGACTTGATTGCCTCCGCTCCGATGCCGGCACGGAAGCCGTCCTCGCCGAACTCATCTTGCTTGTTAAACAGTTCGTCTTCAGAAATGAGCTGGTGTAGCTTGAGGTCGGTCGTACCCGGCTCAAGAACGATATAGCTCTCGAAATACAGCACCTTCTCGACGTCTTTCAACGTCATGTCGAGCATGGTGGCGATACGGGATGGCAGGGATTTCAGGAACCAAATATGCGCAACTGGTGAAGCAAGCTCGATATGGCCCATGCGCTCGCGGCGCACCTTGGCCAGCGTGACCTCGACGCCACATTTCTCGCAGATGATGCCGCGGAACTTCATGCGCTTGTACTTGCCGCACAAGCATTCGTAATCCTTGATCGGCCCAAAGATGCGGGCGCAGAATAGGCCATCACGCTCGGGCTTGAAGGTCCGGTAATTTATCGTCTCCGGCTTCTTGATCTCGCCGTAGGACCAGCTGCGGATCTGCTCCGGAGAGGCAATCTGGATCTTGATCTGGTCAAACGACGCCGTTTGGCCAGCGTTCCCTAGGATCTTCATCAAATCATTCATTACGCAACATCCTTATCTTGGCCTGGCACCCTGCACTCGCTCTGGAACGCCGTCCTCAAGAGGACGACTGCTCCAGATCGACGTTCAGGCCCAAGGATTTCAGTTCCTTCAACAACACGTTGAAGCTTTCGGGGATACCGGCTTCGAAATTGTCCTGCTCCCGCACGATCGCCTCGTAGACCTTGGTACGGCCGGAGACGTCGTCAGACTTCACGGTCAGCATTTCCTGCAGCGTGTAGGCGGCGCCATAAGCTTCCAGCGCCCACACCTCCATTTCGCCGAAGCGCTGGCCACCAAACTGCGCCTTTCCGCCCAGCGGCTGCTGGGTGACGAGCGAGTACGGACCGATGGAGCGGGCATGGATCTTGTCGTCCACCAAGTGGTGCAGCTTGAGCATGTACATGTAGCCCACGGTCACCTTGCGCTCGAATGGCTCGCCGGTACGGCCATCGATCAACACGCTCTGGCCGGAAACGTCCACCCCCGCCTTGGCCAGCATTTCCTCGATGTCCGGGATGCGGGCGCCATCAAACACCGGAGTGGCGATGGGCACGCCCTTGGTGACGTTCTGGGCGAGTTCAGTCAGCGCCTCATCGTCGAGATTTTTGATCTCGCTCTCGAAGATTTCCTCGCCATAGGCCAGCTTGAGGCGGTCCATCAACTCTTGCCGCGCCTCGCCGTTGCGGCGGTATTCTTCCACCGCACGCCCAATCTGCTTTCCTAAATTGGCGCAAGCCCAACCCAAATGCACTTCCAGGATCTGACCCACATTCATGCGTGAGGGCACACCCAGAGGGTTC
The DNA here is from genome assembly GCA_021818425.1 of Pseudomonadota bacterium. Taxonomy (GTDB): domain Bacteria; phylum Pseudomonadota; class Alphaproteobacteria; order Acetobacterales; family Acetobacteraceae; genus Acidocella. The sequence goes on from JAKAEC010000020.1 coordinate 23,334, forward strand.
AGCACGAGATCAACCGGCGTACCATCCTCGAGGAAAGGCATATCCTCCACCGGCACAACGCGCGAGACCACCCCCTTGTTGCCGTGCCGGCCGGCCATCTTGTCGCCCGGCTGCAGCTTGCGCTTCACCGCCACGAACACTTTGACCATTTTCATCACGCCCGGCAGCAGTTCATCGCCACGCTGTAGCTTCTCCACCTTGCTCTCGAAGCGGTCTTGCAGCTTCTTCACGGCGGCGTCGAATTCGCGCTTCAACAGCTCGATATTTGCCATCACGGCATCGTCCTGCACGACGATGTTGCGCCAGGCACCACGCGGATGCTCGGCCAGCACTTCAGCCGTAATCTGCGTTCCGGATTTCAGCCCCTTGAAACCAGAGCCCGCCACCTGATCGATGAGCGCCTCACGCAACCGGTTCAGGAAGGCGCGCTCCTGGATGGCCTTCTCATCGTCACGGTCCTTGGCTAGGCGCTCGATCTCGGCGCGCTCGATCGCCAGAGCGCGCTCGTCCTTGTCCACACCACGACGGTTGAACACGCGCACGTCGACAATGGTACCGGAGGTGCCCGGTGGCAGACGCAGCGAGGTGTCCCGCACGTCGGAGGCTTTTTCACCGAAGATGGCGCGCAACAGCTTCTCTTCCGGCGTCATCGGGCTTTCGCCCTTCGGCGTTACCTTGCCAACGAGAATATCACCCGGGTGAACATCAGCGCCAATATAGACAATGCCAGCCTCGTCGAGGTTGCGCAGCGCTTCCTCACCGACGTTCGGAATGTCGCGGGTGATTTCCTCCTGGCCCAGCTTTGTATCGCGGGCCATCACCTCGAACTCCTCGATATGGATCGAGGTGAAGACGTCATCCTTGGCAATCCGCTCTGAGATCAGGATGGAGTCCTCGAAGTTATAGCCATTCCAGGGCATGAAGGCGCAAAGCGCGTTACGACCCAGCGCCAGCTCGCCAAGCTCGGTGGATGGACCGTCAGCGATGATGTCGCCCGAAGAAACTCGGTCTCCCACCTTCACCAGCGGACGCTGGTTGATACAGGTGCTCTGGTTAGAGCGCATGTATTTACGCAGGCGGTAGATATCGACACCCTGGGTGGAGCCATCCTCGGCGGTGGCACGTACGACGATGCGCGCACCGTCGATCTGGTCGATGATGCCTGCGCGCCGGGCTACGATGGTCGCGCCAGAGTCCCGCGCCACGGCTGCTTCCATGCCGGTGCCAACAATCGGCGCATCGGAGCGGATGAGCGGCACAGCCTGACGCTGCATGTTGGAGCCCATCAGCGCGCGGTTAGCGTCATCGTTTTCAAGAAACGGAATCAGCGCGGCAGCGACGGAGACCAACTGCTTGGGCGAAACGTCAATAGCGGTCACGTCTTCAGGTTTGACCATCAAGAAGTCGCCATTGCGGCGCACGGAGACGAGGTCGTCCTTCAGCGTTCCATCTTCGCCCTTATGGGCATCGGCCTGGGCCACCACCAGACGCTCCTCCTCCATGGCGGAGAGGTATTTGTAGTCCGGCTGCACCACGCCGTCTTTAACGATCTGGTATGGGGTCTCGATGAAGCCATATTTGTTCACCTTGGCATAGGTGGCAAGGCTATTGATGAGACCGATATTCGGACCTTCCGGCGTCTCAATTGGGCAGATACGGCCATAGTGGGTCGGGTGCACGTCACGCACCTCAAAGCCAGCACGTTCGCGGGTAAGACCACCCGGCCCCAGCGCCGAGAGGCGTCGCTTATGCGTGACCTCGGAGAGCGGATTTGTTTGGTCCATGAATTGGGAAAGCTGCGACGAGCCGAAGAACTCGCGCACCGCTGCGGCCGCCGGCTTGGCATTGATGAGGTCGTGCGGCATCACGCTGTCGACATCAACCGAGCCCATACGCTCGCGAATGGCGCGTTCCATGCGCAGCAGGCCGACCCGATACTGGTTCTCCATCAACTCACCGACCGAGCGCACGCGGCGGTTGCCGAGATTGTCGATGTCATCGATCGCGCCACGCCCATCCTTAAGCTCGTTCATGATCTTGATGGTGCGCAGAATGTCGTCCTTGCGAAGCGTCCGCACTGTGTCCGGCACGTCGATACCAAGACGCATGTTCATCTTCACGCGGCCCACGGCGGAAAGGTCGTAGCGGTCGGAGTCGAAGAACAGCCCCTTGAACAGAGCTTCGGCCGTCTCGGAGGTCGGCGGCTCTCCCGGTCGCATGACGCGGTAGATGTCGATCAGCGCATCCTCGCGGTTGGCGTTCTTATCCGCTGCCAGCGTGTTGCGGATCCATGGGCCGTTCTGTTGGTCGATAGCGAGCGTCGGCAGTTCTTCGATGCCGCGTTCTTCCAGAGTGGCCAGCTTCTGCTCTGTTAACTCCTCGCCCGCCTCGCCGAAGATCTCGCCCGTGTCAGGATCGAAGATATCCTCGCCCAGGAAGCGGCCAATGAGATCGGCACGAGAGACCAGCACGTTCTTCGTCTTCTCAGCAATCTTGCGCACAGTACGCGCGGTCAGTTTGTCCTCGACCTTGGCGACGACCTCGCCTGTCTCGGCATCCACCAGATCCTCGATGAGCTTGAGGTTGCGGAATGCATCAGCTTCGAACGGGCGGGACCACTGGCCATTCTGCTTGGTGAAGATCACCTTTCCGTAGAAGAAATTCAGAATTTCCTCCGAATCCATCCCTTTGATCTCACCGATCGCCAGGCTCTCCCCCTTAGCGGCGCGCGCTTCAGCCAACGCTTCAGTGGCAGCGGAAGGCAACGCGTAGAGCAGCGTGGTAACGGGTAGTTTGCGCTTACGGTCGATGCGCACATAGATCAGGTCCTTGGCGTCAAACTCGAAATCAAGCCAGGAGCCGCGATAAGGAATGACGCGGGCGGTGAAAAGATATTTACCGGAGGAATGGGTCTTGCCCCGATCGTGATCGAAAAACACGCCGGGCGAACGGTGCATCTGCGAGACGATCACGCGCTCGGTGCCGTTCACGACGAACGTGCCGTTGTCGGTCATCAGCGGCATGTCGCCCATGTAAACGGGCTGCTCCTTGATGTCGCGGATAGAGCGCGCACCTGTATCCTCGTCCAGATCCCAGACGATCAAGCGCAGAATCACCTTGAGCGGCGCAGCATAGGTCATGCCGCGCTGGATGCATTCCTCAACGTCGTATTTCGGCTCTTCGAGTTCGTAGCACACGAACTCCAGGCGGCCGCGCCCGGCGAAATCGTCGATGGGGAAAACAGACTTGAACACTTCCTGCAAGCCAGAATGCGTGCGCGCATCCGGCTTCACGTTCATCTGCAGAAAGGAATCATAGCTCGCGCGCTGTACGTCGATGAGGTTCGGCATCGGCGCGACCTCAGGAATACGGCTGAAGCTCTTCCGGATGCGCTTGCGGCTGGTAAAAGACCCTTTGCCAAAACCACCATTCATCGCGTTCATTCGCATCACCCTCGGTCAGATTTAATCGTCGTCTATAAAGTCGTCGTCTAAAAACGGGCGGAAGGCGGCCACCCAAAGGTCACCGCCTGTCCTTTTGCCCTATGCGCGCAACGGCATATCAGCGCCGCTGCGGGAAGCAGGATTACTTGACCTCGACAGTCGCGCCCTGCTCTTCCAGCGTCTTCTTGATGGCCGCAGCCTCATCCTTGGAGACGTTCTCCTTGACGGTCTTCGGCGCACCCTCGACCAGATCCTTGGCCTCCTTCAGGCCCAGGCCGGTGATGGTACGGATTTCCTTAATCACATTGATCTTCTTGTCGCCGCCATTAGCCAAGATCACGGTGAATTCAGTCTGCTCTTCGGCAGCGGGGGCAGCAGCAGCGGCACCAGCGGCCGGAGCAGCAGCCATAGCAACAGGAGCGGCGGCGGAAACGCCCCACTTCTCTTCGAGCAGCTTGGAGAGCTCAGCAGCCTCCAGGACGGTCAGCTTCGACAGCTCTTCAACGAGCGCGTTCAGGTCAGCCATTAGATAAATCCTTCGGTAAGATAGGCTTTGTTTGGTTCAATGCAAGACCGCCCCATGCGGCCCCACGAAATACGACAAGTGAGCGAGAATCAGGCCGCCTCGCTCTTCTGGGAATCGGCATACGCCGAGAAGACCCGCGCAAGCTGTCCGGCCGGTGCCTGCAGAACGCCAGCCACCTTGGTCGCCGGGGCTTGGATGAGCCCCAGGATCTTGGCACGCAGGCTGTCCAGCGAGGGCAGCTCGGAGAGGGCTTTCACGCCATCGGCATTCAAAACCTGACTACCGAGGGCACCGCCCAACAGAACAAACTTGTCATTGGCCTTGGCGAAGTCGACAGCAACCTTGGCCGCGGCGACAGGGTCAGCAGACCAAGCCAGCGCAGTCGGCCCCTTCATCAGGGGCGCGATGCCGTCGAACCGGGTTCCTTGAAGAGCAAGTAGGGCCAGACGATTCTTCGCAACCTTGAAGCTCACGCCCGCCTCGCGCATCTTGCGGCGCAGCGCAGTCACGTCCGCCACCGTCATCCCGTCATTCCGGGTGACGACGACCATTGACGTGTCCGCAAACACCTCAGACAGCTCAGCGACGAATTCACGCTTCTCTATGCGATCCACATCCGTCTCCAACTTGATGGGCAGATTGGCGTTTCCGCCGCCTTGCCCAGGTTACCCAAACTGCCGGGACCATCCCGACAGCTTTCGCCTGTCCTTTGCCAGAACCACCAAAGCCTCACCGAAGCGAAACGTTTGGCACCTCTCTACCGTGTGCGGAGCTGCGTTTCCCTGATCAATTTCATGAGGTTATCTTGACCCTGACGAATCAGTCCAACCCAACATTGATCCAGCCCATTAAACCCAAAGGTGCATACGGTCTTGGACAGGTCGGGAGCCTTTTGAGCCCCCTGCCCGTTCCAGCCAGAAGGCCAGAACGTATTCTTTAAAAACCCATCAGGCGACGGTGGACACGTCCACACGCACGCCAGGCCCCATGGTAGAGGAAAGCGCCACCTTCTGCAGGTAAGTCCCCTTGGCACCAGACGGCTTCGCCTTCTGCACCGCGTCGATCAGCGCCTTGGCGTTCTCGAGCAGCTTATCCTCAGAAAAGCTCGCCTTGCCGATACCAGCGTGAATAATACCCGCCTTCTCCGCACGGAACTCAACCTGGCCGGATTTGGCGGCAGTAATCGCCCCCTTCACGTCCATAGTCACGGTGCCAAGCTTGGGATTCGGCATCAAGCCACGAGGACCCAGGATCTTACCTAGCTTGCCTACCACGCCCATCATATCAGGAGTGGCGATGCAGCGATCGAACTGGATGTCGCCAGCCTGCACCTTCTCGGCCAGCTCATCGGCGCCCACCACATCCGCGCCGGCCGCCAGCGCCTCCTCAGCCTTGGCCCCGCGAGCAAATACGCCCACGCGCAAGGTCTTGCCCGTACCGTTCGGCAGGGAGATGAGGCCACGCACCATCTGGTCAGCGTGACGAGGATCGATACCGAGATTCAGCGAAATCTCAATTGTCTCGTCGAATTTGGCGGTGGCGTTCTTCTTGGCCATCGAAACAGCCTCGGTCAGCGCATAGAGCTTGTTGCGCTCAACGGTGGCGCGGGCCGCGTTCAAACGCTTATCATGTGCCATCGTATCAGCCCTCCACCACGGTCAAGCCCATGGAGCGGGCAGACCCCGCCAGCATGCGCACGGCACCATCAACATCGTTCGCGTTCATGTCCTTCATCTTGGTGGCGGCGATCTCACGCAGCTGCGCCATCGTCACCTTACCCACCGCAGCACCCTTGCCCGGCGTGGTAGTGCCCTTTTCGATGCCCGCAGCCTTCTTCAAGAAGTAGGTGTTGGGCGGGGTCTTCATAATGAAGGAGAAGGTGCGGTCGGCGAACGCGGTAATCACCACCGGTACCGGCATGCCAGGCTCCATCGCCTGCGTGACCGCATTGAATTCCTTCACGAACTGCATGATATTCAGGCCACGCTGGCCGAGCGCTGGACCCACCGGCGGGGAAGGATTCGCCTTACCCGCAGGGATTTGCAGCTTAATATAGCCGACAATCTTCTTCGCCATTACTGGCTCCTTTCATCCCATGGCCTAGCCACAAAGGCCGGCAGCCATTGGACCGCGGTTCAACCGGCCGGGCACACCTGTCCCCTGCCTCCCGCGTTCCGAGGCGCGGAGCCTTAGCCCAACACCCATCCCCTGTCTAGTTCCCCTTAAATTTTTTCCCAGGGGCGAATGCCCGACTTTAATCTATATGAGGCAGCAGCACCGAAACCGCATGCCTGCCCCGCGGCTTCACCCCGGCGCACCAAGTCAGACCGAAGATGCGCCCATTTCAGCGGAAATGGCGCGCGCAGCCTCGACAAGCATCTGGCCAAGCTCAGAAATTCGACTTTCGTCGATGCGCGCCATGGGTCCGGAGACCGAAATCGCGCCAATCACATCGCCGGTCTCATCAAAAACCGGCGCAGCTATACAGCGCAGGCCAACTGCGTGCTCTTCGTCGTCGACCGCATAACCCTGCTCCCTGACCTCGATTAGCGCCGCACGCAAGGCAGCTGGCGTCGTGATGGTCTTGGCAGTTAGCCGAGGCATGCCGTGCTGACGCAGGATTTGCGCGATCGCCTTGTCTGACATCGCGGAAAATATTGCCTTGCCAACCGCCGAGCAGTGCATCGGCACGCGCGTGCCGGGGCGGGCCAGCACGCGCATCATCTGCCGGCATTCGACCTGGGCGAGATAGACGGCCTCGCCTTTGTCTTCGACCGCAAGATTAACCGTCTCGCCGCTGTCTTCCATCAGCCGGCGCAGATGCGTGCGCGCCAAAGCGGCCAGGTTGCGGGTTTTGATGAACGCACAGCCGGTGACAAAAGCCTGAACCCCGATGCTCCAAAGCCGCCGGCTGGCGCCGAAGCGAACATAACGCTCCTGCTCTAGCGTCAGCAGCAACCGGTGCGCGGTGGAAGCCGGCAGGCCCACCTGCTGGGCCAGATCCGTCAGGCTAACGCCGTCATCCGGCGCTTCTGCAATGCGGTTGAGTAAGGACAGAGCGCGGACAAGCGACTGTACCTGATCAGAGCCGCCCCTGGCCGCACCTGAGCGTGGACTGGCGGATTTTCTGGTTGAACCTGGCCGGCGCGCCATCGCTGTCTCCTTGTTCTTGATGTTAAACTGACAAGCCGCCGAAACCTGATATACTGCA
>JAKAEC010000083.1 GCA_021818425.1 Pseudomonadota bacterium
GGGAGAGCGAGCCGGCGCTCAACGAGACAACGATCCTCAATTTGCGGCATCTGCTGGAACACCACGAACTGCGCAGTCAGTTTTTGCAAAAAGTTAATGAGCATCTAGCCGTACACAGGCTGAAAGTTTCTGTTGGCACAATCGTCGATGCTACGATCATTCATGCGCCACTCTTGACGAATAACAACGTCAACATATGCGATGTCGAAATGAATCAGACCAGCAAGGGTAAGCAATGGTATTTTGGCATGAAGGTGCATATCGGCGCGGATTCCAAGACCAAGCCAATCCGTGCCGTGGCCGCAACACCCGCGAATGCGTATGACAATACGACACTAGAGGACCTACTTCACGCCGGCGAGAACGGGTTTGGGGCGACCCGCCATTGCGCGCCCTGGACCGGGGATTTCACCAACCGCCGATGCTACGTCAGGGGCATTATCGTGGACAAGAAGGCCAAGAATGCACACAAATCCAAGGTCTGCTACCGACGTCTCAGTAAGAATGCAGACTGACTATTCGCCTCCTGTACCCTGGTCAATCTGTTCGTCCTCAGAAGACGACTGTTGGCGGGAAAAATGCACCCAGCTGATGGTGCCGGTGCGCCCGCCGGCAAAATCGACAACAAGTCGAACGCGCCAAACGAGCTATGCAGGACCAACGGCAAGGATCGCCCAAAGGTACTCAGCAATCGCCAGCTTGTTCAGAGTATCTTTAGGTCGTCACCAGCCTAATTTCGTTGCGGATCACGCCAATACGATTGATCTCTGTTTCCACAACATCGCCAGGCTTCAAGAATTCCGGCGGGTGACGTGCGGCGCCTATGCCGGATGGCGTGCCCGTTGCGATGATATCTCCAGGCTCCAAGGTCATGCCAAGCGAAAGCTCCGAGATCAGCCGTGGAATCTTGAAGTACATCTGGCTGGTATGAACGTGCTGTTTGAGCACACCATTCACACGCGTTGTCAGCACCAGATTGTTATAATCAATGTCATCCGCCACGACGATCCATGGGCCGATCGGCCCGTGCCCGTTCAGGCTCTTGCCCTTGAACCACTGCCCGCCATGGTCGAGTTGTATGTCGCGTGCTGTGGTATCGTTGATAACCGAATAGCCGAAAACATGTTTCATCGCCTCGGCCTCCGTGATGTTGCTGCCACGCTTGCCGATGATCACGGCGAGTTCGCCTTCCCAATCGATCTTCACTGATACGGCCGGATTGAACGGGATGGGATCGAACGGGCCGTTCACCGTATGCGTATCTTTGGTAAAAAACACCGGATGCATAGGCAACTTCGCCTTGCTGGCGCGGGCGGAAAGACTCTCGTCGAAATGTTCGAGATAATTCCAGCCTACGGCGTAGGTATTGCGCACGGGCGCCGGAATGGGTGCCATCAGCTGCACGCGCTCCAGTTTCATGCCCTCACCCACGGCAGCGCAATGCCTGGCTTCGGCCAACGCTCCCGACCCCGCGGCAATAAGCGAGACCATATCTGATGGGTCGAAGCTCAGCCTCAGGCCAGCAGCATGCGCGGCCCGGCCTAGGTCAACCAGCATCCCCTCCCCCGTCACCGCGCCCACGCGCGGCGGAGCGCCCACGCGGCGGCGGTAGGTTGCGAGCCGCAACGCATCGCCGCCGGGACCAGCTAACGGTGGCACTGCAACGGGCTGCGCGGAGGCATGCGCTGCCAACGTGCCCATGGCCGCCCCCATGCTCAGCCTGAGAAATGACCTACGTGCGTTGTCCATGAATTTCCCTCGGCATGGGGTCAAACAAAACCCCCGGGGCCTTACGTGACAGAACCCCTTTCCCCGAGTATATTGCGCCCGTCTGATACAAGCAAACGGACCCTTTCTTGCATCGCTTGGCCTTGCCTGTTCTGCTGTTCCCGTTCGCCTGCACCCGAATGCACCCAGAGCCGCTCCCCCAACCCCTGCGCCACCAATGTTGCCCGGCCAGCTTAGCAACCAAGAGGGTCTCGAGCCTGTGCTAGATGTCTCGTACATTCGGCTTCTGGATACGCCAGCGGCCTCCGCGGAAACCTCCAACATTCTTGGCGCGATTGGGTATGGCGTGCCGAGACCAGGGGTGTTGCCGCCCTCCTGCCCCTTTGCCTCCGCACCACTGGCATCAGCTGGAGGTGAGGCGCTCGAAATTTGGCGCACCTCTTCGCCTTGCCGAGCCGTTAACCTTGGCCCCGTCGCTGGAGCCTGTAGCGACGGTCTTACTTTCGGCGTGATGACACTAAACGATACGCGGGCTGCGCCGCTCGAAGATATCGTTGAGGATGCGTATCATTCGATTTTCGATTTCCTCTATGAAACGGGGTTTACCTCACCGCTTCGCTTCTGGAATTATCTGACGCGAATTACCCAGGAAGATTATGGGCTTGAACGCTACCGTCGGTTCAACATCGGACGACAGCGCGCGTTGTCCAAAAGGTCGCGCGAAGCACTGCCGGCCGCGGCAAGCGGCGTTGGCGGCACTTTGGGAGAATCCGTTATCTATTTCCTTGCCGCGCCCGCGCCTGCGCGCCCGGTTGAAAACCCACGACAGGTAAGCGCTTTTGCCTACCCGCCGATTTATGGCCCGCAAAGCCCAAGCTTCTCGCGAGCCTCTGTTTATCGCCATGGCGGCACTGCATTGATGTTCATTTCCGGCACCGCGAGCATTGTAGGGCATGAAAGTCGCCACGTCGGCGATCTTTCCGGCCAGACCGCTGAGACCATCGAGAATCTGCGGACCGTGACCGCCGCCGCAGATATAATCAAAGCGTCCCGCTGGGCCTTCAAGATCTACCTTCGTGATCCTGCGCACCGCGATGTGGTTGACTTGGCGCTACGCGCGGCGTTCGGCGATGAGCCCAAACGCCTCTATCTTCACGGCGAGATATGCCGGCCTGAATTGCTGGTGGAAATAGAGGCTTTCTGCCACGCTGAATAGTAGCGCAACGGCTTACAAACCTGTTCGTACTCTCATTCCCGGGCCACCGGTTCCGGAACGACGAGCGGCACATTGATCTGCCGCCCGCCTTCATTGAACGCAGCACTCTTTTCTTTTAGGCCCGCCACGCGCGCAGCTTCGTCGCGGATATCGTGACTGATCTTCATAGAGCAGAATTTTGGCCCGCACATGGAGCAAAAATGCGCTGTCTTATGCGCCTCCTTGGGCAAAGTTTCATCGTGGAATGCGCGCGCTGTATCGGGATCAAGCCCCAAATTGAACTGATCCTCCCATCTGAACTCGAAGCGCGCGCGGGAAATGGCATCGTCACGCAAGCGGGCAGAGGGATGGCCTTTCGCCAAATCAGCCGCGTGGGCCGCAAGTTTATAGGTGATTACGCCGGCTTTCACATCCTCCCTGTTGGGCAGACCTAAATGCTCCTTGGGCGTGACATAGCATAGCATGGCCGTACCGAACCAGCCAATCATCGCAGCCCCTATGGCGGAAGTGATATGGTCATAGCCCGGCGCGATATCAGTTGTTAACGGCCCAAGCGTGTAGAACGGCGCCTCTCCACAAGTATCGAGTTGCTTGTCCATATTGGCCTTGATCTTGTGCATCGGCACATGGCCCGGGCCTTCGACCATTACCTGACACCCTTTGGCCCAGGCAATTTTTGTAAGTTCGCCCAGCGTGTCCAACTCGGCAAACTGCGCTTCGTCATTGGCGTCGGCGTTGGCGCCTGGACGCAAACCATCTCCCAAAGAGAAGGACACGTCGTACTTGCGCATAATGTCGCAGATCTCACCGAAATGCTCATAGAGAAAACTTTCCCGGTGATGAGATAGGCACCATTGCGCCATGATCGAGCCGCCACGGCTGACGATGCCGGTGACACGGCGCGCGGTGAGTGGAATATGCGCGAGCCGAACGCCTGCATGAATGGTAAAATAATCCACCCCTTGTTCGGCCTGTTCGATGAGTGTGTCCTTGAACACGGCCCAGTCGAGCTTTGCCGCGTCGCCGTGGACCTTCTCCAGCGCCTGATAGAGCGGCACCGTACCGATGGGCACAGGAGAATTGCGCAGAATCCAGGCACGGATATTGTGTATGTTGCGCCCAGTGGAGAGATCCATCACCGTATCTGCTCCCCAGCGAATGGCCCAAACCAGCTTTTCCACCTCCTCGGCGGCGGAGGAAGTCACGGCGGAGTTGCCAATATTGGCGTTGATCTTCACCAGGAAATTGCGACCGATGATCACTGGTTCCAATTCAGGATGGTTAATATTGGCGGGAATAATGGCACGCCCCGCGGCGACCTCCGCGCGGACAAATTCCGGCGTCACAAAATGTGGTATTGCTGCACCGAAACTCTCACCATCGGCCAGGCGCAAGGCAGCACCCTGCCAAGCTTCGGCCCGACCTAAATTTTCCCGATGCGCGACGAAGATCATCTCCTCCGTAATCACGCCGGCACGCGCATATTCATATTGCGTGACTAGCCGACCCGGCGCCCCAGCGCGAATTTCATGCCGGGCCAGACAAGGCGGTACCAGCATATCGGCCGCCGCAAATCCGTTATCTTCAGGCCGCACATCGCGCCCCTGGACAGTGGCAAACCCGCGCCGGGAAATCCAATCCGCCCGCAGCTTGGGCAGCCCAGCATCAAGATCGATCACGGCTTCGGGATCGGTATATGGTCCAGATGTGTCATACAGCCGGAACGGCGGCTCCTGCGCGCTGGGATGCAACGCCACTTCGCGGAAGGGTACGCGGATATCTTTGCGCTCAGGCGCTGTGGTGTAGATTTTGCGCGACCCGACGATCGGCCCAGTGGTCACGGTTGCGGGTTTAGACTTGGCTTCGCTGTGCATACGCGCTCTCCTAAATTTTCCGGAAAGCGGGTGACGCCTCGCGCCAGATAACCCCGTCCCTCCGCCGGCATTACCCGGATCAGGTTCAAAGGGTTTATCGCGGCGGGAGGCTCCCCAGCGACGTCTCAGTTCCTTCACGGAACACCCCTCGGTGGGGCCATCACTGCGCAACTATGGTGCTGTTGTCAATCCAAGCCAGAACACGGGTTGGTGTCTGCTTGCCAGCGGTATAGGTTGAGGGCCTGATGCAAGCCGTCATTGCCACGATCATCTCCTTCGCCACGTCGCATGGTTTCGTGGCTTATGCCCTCGCATTTCTGCTGGCAGGGGCGGAAGCATTTCCCGTTATTGGCGCTTTGGTTCCGGGCACAGCGGTCATTATTGGATTAGGCGCGCTGGTGCCTGGGGGGGCATTAGCCATGTGGCCGCTGGTCGGCGCAACGGCAGCGGGGGCCCTGAGCGGGGATGGCCTCTCTTATTTGTTCGGGCGGCACTACAAGCAAAGCGCAATGGCGCTTTGGCCCCTGCGCACCAGGCCAGGACTGCTGGCGTCGGGCGAGATTTTTTTTGGCCGGCATGGTAGCAAGGCGGTCCTGGTTTCGCGATTCCTGCCAGGGGTGCGCGCGGCCATTCCGATGGTGGCAGGCATGGCAGGCATGGCGGCTGCACGGTTTTACGCCGTTGATGTCTGCGCCGCGACGCTGTTCGCATTGACCCATATCCTTTTCGGCATGGCAATTGGCGCCTCCCTCGCTGTTCTGCATGCCATTGCCGGCCGGCTAGTGGTGCTAGTTCTGATTCTGGCCGGGGCCACAGGTTTCGCGGTGTGGCTCACGCCTTGGGCAATCCGGCGCACAGCGGCGCTGCTGGCGAGGATGCGCGGACCGGTGCGGCAATGGGCCGAGGCGGGGGATGGCTGGGCACGGCGGATGATAGGCTCGCTCCTTGACCCCAACCGGCCAGAAGTGGCCGGACTGCTAACGCTCGGCGTAGCCTTGATCGGCGGTTTGTGGCTGTTTCTGGGGGTGTTGCAGGATATTGTCATGGGGGATCCGCTGGTACGGGCGGACCGGGCAGTATTTCATTTGCTGCAATCGCTGCGCGCACCTGCTGTTGACCAGGTGATGGTCGCGATGACGGAATTGGGTGATGCCTGCGTTGTCGTGCCCGTTCTGTTGGCGGTGCTGGCCTGGCTTGCCTGGCAGCGGGCTTGGCGAGCGGCAGCTTACGGGGTGGCCGCCGTTGCCGGCGCAAGTCTGTTCTCGTTCCTGTTTAAAATCACTCTGCAACAGCCCAGGCCAGACGCGCTATATGACGGCTGGAATGCCTATTCCTTCCCCAGCGGCCACGCCACAGCCAGTGTTGCCCTGTATGGGTTTCTGGTGGTGCTGATCTGCCGCGAGACGGGCGGGCGCACGCGCGTGGCGGCAACGTTAGCGGCAGTTCTGTTCGTGGGCGCCATTGCGTTTTCACGGCTTTATTTGGGCGCGCACTGGCTTTCAGACGTGATAGCCGGG
>JAKAEC010000021.1 GCA_021818425.1 Pseudomonadota bacterium
TCCTCGCAATCGAGGTCCGGGCGCAGCTCCCCCGACTCGACGCCTTCTTTCATGACAGCCTTGAATTCGGCGCCGCACCCCTCGACGATCTTCGCCAGCCGCATACGCAGCACCTCAGAGTGATCGGCCATTTCAGCCGAGAAATTGCCGACCATGCAACCACCGCGCATGTCATTTTCGCGCAGCCGCGCAATCACCAAGTCGAGATAAGCGTTAATCCGCGCTCGCACGGACAGGGCCTCGTTGCGCAGCGTCTGATCCATAGCTGCCTGGAGCTTCTCAAAATAGCGGTCCAGCACTTCCAACCCGAAAGCTTCCTTAGACGGGAAATGGTTGGTGAAGGAACCCAGCGGCACACTGGCAGCCTGAGCAATATCGCGCACGGATGAACCGGCGAACCCTCGCTCATGAACAACTCGAAGGCCCTCGTTAATAATCCTTTCGCGGTTTGACGGTCTTGGCATGCTCTCTGACTTTATCTTAAAAACACCATACCCATAAAATACGTTCGTACGCATTGCCACACAAGACAAATCAGCCCTGCAAAATATCTCGTCCTCTGTCCTTTGCTGAGATTGCGTTTTGCCGCAGCACTCGCGTCGCCCATACCGCGACGACAACTCTATTTTAAAGCCACTTCAAACTCCGCCTCGGTTTTTTTTCTAATTTCGTCGACAATCACGCCGGGGGCACATTCAATCAGCATGAGACCGGGCCGTTCGCCTTTTCTTACCTCGAATACCGCCAAATCGGTGATGATTTTGGAGACGACCCCCTTGCCCGTTAGCGGCAAGGTGCATTCCTTCAGGATCTTGGGTTCGCCCTTGGCAGTATGCTCCATCAGCGCCACCACGCGGGGCACACCAGCAACAAGGTCCATGGCCCCGCCCATGCCCTTAACCATTTTGCCGGGCACCATCCAGTTGGCAAGATCACCGTTCTCAGCCACCTGCAGAGCACCGAGAATTGAAATATCAATGTGCCCTCCCCGGATCATCCCGAAACTTTGAGCCGAATCAAAAAAACTGCTGGTGGGCAGCTCGGTGACCGTCTGTTTTCCGGCATTAATAAGATCGGCATCCTCCTCACCCTCATACGGAAAGGGTCCAGTGCCCAGCATGCCATTTTCCGCGTGCAGCTGAATGGTCAACCCCGCAGGAATGTAATTCGCTACGAGGGTCGGAATACCAATGCCAAGATTCACGTAAAATCCGTCTTGGAGCTCGCCTGCGGCCTTTGCAGCCATTTCATTTCGGTTCCAGGGCATGGCTCATCTCTCCTTTTTGCGCACGGTGCGCTGCTCGATGCGCTTTTCCATATGTGGCGGCTTTATGATCCTCTTCACAAAGATCCCTGGGGTGATGATATGGTCTGGATCGATCTCGCCGGGCTCAACCAACTCTTCCACTTCGGCCACAGTAAATTCTGCTGCCGTTGCCATGATCGGATTAAAGTTCCGCGCCGTCTTGCGATAGACGAGATTACCTTCCGTATCGCCTTTCCAGGCATGTACAATGGCGAGGTCGGCAAATAGCCCCCGCTCCATCACGTAGTGCCGACCATTAAACACCCTAATCTCCTTGCCTTCGGCCACTTGCGTGCCATAGCCAGTCGCAGTGAAGAAGGCCGGAATCCCCGCTCCTCCGGCACGAATGCGTTCGGCCAAAGTGCCTTGTGGATTGAACTCAATCTCCAACTCGCCGGCCAAGAATTGCCTCGCAAAGGTCCCGTTCTCCCCCACGTAGGATGAAATCATCTTCCTGATCTGCCGGGTTTCCAGCAGGATACCGAGTCCGACACCATCGATCCCAGCATTGTTGGAAATAACCGTGAGGTCTTTCACGCCCGAATCCCTGATCGCCTCGATCAAACTCTGCGCAATACCACATAACCCGAACCCTCCGGACATGATGGTCATGCCATCGAATAACTTGCCCTTCAGCGCCTGTGCGGCATTGGCAGAGACTTTACTGACCGCCATGATTCCTCGCTAATCTTCCGGATCTCAAGGGGACCCAGCTGTACTCCCGAAGCCAAAACCCAGGCTCAATTGGCCTGAAACTCTCCAGCCGCGTCTAGTGTTCCAGACACATAGCAACACCCATACCACCACCGATGCACAGCGTGGCCAACCCCTTCTTGGCGTTGCGCCGCTTCATCTCATGCAGCAAGGTGGTTAGAATACGCGCACCCGAGGCACCTATGGGATGGCCGATCGCGATTGCCCCACCATTCACATTCACCTTCGCCGGGTCCAACCCTAGCTCCCGATTCACCGCGCAAGCCTGCGCCGCAAACGCCTCGTTCGCCTCGATCAGGTCGAGGTCGGCGGCTTTCCAGCCCGCCCGCTCGAGCGCCTTGCGGGAGGCAGGAATCGGCCCGGCGCCCATCAACGCCGGATCCACGCCCGCCGTCGCAAAGCTCACGATGCGCGCTAGCGGTATCCGGCCGCGGCGTACTGCTTCCTTGGCGCTCATCACCACCAAAGCCGCCGCGCCATCGTTAATGCCCGAAGCGTTGCCGGCGGTTACCGTACCGTCCTTGGCAAATGCCGGCTTCAGCTTCGCCATCGTCTCGGCCGAAGCATCCTGGCGGATATATTCATCGACCTCGACGATCACATCCCCCTTACGGGTAGCGAGCGTTACCGGAGCAATTTCTTCCTTAAACCTGCCAGCCTTCTGCGCGGCGGCGGCTTTCTGCTGAGAGGCCAGCGCCATCGCATCCTGCTCACTGCGGGTGATCTGCCATTGCTTCGCCACGTTTTCTGCAGTGATGCCCATATGATAGCCATTGAAGGCATCCCAGAGACCATCCTTGATCATTGTATCGACGAAACTTAGGTCACCCATCTTATGCCCGGCACGCAAATGCTGCGCATGCGGCGCAAGGCTCATATTTTCCTGCCCACCGGCAACCACAATCTCGCTTTGACCCGACATCACCTGCTGGGCCGCCAAAGCCACCGCACGCAAGCCGGAGCCGCAAACTTGATTGATGCCAAACGCAGTTTTGCTGTCTGGTATGCCGGCGGCGCGCGCGGCTTGGCGAGCCGGATTCATGCCCTGTGCGGCGGTTAACACCTGACCCAAGATCGTTTCATCAATCTCGTCCGGCGAAAGACCCGCGCGCTCGATGGCCGCCTTTATCGCCACCTCCCCCAATTTGAATGCTGGCGTGGTGCTGAAAGAGCCGTTGAAACTACCGACTGGGGTCCGCGCCGCCGAAACAATGACGATGTCATCCATGTCCAGGTTCCTTTACCAGCTTCATGGTTTGCTAAGCATAAGATATGCCGGATACCCACTCTGTAAAAGGCCGCCAAAGTGACGTTTCAGCACGCGTGCCAGCCACCATACCAATGTGCCCCGCCAAGGGTTCAATAACGGTGACATTGGGCAACCGTGCGGCCAGCGCCCGGGCCGACGCTGCCGGCACCAGGCGGTCCCTTGCCGGAATTGCACAGAAAGCTGGCAGACTGAGCTGTCCGGGATCCACCACCAGACCTGCCACCCGCCACTGGCCGCACGCAGGCGCGTTGGCGCCGTACCAGCCAGAGAGCGTCTCGCGCGCCACCGGGGCAGCAAGCGGCACACCATCGGCAAGCCAGTCCTCCATTGCCACAAAACGCCGTGCCCTGGGGCTGGCTTTGTCCTGCCCTGCAAAATCCCGGTATTTGTCGCCAACGCCATCGGGATCCACCATGGCGAACATTGTATTCAGTGCATCGATGGGCAAGGTGCCAGAAATCTGCATCGCCCCCTCCATAAAGGGCAGCGCATCCGCCACACGTCGTGCCGCTTCTGGGTCTTCGGCATGAAAATCCCACGGCGTCGCCAGCAGGGCTAGCCCGCTCACCCGGCTCGACGTGCGTAACGCCGCCGCCAGCGCCAACATGCCCCCCATGCAGTATCCCGTCAGCACGACGGGCCCTGGCATCGCAGCCAGTGCACGCTCCAGCCGCCCGGCAATATAGTCAGTCAGACAAAACTGCCGCTCCACCTCGCCCGGCCAGCCCCAATCCAGCAGATAGGGGTGCATCCCATTCTGACTTAACCAGCGCAGCATCGAGGCTTCTTCCATAAGATCCAGAATATAGGCGCGATTGATCAAGCTCGGCACAAAAAGCACTGTCGGACCGTCACCACCATAATCCAGCAGGCGGCTTTCACCTTCCTCCCAGACCGTCGGCGGATCGGGCAGCGTTCGCTCATAGCAATCCCGACGATATGCCGCGATGCCAGCGATCAGCGCCCGGTCTTGGAGTTGAATAGCCTCAAACCACGCCTCCGGGTCTGGCGCTGTCCCACCGCTCAAGTAACTCCGCCAAGCGCTGCTCAAGGTCATCGACGCGGCGGCTAAGCCTTTCGATCTCATCCATGCCATGCCCAGATGCAGCAGCAGCGGGCGCGGCCCGCGGCGGCTGAGCCGGGCCGGGGCCTCGGGGCGCGGCCTCATGAGACCATAGTACAGCAGCAGCGGCAGCGACCCGCTCCCACAGGTTGAGCATGGCAATCCATTGCTCGCGCAACTCGCGATCCGCCGCCATAGCGGCCAGTTCGCTTTGCCACACGGCCACAAAGTCCTTGGCCAAATTTTCGTCCATGCGCCATGAAATCCCTGCCGTCCAGCTTGCCTTTTCTACCGCGCTTGGGACAAAATCTCCATAACCGATGCGCAGCTGCACACTGTGCAGCGCACAAATTTCGTGGTTCTATGGCAAAGCAAGCGCCCTGGCTGTGCTTTCGCCATCGAACGGGATGAAAGAACACTCCATGAATGAAACGGTCCAACCCACGCAGCCGCCCGTCATTGTCAAGAAATACGCCAATCGCCGCCTATATAATACCGAGACATCGAGCTACATCACTTTGGAAAACTTGGCGGAAATGGTACGGAACAACCGTGACTTCACGGTGTTCGACGCAAAGAACGGCGAGGACATAACCCGCTCGGTACTTACGCAGATTATCGTCGAGGAAGAGGGCAAGGGCAACGCCTTGCTGCCGACCAACTTTCTGCGTCAGCTCATCGGCGTGTACGGAACCGATATGCCTGGCCGTATGTCGAATTTTCTTGAACAGGCCATGGCGAACTTCATGCGCCAGCAGGAAACCATGCGCGAGACGGTCAGTAAGACTTTCGCTCCTTTCATGCCGCCGGGCATGGAGGATATGGGGCGCAAAAACATGGAGATGATGGAACGCGCGATGAACCTGTTTACGCCGTTCTACCGCGAGGGCGGCGAGGGGCCACCCCGGCAGGAGGAGGTCCTCGATTATCAAAAGGAAATTGCAAGCCTCCGCGCCGAGGTGGAGCGTCTGCAAGCCTCGCTTGAGGCCGCCAAAACCAAGGATAAATAGCTGTGGTGTCTATGCACATAGACGTGCCCCCACGTATGCGATAGATACCGGAGCCATGAAATTCGCATTCCCCCTAGCGTTTAGCCTAGCACTTGGCGTCTTCGTTGTCCCGGCTTATGCGCAGCTTTCCGGCGGTCCGATGGGGGGGGGCATGAGCATGGGCGGCGTCGGCGGCGCCCCAATGCCAAAGCTCAAGACGCCAGCGCCCGATATTGCCCCTGCTGGCCTGCCCGGTATTGGCGCCGTTGCGCCGCCAGTTGCCGAGCCTCAAACCCAGCTGCCCGCTAGAGGTGACCCGACCAAGGAACTTTTCACCGCCATCAACAAAAACGACTACAACTCTGCCATGGATGCGATCAGCCGTGGCGCTAACCTCTCTGCCAGAGATCAATTCGGCGAAACCCCACTCGACCTCTCGATCGCGCTGAACCGTAACAATATCACCTTCCTGCTGTTGGGGACACGTAACGAGCTTGCCTCCCAAGATGGGAGCAACACCATGATGGGTGCCCGGTGGACACTGCCGTCCCAGACTGGCAGCGCCCGCCCCTCCAGCCATGACGCGGCCCCGCTGGAGACTCCTACTTCCGCCAAAGCCAACGCCACACCCGTTTTGCGAACGGCAATCCCTGCCAGCGATACTGGCACACCCGATCCACAGGCCGGCTTCCTTGGCTTTAGTCCAAAAAACTAAAGTTCTTATATTTTTTATTTCCGCGCTCTCAAAAACCGCTGGATATTATCTAGCTGCGTTTTGAACGCGTGCGTGAAGATCGAGCGATGGGTACCATCGTTTGTGGCAACAAAATAGAGCGCATTACTGTCTGCAGGGTGCAATACCGCTTTCAACGCCATAGCGCCTGGCGAACAAATCGGCCCTGGCGGCAACCCGTTATGCACATAGGTATTGTAAGGTGACGCGAGCTGCAGATCCGCCTTGGTTATACTCATCCCGCCTGATTGTTTTCCCCCGCTGGCGGCATAGATCACTGTGGGATCCGCCTGTAGCTTCATCCCCGCCTTCAGCCGATTTTCATATACAGCGGCGATTTTTGGCATGTCCGTTTCCAATGGCGTTTCCTGCTGCACGATGGAAGCCAAAATAACTGCCTGCCGGGGGTTGGATAGCGGCAAATTAGCAGCGCGCCCGGCCCATTGCTTGGCAAGCAGCGCTTCCATGGCGACGCGCATCCTGGCGAGGATACTGGCACGTTTGGTGCCCCAGACATAATCGTAGGTTTGCGGCAGCACGCTGCCTTCCGCGGGGGGTGCCACATGGCCGATGGCCACGGGCAGGGCGTTGATGATATTCGCAATCTGCTGGCCGGTTAGCCCCTCGGGGATGGTGACTTGATGTTGCACCTCAGCACCGTGGCGGAGGATATTCAAAACCTGCCGTAGGCTAGCATGTGCGGGGAAGAGGTATTCCCCCGCCCTCAGTGGCCCATCGCCACGAGTTGCCCAGGCGGCGGCACGGAAGATGAGCGGATATTCGATGACCCTTGCCTCGGCGAGCCTTTGCCCGACCTGAGACACGCTGCCGGGCGGGATCACAACCGTTGAATCGGCCTCGCCCGCACCCGGCCCGTCATAACTCTGGCGTACCGCCAACTGCCCGGCCCGGGCCGTAGCTAGCAGGACCAGTAAAATGAGAAAGAGGCGACCGCGCCGACGCAAATTAGATTAGGAGGCCCGCTTGAACAGGATGGAGGCGTTAGTACCGCCGAACCCGAAGGAATTGGAGAGCGCCACGTCGATCTTGCGTTCCTGCGCCGTCAGCGGCACACGGTTCACCACGGACGCGCGACTGGGCTCATGCAGGTTCAGCGTCGGTGGGACAACATTGTCGCGGATGGCGAGTATTGAGAAGATCGTCTCTACCGCGCCAGCAGCCCCCAGCAGATGGCCAATGGCCGACTTGGTGGAAGACATGGCGACCTTCTTGGCATGCTCGCCAAACATGTTCTCCACCGCTTCCAACTCGAGATCGTCCCCCAGCGGGGTGGAAGTGCCGTGGGCGTTAATATAGCCGACATCCGCCGGCGCAAGTCCACCATTTTTGAAGGCGGCCTTCATGGCGCGGAAGGCACCATCGTGGTGCTCGGCGGGGGCGGTGATGTGGTGCGCGTCGCCGGACATGCCGTAGCCACCTATCTCAGCGTAAATTTTGGCGCGGCGGGCCTTAGCATGCTCGTATTCTTCCAGAACCACCACGCCCGCCCCCTCACCCATTACGAAACCATCGCGGTCTTTATCCCAGGGGCGCGAGGCTTCGGTGGGACGGTCGTTGAAGGCCGTAGAAAGGGCGCGCGCCGCGCAGAACCCGGCAATACCAAGGGAATTCACTGCCGCTTCGGCGCCGCCAGCCACCATCACATCAGCGTCACCATAGGCAACCAGACGCGCCGCATCGCCGATAGCGTGGACGCCGGTGGCGCAGGCCGTGACGGCGGAATGGTTGGGGCCCTTGAGGCCATATTTAATGGACACCTGGCCCGAGATAAGGTTGATCAATGCAGCGGGAATAAAGAAAGGAGACACGCGCTTGGCACGCCCCTCATGCACCATTACCGAGGTCTCGTAGATAGTCTGCAACCCGCCAATACCGGAGCCGATCATCACGCCAGCGCGGCATTTTTCTTCCTCGGTATCCGGTACGAAACCGGAATCCGCCAGCGCCTGTGCCGCGGCCACCATGCCATGGTGAATGAAGCGGTCCATCTTCTTGATTTCCTTGGCCGGAATCCATTCCGCAAGGTCAAGTCCGCCCTCCGCCGCAGGCCCTGCCGGAACCTGGCCGGCGATTTTGGCCGTCAGCTCCGTGGTGTCGAAATTGGCAATGGCTGAAATTCCGGACTCCCCGTTAATCAGCCTCTTCCAGACATGTTCGACCCCCACCCCAAGCGGGCAGACGATCCCCATACCTGTTATGACAACACGGCGCATGCAGACTCCTTGGACGGCTCTCAGAACTTAAGCGAAGCGGCCCCTATTCGGCCTTTTGCTTCTCGATGTAGTCGATTGCATCCTTGACGGTGGTGATCTTCTCAGCGGCATCCTCGGGGATTTCCACACCGAAAGCTTCCTCGAAGGCCATCACCAGCTCGACGGTGTCCAGCGAATCAGCACCCAGATCGTCGATGAAAGATGCTTCCGGGGTTACCTTGGTCTCGTCAACGCCAAGATGCTCGACAACAATCTTCTTAACCTTGTCGGCGATTTCGCTCATCGAATGTCACTTTCCTGCTGGTTTGGGCTTTGGCCCGGCACCGAACTGCGTGTCAGAACCGGGTTGGAGTTGTTGATACGTCAGACTTGGCGGCGCTTAGCATGGTTTTTCCCGCGCCGCCAAGCCGGGGGATTAGGACATTGCCATGCCGCCATTGACATGCAGGGTGGCGCCTGTCACCCAGCTGGCCTCTTCCGAGGCCAGATAGGCTACCGCAGCGGCAATATCCTTGGGCGCACCGAGGCGGCCCAGCGGGATTTTGCTCGACAGATCGGCTCGCTGCGCCTCGGAAAGCACATCGGTCATCGGCGTCTCAATAAAGCCGGGCGCTACCAAGTTTACGGTGATGCCACGCGAGGCGACTTCCTGCGCCAAGGATTTAGTGAGACCGATGAGCCCCGCCTTGGCCGAGCAGTAATTGGCTTGGCCCGGATTTCCAGTGGTGCCAACTATGGAGCCTATATTGATAATGCGCCCGGCCTTGCGACGGAGCATGAATTTCAATGCGGCGCGGGAGAGGCGGAACGGGGCGGCAAGATCCACGTTGATCACACGCTCCCAATCCGCATCCGTCATACGCAGCACCAGCCCGTCCTTGGTAAGTCCAGCATTATTGACCAGGATATCGATTTTGCCGAGTGCGGTCTCGGCATCGCCGATGAGCCTCGTAGCTTCATCGGCCACGGACAGGTCGGCCGGGTGGACATGCACGCGCTCAGAGAGTTCGGCTGCCAGGGCATCCAGGGCCTCTCGCCTTGTACCGGAGAGGCCGACAATAGCACCTTGGGCGTGCAGAGTGCGGGCAATTTCCGCACCAATGCCACCGGAAGCGCCGGTGACAAGCGCGGTTTTACCATTCAGATCAAACATTTATACAACCTTCAACACGGCTTCGATATCGGCGGGGCTGCCTACCGGGATGGCTGAGGCATCCGGCGCGATGCGCTTAACCAATCCGGAGAGCACCTTGCCCGACCCAATTTCATAAAAATTCGTCACACCGAGCCTAGCCATCTCCTCCACGCTCTCCCGCCAGCGCACAGTGGCAGTGACCTGGGTAACGAGCAGATCGCGAATCTCACCCGGGTCCGTTACCTTGGCTGCCGTGACGTTGGCAATGACCGGGAGAATCGGCGTATGCGGAGGGATATTGGCGAAGGCTTCGGCCATCGCATCCGCCGCAGGAGCCATCAACCCACAATGAAACGGAGCCGAAACGGGCAGCAACATGGCGCGCTTGATGCCCCTAGCCTTGGCGATCTCAATGGCACGCTCCACCGCCGCCTTGTGCCCCGAGATCACCACCTGACCGCCGCCGTTATCATTGGCAGCGCCTACCGTCTCGCGCCCATCCGGGCCCTCCTCGGCCTCAGCGCAAATCTC
Source organism: Pseudomonadota bacterium (assembly GCA_021818425.1). Classification (GTDB taxonomy): domain Bacteria; phylum Pseudomonadota; class Alphaproteobacteria; order Acetobacterales; family Acetobacteraceae; genus Acidocella. The sequence continues at coordinate 9,976 of JAKAEC010000021.1, forward strand.
GCGGGCTGTTTCAAGCTCCACACCTAAAAGCGCCGCCATCGCACCCAGACTTGGAGCAACAGCCTTTTGCATAGCCTGGCCACGCAGTTTCAACAGCCGGGCAGTGTCTGCGATGGAAAAAGCATCCACCGCCGCCAGAGCACTATATTCGCCCAAGCTGTGCCCCGCTACCAACGCAATCTTTTCCTTGAGATTTAGCCCGCCTTCCTGCTGCAAAACGCGCAGCACGGCCAGCGAGACGGCCATCAGCGCAGGCTGGGCATTCTCGGTCAAAGTGAGCTCCTCAGCCGGCCCTTCAAACATCAGCTTGGAAAGCTTTTGCTTCAGAACCTCATCCACCTCCTCGAACACCTGCCTAGCCGGCGCGAAGGACGCGGCCAGGTCCCGCCCCATGCCTACAGCTTGACTGCCCTGGCCTGGAAAAATGAGGGCATTAACCGCCATGAAACACGTCTCCTGTCATTGAGGGGGCACCTAGCATGGGTGAAGCGAGACGCAAAATCCGGCATGTCCTGGATGGGTACGGCTCCCGACGCTAGCGGCATCAAACGACAGCGAGCCTTACATGGGAATAGTTACAGGAGCCCCAAAGCCGCCAACTCGCGGCGCATGGATTCCGGCATTTCGGCCACGCCGCCAGCCTTCTGGCCAAGATCAGGCGGAGCGTCCTTCGGCTCCAAGTAGCGCCAGCCCTGGAAGGCCCGCATGGCCCGGCCTTCCACCCGCACCAGCTTGGTGTCCAACACCAGGGCAGTGCAGCGCGTGCCATCCGACTCCCGATCTTGCTGCACCTCCAGAATGCGCTGGCGCACCAGGATCACCCCGCCGATAACCCAATAGAGCGAGCCACCATCGCTCAACTCCGCCGCACGTTTTGGGAAATTGCGCGTAAAGTGACGCAGGGGTGGCATTTCTGCCACCCTCTCTTTCTGCCAAGCCGCAAGGTGCGAAACATCCTTCGCCCCCACGGCCAACTTGATTAGATGAACCGTAATGGGGTCTTGCCCCCGTTAGTTCTTCGCCTTGTCGACCAGCGCGCCTTTGGAGATCCAAGGCATCATGCTGCGCAGCTTCGCACCCACTTCCTCGATAGGATGGGCAGCGTTGCGAGCGCGAACAGCCTTAAAGCTAGCCTGGTGTACGCGGTTTTCTAGCATCCAGTCACGGGTGAAGCGGCCGGTCTGAATATCTTCCAGCACCTTTTTCATCTCGGCCTTGGTCTGCGCCGTGATAATACGCGGACCCGTGACATACTCACCATACTCGGCCGTGTTAGAGATGGAGTAGTTCATGTTGGCAATGCCGCCCTCATAGATGAGGTCGACGATCAGCTTCACCTCGTGCAGGCACTCGAAATAGGCCATCTCAGGGGCGTAGCCGCCCTCGACCAGCGTTTCGAACCCCGCCTTAATCAGCTCGACCAGGCCACCGCACAGCACCGCCTGCTCACCGAACAAATCAGTCTCGCACTCCTCCTTGAAGGTAGTTTCGATGATTCCAGCCTTGCCGCCGCCATTGGCAGAGGCATAGGAAAGCGCAATCTCGAACGCGTTGCCGGTGGCGTTCTGTGCCACAGCCACCAGCGTTGGCACACCGCCACCCTTCAGGTACTCACCGCGCACGGTGTGGCCAGGCCCTTTCGGCGCTACCATAAACACGTCGATATCGGCGCGCGGCTCGATCAAGTTGAAATGCACGTTCAGGCCGTGGGCAAAGGCGAGGGCTGCACCCTCTCGCAGATTGGCAGCAAGGTCTTTGTAGTACAGCTCGGCCTGGCCTTCGTCGGGGGTCAGCACCATCACTACATCGGCCCATTTAGCGGCCTCCGCCGGGGTCATTACCTTCAGACCAGCAGCTTCAGCCTTGGGTGATGCCGCAGAACCCGAGCGCAGGCCAACCGCCACCTCCTTGACGCCGGAATCCTTCAGGTTCAGCGCATGGGCATGGCCTTGGCTACCATACCCTATAATGGCGACCTTCTTGCTCTTGATGAGGTTAACGTCGGCATCCCGGTCGTAATAAACGCGCATTTTTTGTGGTCCCTGATTGATCTCTGAAAAATACTGGCGGCTCCCCTACTGCGTTTTGGAGCCGCTGTCACCCGCCCGCTCGCTGGATTCTGGCATGACAGCCCTTCGTCGTGCGCAATGTTATTTCTATATAGAGCTGTTTGACGTAATTTTTAATCACACCAGAGACAATCCATCCGCCGGCAAACATGTTTGCCCGACGAACGGCTGCCAGCTACTTCAAGTCCTAAGCAATCATAACAAGCCGCCTCCGGTGGCAAAGGAGTTCCGGCACTGCCCTCAACAGCGCCACATTGTCTAAAGACTGGCACGCGCCCTACAATGGGCAAAAGAGGATCCCACGTAATGTTCCCCGAAACCGCCGGAACATCATTCATCCAAAAATACAGATCCAGCCTCACCATCGCGACTGTCCGCACCAGCATAGCCCTGCCGGCTGTGCTGGTCTGGGCGATAGGAAAAATCCAGCCATATTTCAAAAGCTAGTTATCTCTCCAGCTAATGACCTACGACGGCAAATTCTACGCGCCAGGCTGATCGGCATGGTGAATCTCACAGATGTTCAGATCATCCGCTACCGCCTTGGTATGCTCACAGTTCCTTTCGCGGAACCTCAAAACGCTCCAAAGAACTATGAGTTTAACCGTTACGGCCTTTTTGCCCAAATTAAGCTCCGTACAAAGGGCGATATGCGCAAAACGCTAGCCTCTTTTCTTGCCGATTTGTACCTATGGGAAAACGGAGAGCGCCTGGCCCACAAACAAATCTGGGCCGATGAAAAGCGCTGCCGGCAGAGATCAAAGACCGTACCGAAAAATATCGGAAGCTCACACACGAAAGTTGAAAGAGAGCCGTAGCGTCGACCCTGCAAGCAGGAATTAAGGCTCACGCTTCTACCATCCAGCCCAACTTTTAGGTATGGAGGATAATTCAGACATCTGGCTGTCCCACATTGTAGGGCAACCAGATGTGATCGAGCTCTAGCCGCTGTTGCGCAACCCCGAGGCAATGCCATTGATGGAAATATGTACGCCGCGGCGAATGCGTTCGGACGCCGCCCCCTCCACACTCTGCTCGCGATAGCGTCGCAACATTTCTACCTGCACATGGTTCAACGGGTCCAGATATGGAAAACGGTTGATCACGGCACGGCGCAGCACCGGATTGTGGTCCAGAAGCGCCTCCTGGCCGGTGATCGCCAGCAGGTATTTTACGGTTCTCTCATATTCGGCGACGATGCGCGGGAAAATGCTGGCACGCAGGCCCTCATCCTGCACGAGGTTGGCATAACGCGCGGCAATTCCCATATCTGCTTTCGCCAACACCATATCCATGTTGGAAAGAAGCGTCGAGAACACCGGCCAATCCAGGACCATACGCTGCAGCAACGCCATGCCATCGGCCTCGCCCCGCGCGGCCAGGAATTGTTCTACGGCGGTTCCGAATCCGTACCAGCCAGGCAGCATTATACGACATTGCGCCCACGAGAACACCCAGGGGATCGCTCGCAGATCCTCGATTGACCGGCTCTTGCTACGACTTGCCGGGCGGCTGCCCAAATTCAGTGCCGAGATCTCTGAAATCACCGTCGACCGCCAGAAGTAATCTTCAAACCCGTCAGTTTCGTAGACAAGATTTCGATAGGCAGCGAAAGCATGGTCGGAGAGCTCACCCAATGCTGCAAGACACTCTGCATCGGCCGGCTGTGCGGCGGCGGGCGACGCGCTAACTACCAAGGTCGCCGCCAGAATCACCTCAAGGTTCCGCCTGCCGACTTCCGCCGTACCGTATTTTGCGGCAATCACCTCTCCCTGTTCCGTTAGACGGATCTGGCCCTGCACTGCTCCGTGCGGCTGCGCCACGATCGCGTGATAGGACGGCCCACCACCGCGGCCGACGGACCCGCCCCGCCCATGAAAAAGCCTGATCCGCACTTGGTGCCTGGCGAACACATCAACCAGCCCGAGCTCGGCACGGTACAGTTCCCAGCCCGAGGTGATGAATCCGCCGTCCTTATTGCTGTCAGAATAGCCGAGCATCACCTCCTGAACATCGCCCCGACGCGCCAGCAGCCTCCGGTATACGAGCGATGAGAAGAGCGCCTCCATTATTCCCGCAGCAGCACGCAAGTCCTGAATAGTCTCGAACAACGGCACGATATTCACGTCCAGCGCACTCTCGGCCGGGCGTAGCAACCCAGCCTCCTTCAACAGCACCGCCAGTTCCAGCATATCCGAAAGTCCATCGGTCTTGGAAATGATCATGGTGCGGATGCAGCGCTTACCGTAACGAAGATGGGCGGCCCGCGCCTCATCGAAAATCGCCAACTCCTTTGCAGTCTCCGCGCTATAGCGCACATGCCGAGAAGCCAACGGCCGCGCCGTCTCTAGCTCTTTCAGTAGCAGCCGACTGCGCGCCTGCTCATCCAGCGCCAGATAATCCGTTCCTGGCTGCGCCACCGCCAGCAGCTCCGCCACCACACGCTCATGCACGGCGGAATTCTGCCGTAAATCCAGCGGCGCCAGCGTCCAGCCAAAGGCCCGTGCTGACCGAAGCAGAGCGCCCAGCCGCCCCTGTGCCAATGCGCCGGCACCATGCGCTTCCAACGAACGCGCGACCACAAGCAGATCGCCCGCAAAATCTTCAACCTCCGCATAGGGTACCGCCCGCGCGCCCAGCACGGCGGGAGAGATGGTGCCCACATACGGCCGACCCAATAGCACCTCATAGGTCGCCACTAGCCGCGCCTGTACACTTGCTAGCGCCAAGCGATACGGCTCACCGGCTCGGTGCTCCGATTTATCTGGTGAAGCCTCGGCGAGAACCTGTAATTCCGGCGTCACCTTTACCAACAAGGAGGCGAAAGGCAGCTCCTTATGGAGCTCCCTGGCCTCCGTAATGTAGTGGTTCAGCGCCTTCTCGGCTTGGGCGGCCAGCGTCTCGCGCAACACTAGGGCATCCACAAATGGGTTGCCATCCCGATCCCCACCGATCCAGCTACCGATTTCCAGGAACGTCGGCAGTTCGGCCAACCCTACCCCTGTCGCCCGCTCCACCGCAGCATATAGCTTCGGCACCTCGCTGAAGAAGGTGGTATCAAAGTAGATAAGCGCGTTGCCTACCTCGTCCAATACCGAAAGCTTATTTTTGCGCAGCATCCGCGTCTGCCAGAGCGTCACAACCTTGGCACGCAGTTCGGCTTCGACCTCCTCGCGCTCCTCGCGCGTGTCAACCAGCCGATCTCGGCGGGTCAGTAACGCGGCAATTGCGTCCAGGCAGTCAAGGATGGACCGACGCTGCACCTCGGTCGGGTGCGCGGTGAGCACCGGCGAAATGTAGGCATCACCGAAAAACGTCTTCAATGCCAACTCATCAAATCCATGCGCGCGCGCCTGCATTAACCCACCCGCCAAAGAGTCCTCCCGCGGGGCCGAGCCAGCGATAATATGCGCGCGCCAGCGCCTGGTGTGGTGATGGTCCTCGGCAATGTTGGCCAGTGCCGAGAAATAGCTAAAGGCACGGGTAATGCTGTTTACCTGGTTATCGGAAAGACCGGCCAGAATTGTCTCCAGCTCGGCTTGAGCGCTTTTGTCCTGCTCACGATGGAACCGCACCGCGAGCTGGCGTATGCTCTCGATCATCTCATAAGTGGCCGGGCCATCTATGGCACGGATCGTGTCTCCCAAAATCCGCCCCAGCAGGCGGATGTCCTCAAGAAGGGCGTCATCGAGTGATTCAGAATGGGGCGTTTTGGCTGCAGACGTATCCATGTCTGTATCAAACGCCGTTCGCGCGCCCTGGCAAGTGCTTTTGCAACACATTAAGTGGCGCGAACACTCGCGTCCACGACGACACCATCTCAGCCCTGCATCAGGCGGTGCGGTTGTCTACTAGCTCCGTCACTACGCTAGGGTCCGCCAGGGTCGATGTATCACCTAGGCTGTCCGTCTCATTGGCCGCAATCTTGCGCAAGATCCGGCGCATGATTTTACCAGAGCGCGTTTTTGGCAGCCCTGGCGCCCATTGGATCACGTCCGGCGCTGCGATAGGCCCAATCTCCCTGCGCACCCAAGCCACCAGCTCCTTGCGTAGTGCCTCACTAGGTTCCGCACCGGCCACCAACGTCACATATGCATAAATGCCCTGTCCCTTGATGTCGTGCGGGTAGCCGACCACGGCGGCCTCGGCCACCGCCACGTGCGCCACCAGGGCGGACTCGACCTCCGCCGTGCCCATACGGTGGCCGGAGACATTAATCACGTCGTCCACACGACCAGTGATCCAGTAATATCCGTCAACATCCCGCCGAGCGCCGTCGCCCGTGAAGTATAGGCCCTTGAAGGCGGAGAAGTAGGTTTGCACAAAGCGCGCATGGTCTCCATAGACCGTGCGCATTTGCCCGGGCCAGCTGTCCGAGATGCAGAGATTGCCCTCCGTCGTGCCGCTCAGTTCGTGGCCATCGCCGTCCACTAAAACCGGCTTCACGCCGGGAAGCGGCAACGTCGCGGAGCCCGGCTTCAGTGCAGTGGCGCCGGGCAACGGCGATATCATTAACCCGCCAGTCTCGGTCTGCCACCAGGTATCCATGATTGGGCAACGATGCTCGCCCACCACCCGGTCATACCAATGCCAAGCTTCGGGATTGATTGGTTCGCCGACCGAGCCCAAAATCCGCAACGACTTGCGAGAAGTTTTTTTCACCGGCCCCTCGCCGTCGCGCATCAGGGCGCGGATGGCCGTGGGCGCCGTGTAGAAGATATTCACTTGATGCTTGTCCACCACCTCCCAAAAGCGCGAGGAAGTGGGATAATTCGGTACGCCCTCAAACATCAGTGTAATCGCACCGTTGGCCAGCGGCCCGTAGATAATGTAACTGTGTCCGGTTATCCAGCCCACATCCGCCGTGCACCAATAAATCTCACCAGGGTGGTAGTCGAACACATATTGATGGGTGAAGCTCGCCCAGACCATGTAGCCGCCGGTAGTATGTAGCACGCCCTTCGGCTTGCCGGTCGAACCAGAGGTGTAAAGAATGAACAGCGGGTCCTCCGCATTCATCTCCACCGGCGCACAAATGGCAGGCACCTTCACCGCCTCCTCATGTAACCACACATCACGCCCGTCCTGCATGGACACATCGCCACCGGTGACCCTCACGACAACTACGCTTTTGATGCTTGGGCAGGTTTTCAGCGCCTCGTCTGCATTGGCCTTCAGCGCCACGCGGCGGCCGCCGCGACGACCCTCATCCGCTGTGATCAGCGCCACAGAACGGCAATCCTGGATACGACTAGCGAGAGATTCTGGCGAAAAGCCGGCAAACACCACAGAATGAATGGCGCCAATGCGCGCACATGCCAGCAGCGCCACCGCTGCCTCCACCACCATCGGCAAATAGACCGTGACGACATCACCCTTCTTGATGCCTTGAGCCGTCATCACATTGGCAAGGCGACAAACCTGCTCATGCAGTTCCCGATAGGTGACCTTTTTTGACTCGTTCGGGTCGTCCCCCTCCCAAATGATCGCCACTTGGTCGCCACGCTCGGCCAGATGCCGATCAAGGCAATTAGCACTCGCGTTCAGCGTGCCGTCTTCAAACCATTTGATCGAGACATCGTCAAAGAACGTGGTATTCTTAATTTTCGTCGGCTGATGCATCCAGGTAATGCGCATGCACTCGTTGCCCCAGAATTTCTCGGGTTCGGCGGCCGCGCGCCGATACATCTCCTCATACCGGGCACGGTTCACCAGAGCCTTGGCGGCGATTTCCGGCTTGACCCGAATGATATCGGCGTCGGGCATATGCGGTGTCCTCCTGGTTTGCTTTTGTGTGTAAGCATTATCGCAAAAATTCGTAAACCGCGCCAAGTGAAGTGCGTTCTGGCACCCGCGGTTTCACCAAGGCAACTGGCGGCCTTGGCCACCAAAATTGCGCAGCCCTTAGAATCGTTGACAAAACCTTATGTTTCTGTGCCTGCTTACAACCACAATCGACTTTGGACTTGACTTGAGTTCGCGCGCTCCCAGCGGCTGGACGCAGACAAGGCGACCAGAAGCCGGTTGTCCCGGCAATGTCCGGGCAAATGAAACGATTTGAGGAGCGACAAAGACAATGCCGATCGGTACCGTGAAGTGGTTCAATACAACAAAAGGCTTCGGATTCATCGTGCCCCAGGATGGCGGCAAGGACGTGTTCGTGCACATCACGGCGGTGCAATCCGCAGGCATGCGCGGCCTGAATGAAGGCCAGAAGGTGAGCTTCGACATCACCAAGGAGCGCGGCAAGGATGCCGCAGTCAACCTCAAGGCTGTTTGATCAGCCGCCCGTATTGGGCCGGTAGGCGGTGGCAAACTGGTTAGTTGCGTCTTCGATTTCCTGATCGCTGAGCAACACCGGACCACCCGCCTGCAGCGAAAGCATATATTGCTGCGCCAGCGCCTCCAGCTCTGTTGCCGCTCCCAGCGCCGCGAATACGTCCCGACCCAGCGCTAGGCCGCCATGGTTGGCCATCAGGCAGGCTGTGCGTCCTTCCAACGCATTCAGAATGGCCTTTGAGAGCGCCTCTGTGCCGAACAGCGCGTAGTCCGCGCATCGAACGCTGCCGCCACCAAATCTCGTGATCATGTAATGGCAAGCGGGAATTTCCCGTCGGGCCACAGAAAGCGCCGTGCAGTAGGGTGCGTGATGGTGCACGATTCCCCCCGCCGACGGGCGGGAGAGATAAATATCCAGATGAAACCGCCATTCAGAGGAAGGCCGGAACCTCCCCTCGAAGCTGCCATCTGGCCGCAGCAGCGGAATCATTTCCGGCGTCAGTGCTTCGTAAGGAACGGCGGACGGGGTGATGAGAATGCCCTCTGCACCGCGCAGCGACACATTGCCGGAAGTGCCAATGGAAAGACCGCGCGCTGCCATGGCGCGCGCAGCAGCGATAAGATTTTCCCGATCGGAAAGCATGGCGCGGCATAGCACAGGGCGCTACGGCATAAATAGTTAAGTCTTGGCTTACCTATATACGCGCGCCAATAGTTAAAACAAACATTACTCGGCCTTACCTTTCAGGCCCTGACAGACCCAGCCCGCCGAGCCATGCTGAAGCGGCTATCCACCGGCCCGGCGTCGGTAAGCGAACTCGGAACTCTCGAATTGACTAAGCGGGCCACAACATGTAGAACAAATCATGAACATGTCGCTGCGCGCCTTCAACGAGATGTACCTCAACGGAGTCAGGATTTCCGTCTCTCTCGCCACTCTGGAGCTAACCGCTGAAGGCACCGGAACCCGCCTGACCGTTACGGAGCAGGGCCGCTTCCTGAATGGCTATGAGGACAAAGGTGCCTGCGCGCACGGTACTGGCATGCTGCTGGCCGAACTAACCCATACGTTGGGCGCGACGCCACCCGCTATGGCGCGGGCGCAAAACTGAAATTGGGTGAGATCTTCATAGTACTGCCGTTCCAATGCAGCGCCAGTGTCGTTTTCTTCACCGGCGCATTTGCAAAGTTACTCACCGCACAGGCAGCCTTGGCATCGCCCGCGCTTACGTAGGAAATTCCTGCCTCGGCGCCGCCCTTCACCCGGCTGAGGTTATCGATGGAAAGCAGTACCGCACTACCCGGCGCCAAGCCCTCGCAGTTGGCATTGGGATTCATAGTTCCACGCAGATCGCTCGCATCCAGAATCGCTGGCTTCTCGCCCGAGGGCGGCGGTAGATTTACCACAGCCAACAGGCTGTCCACCTCGCCCTGGTCCGCATAACCATAAAGACACACAAATTTCGCCCGGCCGATCTTATTCAGCGACACGCAATTTTCCGCCTGTCCGCCCGGATACCAAGCCTCCAGCTTCCAATGATCCGGCCCACCGGCAAATAATATGCCACCACCGAAATTATCCGCATGTGGTTCGAAACTGCCCGCGTAAGTCACATAGGCTTCATCCGCATCTGCGCTAGTGAGATGGCCATAGATCACGCTTTTCAGCGTGATGCCGAGTCCCAACCCAACCCCACCGTAATCCTGGCTCGGATAACCGAGCAACGAGGTGCATTGGTGCGCGAACCCACCCCCAGGGCCGTATGCTCCGCCGCACACCAAAGGCAAAAACGCCGCCTGCTCCACCCCGCTCAGCGGCCGTGGATCGTGATTCGATGCCGCCTGCCAGACATCCCCGCTCCCGCCGCCCTGTTGCCCGCGCGGCGAAAACAGAAACAGCCCCACTCCAATGATCACAATAATGACGAGCAGCGAAAACAGCGTGGCAAGACGCTTCATCTAAAACTCCCAGGTGATTTCACAACACGGCTTGCCCCTTTTCGTGGTGGCGGTAAACGGGGGCCCGGCAGGTTTTGAAAAAACAGAGAAATGGCACGGCGGCATGTACTGCTTAGCAGCCTGCTTGTTTGCTTACCGGCTGCGTGGCATCGCAAGCACCGGGCTGAATCCGCCCCTTACCCTCTGCTTCGCCGGCCCTTATCGGCTAGGCCCCGACAATGCGCCCGCTATCCGCATTTATGATGAGGACCCGATGTCTGGCACCCATCAGGTGGATGATAGCGGCTATATCGGCCCACCGCTGCTCAAGCTCACCAACGCCAAAGGCGGCAGCGCGTATGACTTCTCCACTTGCATCATACGGATGTTAAAACCCAAGCGGCTCATCTTGCATCCATCTTTGCTGGTCGGAGTTGCCCACGTACCGGCTCTTCTATTGCAAAGCTAAGCGACCAACCCTGTCCAATACCCATACCGCCTGGGCATGACAGTCCTGACCGCGATTTACGTCACTGACGGTTCACTTACCGGGTCAAGACGGCCTATGTGAGGGTTACGCACAATATCGACGGCAAACCTGTCAAGTATTGTGCCGGAACCGCCGCATTGGTCCAGCCGGGTGATGTTGTCACAGTCTACGTACCTAAGTTCTGACCCTGGCACAATTCGGAAGGGTACGGCTTTAGCCCTAGTCGTCGCCGGCTTCGTCACCTTCGTGAATATGTGGTGCACCCAGGCCATTCTGCCGGTACTGGCGAAAAGCCTGCATGTCTCGCCGGCGCTCACCGGCTACACCGTTACCGCCCCGCTCCTAGCCACCGCCGCCGTGGCACCCATCATCGGCACGATCTCGGACCGGACGGGCCGGCGCGTTTTCATTCGCGGCGCCGCCCTGCTATTGGTCATCCCCACCGTACTGGCAGCGTTTTCCACCAGCCTTGCGATGCTCATCGCTTGCCGCTTCACGCAGGGGCTGCTGCTGCCCTTTATCTTCACCGTCACCATCGCCTACATCAGCGACGAAATGAGTCCCACCAACGCCATGAAGATGGTGGGCATTTATACTTCCGGTACCATCAGCGGCGGGTTTTCCGGGCGGCTCATCGTCGGATTCATCACATCTTTGTTCAACTGGCGAGCGGCATTCCTGGTTATCGGCCTCATCACGCTGACGGCAGCTCTAACCATCGCCTTCCTGCTGCCCCAGGAAAAGCATTTCAAACCCAACACCAGCATCAGCGGCGCATTGGCTTCCTTCCCGGACCACCTCTCCAACAAGCGCCTTCTTGGCACCTATGCGGTCGGGTTCGGAGTACTATTCTCGCTGGTGAGCGTGTTTACCTTCATTAATTTCCGTCTGGCAGAAGCACCCTATAATCTCGGGCCCGCAGCACTGGGCGCCATCTTCGTCGTCTATCTGGGCGGTGTCGCGGTCAGCCCGGTGGCAGGAAAGCTGGGAGCCAGAACGAACCAACGGACACTTATGGCCGGTTGCATTGGGTTGGTCCTGACTGGCCTAACGCTCACGCTGGCCTCGCCGCTCTGGCTTATCTGCCTGGGGCTTTTGATGATCTGCCTAGGTATTTTCCCGCAGCAAACCCTGGCTACCGGCTTTGTCGGCGTTGCTGCGCGCAGCGCCAGATCAACCGCTGTCGGACTTTATGTAACGTTCTATTATATCGGCGGCAGCTTCGGCGGCGTCGTCCCGGCTGCCGCTTGGCACAGCACTGGCTGGATAGGCTGCGCCGCCATCACAGCACTAGTGCAACTTTGTATGCTCGGCTTTGCCTGGAAGACTTGGCGGGAAGCCTGAGCCAGTCTGTTCAAGAGCGGAAATGCACCGGACGACCAACCGGTTCACCTGTCACCTGCCCCTCATACATTACTACCTGCCCACGAATGATCGTCGCCATCGGCCATCCGATACAACCCGTGCCATCGAAGGGCGTCCAGCCGCACTGACTGGCGATCCATTTATTCTCGATTGTCCGCCGTGCCTGCAGATCCACCACGGAGAAGTCCGCGTCATTTCCGGTCACGATCCGTCCCTTGCCCACGGCACCGTAAATCCGCGCCGGCCCCTCGGACATCAGTTGCGCAAGACGCAACAGTGAGAGCCGACCCTCATTCACCTTGGTCAGCATCAAGGGCAGCATCGTTTGCACGCCGGTCAGCCCGGCCGCCACTTCGGGCCACGGCTTTTCCTTATTCTCGCGTGGATGCGGCGCATGGTCTGAGCCAATGTTATCTACCGTGCCATCCGCCAATGCAGCCCAGGCGGCATCCATATGACGCTTCTCGCGCAAGGGCGGATTCATCACCCCGTAGCCACCCAAACGCTCGTACACATCGGGCGCGCATTGCAATAGGTGGTTCACCAGTACCTCGCACCCCACGAGATCCTTATGCTCGCGCAGGAATTCGAACTCTTCGGCCGTGGAAACGTGCAGAATATGCGCGGGACGCCCGGTACGCTCCGCAATTGCGGTTATGCGCCGCGTGCCCTTGAAGGCACATTCCACATCGCGCCAGACATAGTGGCCGCTATACGGCCCGTCCTTCCCAAATTCGGCTTTGCGCGCCTGTAGCCGCTCCTCATCCTCGGAATGGAAGGCCACGCGGCGGCGACCAGAGCGCATCAACCGTTCAATGCTGGCGTCATCCGCCACCAGCAGACTGCCGGTGGTCGAGCCAGCGAACACCTTCATGGCGCACACGCCGGGCAACGCTTCCAGCGCGCCCGTATCGTCCAGATTATCCGCAGTGGCACCAGCAAAAAAACCGATATCGCACCAGCTATGGCCGGGGATGTAATCATGCTTGGCCTGCAAGCTCTCCACATCCACACCCGCCGGGTTGGTATTGGGCATGTCAAAACAGGCCGTGACGCCCCCAAGCACCGCACCAAGCGAGCCGGAGCGCATATCCTCTACACCCTCTACGCCGCCCTGGCCGCCATCGCGGAAATGCACATGAGGGTCGATCAAGCCCGGTAGGATATGCAGCCCCTTGGCATTGAAGCGTTCCTCCGCCTTACCAAGATTGCTACCAATGGCAGCGATCTTGCCGTTCTTCACGGCGATATCGGTCTCTCTCTCGCCCCAAGGTAGGACGATCGTGCCGCTTTCTAGTATCAAATCATAGCTCATAGCGCTTCCTATAGGCCCAATAGCCCAAAAGCGGCAGTGGCGACGGCCTCGACACTCAGCCCCGCCATCGGCGCCTCGCCCTCCGCCCCAGGCGCGATAACCACGGCTGTGCGCGTTCCTGCCGGGGCATATTCGCTAGCCTTGGAACGGCCGAACAGCCCCAGCGTAGGTGTGCCCGTAGCGGCGGCCAGATGCATTAGCCCGGAATCATTGCCCACAAACAGGCAGGACCGGCGCAGGCACGCAGCGGCTTCCGGCAGCGATAATCGACCGACAAGATTGATCGCATCTGGCAACGCCCGGAGGACAGGTTCAGCCAGCGCAGCCTCCATCGCACCTGGTCCGCCGAACACCGCCGCACGCGCGTCGGGAACCTTCGTCCGCAATTCATGAAACAAATCTATGAATCGCCGCGCGGGCCAGATCTTGCCTTCCCAGTTTGCTGTCGGTGCTAGGGCAATGACAGGGCCATTTCCCAGCAAGGCGGAAGCTTTGGCGTCGTCCGCCGGGCCGGTCCAGGCCACGGGCAAAGGCGGCGGGGCGAAGCCCAGCGCCGTGCCAAGCTGCACATAGCGGCGACCGGGACGTCGGCCGCCTTTGAGGATATAACGCTTACGTGCGACAAGCAGGAGCGACAAGGCAGATCCGCGTACATCCACCACGATTTCCCATACCCGTGGTGCAAGTTTGAACCAAAGACGCAGCCAATGGCGGTCGAAGCTTTCTTTCTCAAAAGCAATCAGCCGCTCGAGCGCGGGAAACCGGGCGAAGACCCCTTCTGCAACGGTGCCGCAGGCGATGGTAAACCGTGCTTGGGGATATTGTAGACGCAACCCCTCCAGGATGCCGCAGGAAATTACCGCATCGCCAATGCGTGAGGAGGTGATGAATAAGATCCGCATGCAGAGCGGCTATGTAGCCCGTTGACGCCATCACCGCAAACAACGTGGGCTTGCAGCCCCGCTACAGCCCCGCCATTTTGCGACCATGAGCAAAATCGCGCTTTTGCCGCATCGCGGCGTTTTGGAACTGGCGGGCGCGGACCGCGTGACCTTCCTCAACGGCTTGGTAAGCAACGACGTTACCAAAGCCGGGCCAGGCCGGATTGTCTGGGCAGCCTTACTGACACCGCAAGGAAAATATCTGGTGGATTTTTTTATCATGTCGGACGGCGAAAGGCTGCTGCTCGATATGAATGCGGCAGATATTCCAGCACTGGCGCAAAAATTACGACGCTACCGACTAAGGTCGAAAGTTGAGATCAATGACAGGTCGGCCAGCCTCAAGGTCTTTGCTGTTTGGAATGGCAAGCCTCCGCCGGTGCCGCTGACGGCCGCCGACCCGCGGCTGCCCCAAGCAGGTTATCGCTGTTTGAGCGAAGACAACATACCTTGCAATGCCACTGCCGAGGAGTATGCGGCCCACCGGATTGCGCTTGGCCTGCCGGACGGAGCCTCGGACCTAGAAGCGGACAAAACCCTGCTGCTGGAGGCGGGGTTCGATGAACTGGGCGGCGTGGACTGGGAAAAAGGCTGCTACATGGGACAGGAGTTGACTGCGCGAACAAAATATCGCGGTCTAATCAAGCGCCGGCTGTTGCCTGTAAGGCTGGGAACCCAGGATCTTCCTGTTGGGACGCCGGTCTTGGCCGACGGGCAGGAGGTCGGGACGCTGCGCTCCAGTACAGGGACTGTGGCGCTGGCCACGCTCCGACTGGACGCCCTGCAGAAGGAGCTCTCAGCGGGAGGAACTATGATTATTCCAATGCCGCCAAGCTGGATGAAAATGCCTGACGTTTAGGCGGCTCTAATCACCTCCACTGTGCGCGTCTTAGAATCGACAAAGTCTGCGCCGGGACCCCGCAAAATGACCAGCCTCGCTGTGGCGGCCGGGCTTTGACAAAATCAAACTTCACGAAGTGGGCACTGGCTGATACCACAGCACCAACGCGGATGGCCTCAGCGACATCACAGATATTCTGCGAGGTACCAAGCTTTATCGACTTTGACCGGACGTGGCACGCGGCTTTCGAAATGACCTGCGGGACAACGTAATCCGCCTTGGTGGAATCTGTTCAAGGGCCTTTACGGCCCCTGCTACGTCCGGATTGACTTTCATATACTAGGCCATTGATTTCAATCTCCTGCTGAAACATTCAAAATATGCCAAACAGTTTGGCTTTCTGTGGTTCGACGTAGCGCCTCTAGCGGTTACAGCGCCGCCCATCAGATAAACAGATACAATCAATTGATTTTAAAACAAAAATTTCAACTTTGTGGGGAATGCGCCCAAACAGAACCTTAGGCGCTGTACAGCATAAGAATCTCAAATTTGGTGTAACGACATATCCCTGAATTTTCATGCGATAATTTTGTTAACAAGTCGGATGTGTACGGCCTTGAGTGCGGCGCATCAATCGGTGACAACAGAAATTGGGCGCCTGGGCCATCCAGCAGAGCACGGGCCGCCGACGTCAAACAACGGAGTTTCAATGGCGATCATCGGGCATGTAGATGAAATGGAAGGCTGCTACCTGACTGGATGGGCGGCCACAAAGCCAGACGCCGGAAATTGTATCATCACGATCACCGACTTAGAGGGCAAGCTGCTTGCCAAAGGCCGGGCCTCCCGTCACCGCTCGGATCTGGCATCACTAGGGCTGGGACGCACCACATTGGCATATCGGATCGCGGTTCCACTGGGTACCGAGGACAAGCAACTGCGCGTGCTAGCAAACGGTGAAGAGCTTATCGGTTCTCCCGTACGCGTTGGGCCTGGACTTTATGATGGGTTCTGTACTGTCGAGGCTGATCTCGTCACTGGTTGGGTAACCGAGCGCGCCAAAAACGGGCGGGCGCCGTTTATAACCGCCGTGAATCAAATGGGCGTTGAAGTTGCCCGTGGTGCCAGCAAGCTTGACGAGCGGCCTGCCGACCCGCTCTTCACGCCGGCTCGGTTCAACCTGAAACTCGACAGCGACTGTTTCGGCGCCGGGGAAATGCTGCTGAACGTTTACGCCGACGGCAAGCTAATAGGGCGGACAAGCTGCAACCTCAGCCTGCGTGCCAACCTCGAAAATATCTCACCCGAACGCATAACCGGTTGGGTACACGCGCCCGAAGCGCCGCAACGTCAATTTGAACTAGCGGTGTACCGCGACGGCAGGCTGATCGAGACCGGATATTGTGACAGAGAGCGCGGCGACGTACAGGCCCATTTTCCCGAATGCGGAACACCTGGATTCGATATTTTGCTTGGCCCAGAGGAGGTGGCGGCCGATGCACCAGTGGCACTAAGCATCCGCTTCGCGGATGGCACGCGGGACCTGTTCGACGGTCCATATATGCTTGCTAAACGGCCAGCCGCCGTGGCGGCGGTCTACAAAGTTGCACGTTTGGCCCATGCAGACGTGCCTGGCCTGGGCGCGGGAGAGCGGGCCATACTAACGGAGGCATTACGAAACTATCTCGAAACGGCGCGCACTCGCGATTGCGTAACCCTAAGCCGACAGGCGGATTTCGTGCCAGCGTCGGCGGCGAGCCTGCGCATGGCAATCATCGTGCCGATTTATCGTGGGGTTACGGTAACAAAAGTCTGTATCGAATCCGTGCTAGCGCACCGTAACCCGGCAACGGATCAGCTTATCCTGATCAACGACTGTTCGCCGGATACAGAAATGGCGGGCATGCTAGCCGCCTATCGCACCGCGCCAAACGTCATTTTTTTGGAAAACAGTGAGAATCTCGGCTTTGTCGGCACCGTTAATCGCGGGATGGCGATGAGCCGGGGGCTTGATGTGGTGCTGCTAAATTCTGACACGGTGATGTTCGCAGGCGGGCTGGATGAGCTTGCCCGGGTGGCATACGCAAACCCGGGCATCGGAACAGTGACAGCAATGTCGAGCAATGCCACCATCTTTTCCTACCCGAGCGCCGAGATGCGCGAGGCGTCTCTGCCAGACATCAGTTGGGCCGACTTAGCTGCGCTCGCACTCGCCGACAACGCTGGAACCTGTGAGGATGTACCGACAGGCCACGGATTCTGCATGTTCATCAAACGCGAGGTGATCAAGCGAATCGGGCTTCTGGACGAAGCCTTCGGGCGTGGCTATGGCGAAGAAAACGACTTTTGTGCCCGAGCTGCGGCGCTCGGCTACCGCAACGTTGCGGCAGGCGGAGTTCTGGTAGAGCATAAGGAAAGCATCTCGTTCGGCAATGAGAGGGCCAGCCTGCTGGCGCTGAATCAGCCGCGACTGAATGCGCGCTATCCGGAATACACGCCCCTGATCATGGAATTCGAGAAGCAGGACGGTTTACGCCGGTTGCGCTGGGCGTTAGACCGCGCCCGGCTGAGCCGCGCGCGAGAGAATGGCGCGCGGTTCGCGCTTGTCATCTCCAACGCGCTAGAGGGCGGCACCCCGAAGGCCATCAATGATATCGAAAACGGGGTGGGCTATGGCGGCGCCACTAGGGTCTCGCTGAGCCTCACAAAAGGCGGGTTGATCGAACTAAGCTGTGAAGCACCGCTTATCTGCGCACGCTTCAAGCCTACTGAGGCAGAAATGCTGTTCGCGTTGTTGGACGCCGCCGCCCCTGAGCTGGTGATGGCGCACCAGTTACTCGGCTTTCCCGCGTCGGTGCTCAATGCCCTTGGCCGCTGGTTGGAAGGCCGTCGTAGCCTATACTGGGCGCATGATTTCTATGCTTTCTGCCCACGCGTGACGATGATCGATGCGATCGGTCGATTTTGTGGCGGTGCCGACTCTGCCACCTGCAGCCGCTGCGTGAAGATGGGCAAAGCGCATGAGACCTCGGTACTGAATGATCTGACGCCTACGGCGCACCGCGCGCTGTTCGCCGCATTGCTTGAGCGCTTTACGTATGTCGTGGCGCCTTCCACCAATGCGGCCGGGTATTTATCCAAAATGTTCCCGCAGCTCGATATCACTGTCGCACCGCACCCAGAATCCAGGTCGAATGTGGCGACGAATGCCCGTCAAGGCAACGACGATGAGATTGTGATGCTGGGCGCCATCGGACCACATAAAGGGTCGCAGAAACTGCTGGAAATCGCGCGGCGAGCGCAACTAACACACCCGCACCTGCATTTCCGGGTGATCGGCTTTACCGATATAGACAAGGAGCTTAAAGCGGTAGGCAATGTCACAGTCACCGGCAAATACGAGCGCGAGGATTTGCCGAGGCTGCTCGAGGAGACCAGAGGGAGGCTCTCGCTATTTCTACCCGCTTGGCCGGAGACCTATTCCTACACGCTGTCTGAGTTGGTCGAGCATGGCTTCATTCCGCTGGCGCCAGATATTGGCGCGCCTGCGGACCGCATCCGTCGGACCGGATTTGGCATTGTTTTTCCCTTCCCGGCAGATGCAGAAGCCGTGTTGAATTTGATTGACGAGATCGCCGCCGGGCGGGTGGCACCCATATCCGCGGGCGCGCAGCCGATTTCGTTTTTTCCCAATGGGGCAGACCTTGAACATCTGTCTCGGATAATTCTGGGCGACAGGGCGGCAACCTCCGTACCAAACCCAGCCCGGCAGCCCAAAAGGCGCAAGGCCAGGGCAGCGCTAACGGGATATTGATGATGGATTTCGACCTTTTCGTGATTGGCGGTGGTTCAGCTGGTGTGCGGTGTGCACGGGTCGCCGCCGGGCATGGCGCGCGTGTGGGAGTGGCGGAGTCTCGTTTCTGGGGCGGCACGTGCGTGAATGTGGGCTGCGTACCGAAAAAATTCATGGTGATGGCAGCCGAGTACGGCGCCATGGCCGAGGACGCGCTCGGTTTTGGCTGGGAGATCGCCAAGGGCAGACATGACTGGGCCGCGCTAATTGCCGCGAAAGACGCGGAAATCTCCCGACTCAACGGCATCTATCGTCGCTTGCTGGACGATGCAGGGGCACGGATTTTTGACGCCAAGGCCCGTTTCATTGGCCCGCACACTTTGGATGTCGGCGGGCAGCGCGTGACGGCGGAGCGGATCGTGATTGCTACCGGCGGGTACCCAACGGGGCTGGAGATTCCTGGCGCCGAACATGCCATCATTTCCGATGACATCTTCGTGATGAAGGACATGCCGCAGCGCGTAGCCGTGGTGGGCAGCGGCTACATCGCGGTTGAGTTCGCGGGCGTGTTTGCAGGGCTAGGAGCAGAGACGCATTTGATCTACCGCCAGCCCCTGCCGCTGCGCGGCTTCGACGCAGATCTGCGCTCTAACTTGGCCGAGGCGCTGACGCAGAATAACGTTATTCTGCATGCGGGCAACAGGCCCGCCGCCATTTTGCAAGACAAGACGGGCAAGCATCTGGCGCTCTCCAACGGCGAAATGCTGGGAGTGGACGTAATTTTCTTCGCCACCGGGCGAGCGGCAAATACGAACGGACTAAACCTTGAGGCCGCCGCAGTGAAGATCGGGGCCAGGGGCGAGATTCCGGTGGGGCAAGATTTTGCCACGAACGTGCCGCATATATACGCGCTAGGCGATGTGACGGACCGGCTGAATCTGACCCCTGTGGCCACCGCAGAAGGCCATGCGCTGGCCGATACTCTCTTCGGCAGCCGCCCGCGCATGGTGAGCCTGGAAAATGTACCGACTGCGATATTCTCCATCCCGCCCA
>JAKAEC010000001.1 GCA_021818425.1 Pseudomonadota bacterium
GGCGAAGCCAAAGGCTCAAGTGTTGTCTCAATAGACGCAAAGCCGTCCCATGAAACGGGAATCATCGTAGCTATAGATTCAGAACTCGCGCCGCTTCGCAAGAAAAAATCACAACTGTAACGCTAGCCGTGGCATTTTGGCTACAAGACCAGCCAGCCTGTCGCCCCCCCCTTCGCAACGAGACACTTTACCTCCACATAGTCATTGCGTTTTTTAGCGAACCGAGCATGCGCTTCGTTGAAAGGAAGACATATGATGCAGTTTCGAGCCGCCTTATTTGCCGCGACCGTGCTGGCTGTGCCGCTGGCGCTGGCTGGCCGCGCTGCCGCCCAGCCGGTTGCTGGCCCGTATGTGGGCCTAAGTGGCGGTTTGGACCTAAAAAGCGCGGTCACGCAGAAGAATTTTAACGATGGCGGCGTTAATGTGCCTGGCGACGCGAAGGCCATATTCAAGAACGGCTACGACCTGAACGCCGCCATCGGTTATGGCTTTAATAATGGTTGGCGGGTAGAGCTTGAGGGCGATTACATCCGCAATGACGCTGACAAGCTGAAATCCGGCGGTGTGAGTGCGGCGGCCAGCGGGCGAGAAAGCCAGTATGGTGGCTTCATTAACGGCATTTACGATTTCGATGTCGGCTTGCCTTGGCTCTACCCTTATGCGGGTGCAGGCGTGGGTTGGCAGGTCGCGCGGTACGACAATTTCCGTTCCGGCGGCACGATCGTCAATCAATCCCGAGGCTCATTCGCGTACCAGGGCATTGCCGGTCTGTCTTTTCCGATCGCGCCGGTCGTGGGACTTTCTGCGACGCTAGAATATCGCTTTATTGGCCTCACTGCAGCGCGTCGCTACGACGTTGCTGGCACCAGCACTTCATTTCGCCAGCAGGGTGAGTACAATAACGAGATAAATGTCGGGCTGCGGTATGAATTCTCGCCGCCAGCGCCACCTGCACCTGCACCTGCACCTGCACCTGCGCCGGTTGCGGCTCCAGCTCCGGCCCCGGCCAAGACCTATTTGGTGTTCTTCGACTGGGATAAATACAGCCTGACCCCGAGCGCCACGCAGATCATCGCCAAGGCGGCATCTGACTCGCGCACACAGAACGTCACCACCCTTGAGGTGAATGGCTATACCGACACGTCAGGCAGCGCGACCTACAATATGGGTTTGTCGATTAAGCGTGCGAAGGCGGTTGCAGCGCAGCTGGTGGCCGATGGCGTGCCGGCCTCCGAGATCGAGATGCATGGCTACGGCGAGACGCATCTGCTGGTGCCCACCGGTCCCAACGTGCGTGAGCCGCAGAATCGTCGCGTGGAAATTATTTTCCACTGACCAGCCCAGGCTGAAACAAAAAACCCCGGCGGGAAACCGCCGGGGTTTTTTGTTCAGGAAATCGTTACTGCGTAATCGCTTAGCGGCAACTTCTTCTTAATCACGCCATTTTCGAACAGGAAATCCCTGTAGTTTTTGTAACGTGCCACGTTCAATGCTGCTGGATCGGTATCGAAATAAGGTGGTAGAGCATGCCAGGAGGCGATGTCCAGCTTGTCGTTCAGGTTGGGATTTTCCTTCAGAAATTTCTTCAGCATCCCGTCTGGGTCGGCCTTAAGCGCCGCAACACCTTGCTTCAGTGCGCCAAGGAAGGCGGAGAGGGCGGGGTTCTTTAGGCCGCTGGAGTTGGAGAGCAAAATTAGCTCATCAGAAGGCGGCACGCCGTACTCCTCTGGCAGGAATATCACAGGATCTAGCCCCTCCTGGGCAAGCTGGATGTCCTCGTAGGTCCGGTAGGTGCCGATCACCGCAGCCACCTCATTCGAGCGCAGAGCCGAGACAAGCTCAAAATTCACGTTAACGAGCTGAATATCGTTTAGGCTCATCCCCACATGTCTCAGCATCGCGCCAATAATTACCGGCTCCACCCCGGCCACCGAATACCCCACTTTGCGACCCTTCAAATCGGTAAGCTTGGAAATGCCGCTGCGCTTCAGTGCGGTGAGGGTATTAAGCGGCTTATTGATCAGGGTACCGGTACGGCGTACGGGCAGGCTCTGGTCCACCAGCAAGTAAAGCTGGGTTTGGTAGGTCAATGCTGCATCCGCCTTGCCAGAGGCCACTAACCGCGGCGGCAAATCAGGGTCGGTGGGGGCAATGAGCTTCACGTCAATTCCAGCCTTTTCATACGCACCGCAATATTTGGCGGCGAAAAGCGGCGCATGGTCCGGGTTTACGAACCAGTCCAAAATCAAAGTGAACGGCAGTTTCGTTGCGGCTCGCGAAAGTGCTGGCGCGGCAAGTGCAGTTGTAGTGGCTGTTAAAAATAAACGTCGATTGAGGGCCATTGGCACTCTCCCTTCGCTGGCATGACCCAGACAGGTTCAACGGGTATGATCTCAGTCCGCACCGTGCGGACACCCCGGCAGGGTTAGATTCCTGGTTTTGACGATGACGTCAATGCCCGCCCAAGAGCTCGCTTTTTAGCGTCGGCGCAGATACATGTGGACCAATGAAAACAGCTAGCACGAGCCTGGCCAGCTTCGGGTTGTCTACATGCCCCTCAACTTGGCCATTTTCGTAGGCGCTAAAGCCACGGCCGGTGAAAACGAATTTTACAGTCTCGCCGGCGGAGACGGGCTTCAATGTCGCCAGAAATTGGTCGAGTTCGGCATTGCTCAGCGTGCATGGCGCCACGCAATTTGCCATCAACCCCTTTTTCCATGCGTTGCGTACTTGCGATACGCCGACACTGCGAACGAAATGCAATTGCAGAATCTTGGGCGCAGGCGAGTTGAGGATACTGCTGGCCTTGTCCATTGGGTGCGGCAGGTACAACGCCGCCACATATATGTGCACATGAATAAATGAGTAGGTCCGCAATCCAATGCCATTGAGCGTCAATGTCTGCGCACCCACCGATTCGGCGTTGGGCATACTGACGCCAGCAAGCTGTGCTGCCTGCGCACACGGCATTGCGACTATGCTCAGCGCCAGAGATATGAGTGCGACGAAGCTGGATTTCAGTCCCTTCATGCAGCTAATATAATCGTTTGGATGGGTGCCGGGCGCATTTGTAGCCAACATAAACATATAATAATTTTCTGGTTTTCCAGCGGTTAGATGCGGCTTATAGCCAGCCGATCAGTATCGCTGCGGCCACCGCCAGTCCCACCTCGCGGTTGAGCTTGAAAAGCGTAAGGCAGCGTGCCGGATCATTGATGTCCAGTCGGATAATCTGCCAGAGCAGCAGCAGACCAGGGACGAGCATCAACCGATATCCCCAGGCATGCAGCGAAAACGCGCTCATGGTAATTAGCAGCAGAAGAAACGCGCTGCCGTAGCACAGAGCCAGCATCTCTCTTGTGCGCTCACCAAAAAGCCGTGCGGTGGATTTCACGCCGATCAGCGTATCGTCCTCGCGGTCCTGGTGGGCATAGATCGTGTCATAGCCGATGATCCAGAGAATCGTGGCAAGGTATAGAGGGATCACTGGCCAGGTGAGGTGCCCCCGTGCCGCAGCAAATCCCAGCAGCGCGCCCCAGCCAAAGGTCAGGCCCAGAAACGCCTGAGGCCACCAAGTTATCCGTTTGGCCAGGGGGTAGAGCGCCACCAGCACCAGCGACGCAACACCCAGCAACCGCGCGATGCTATTCAGCATCAGCAAAATCGCTAGCCCAGCGGAGCAGAGCAGTACCAGGAACAACAGCGCCTGCAGGGGCGTAACCATGCCCGAGGCGAGTGGCCTGCCGCGCGTTCGTTCCACATGCGCGTCCATCTTACGGTCCCAGAGGTCGTTCACGACGCATCCTGCCCCGCGCATTACCACTGCGCCGATTGCAAACAGGATGCTCAGCCACAGCCCGCGCCAGAAGCCCGGTGCGGTGAGGCAAATGGCCCAGAAACCTGGCAGAAACAGCAGCCAAGCGCCAATCGGCCGGTCGAGTCGGGCGAGCAGAATATAGGGAAGATAGTGCCCTGGCAGACGCGCCACCCAGCCGCCATGCTTGATATCGGTGAATCGGCTCATGGGTGCTATTCAGCCCGGCATGGCCGACACGTCAATTCGCCTCTATATTCCCAATCTGCCCCCGCCAGGCCAGGCATTTTCATTGTCTGACGGCCAAGCCCATTACCTTGCCAACGTCATGCGCCTTTCGGAAGGCGACACCGTGCGTGTTTTTAATGGTGATGCCGGGGAGTGGCGTGCCATTGCCATGAAAATTTCGCGCAAGTCCATTACGCT
This sequence comes from Pseudomonadota bacterium, assembly GCA_021818425.1. Lineage (GTDB taxonomy): Bacteria > Pseudomonadota > Alphaproteobacteria > Acetobacterales > Acetobacteraceae > Acidocella. The sequence continues at coordinate 4,241 of JAKAEC010000001.1, forward strand.
GGAAGCCTTGGTGCAAACACGCCCGCCCGCACCGGAGCCCGATGCCTGGCTCTGCTTCGCCCTGCTAAAGCGCCAGAAAACGGACATGGTGGTGGAAAAGGCAACGGAGTTGGGCGTTTCCGTGATCCAGCCCATCATCACTGCTCGCACCAATGCTGACCACGTTAATCTCGGGCGCTTGCGCGCTATTGCCATCGAGGCGGCGGAGCAGTGCGAGCGTCTGCACGTGCCGGAAATCCGTTCACCGATGCCGGTAATGAAGTTGGTGGCTGATTGGCCCGCGCGCCCGCTCTTCGTGGCGGATGAACGTCGAACCTCGCCTTTGCTCGGCCCCAGTTGCGGCCCTAGCGCAGTTATGATCGGGCCGGAGGGCGGCTTTACCGATCAGGAGCTTGAAGCTATCGCTCGCACACCCCTCATTACACGCGTGTCATTAGGGTGCCGCATCTTGCGGGCCGAGACCGCCGCCATAGCCGGGTTGGCGCTGCATCTAGCGGCGTTGCCTTAAAGACGTTGAAGGAACGAAAGAGTTGTCAAACCCCGGCGATGCCGACGAGCGAGAGATCACCAGCGTCTCAGATCTGGCTGCGTATCTAGAATCCGGCTGCAAGCCAGCTTCGGATTTTACCATAGGCACCGAGCATGAAGCATTCGGCTTCCGCCGGTCCAATTTCACCCCACCTGCCTATGAGGGGGAGGATGGTATTGGCGCGCTGTTGAAGGCGGTTGAGGCGCGCGATGGTTGGGGGGCGATCCTGGACCAGGGAAACATCATCGGGCTAAAAGGGCGGGGAGGGGCCTCCTTGTCGTTGGAGCCTGGCGGGCAGTTCGAGCTATCAGGCGCAATGATGGCCGACTTGCATGCCACCTCTGCGGAGCTAGATTTGCACATCGCTCGGCTGCGGGAGGTTGCGCCGGGGCTTGGCCTAGGCTTCGCCCCGCTCGGATTTCACCCCACTGCTACCCGAGCCGGCATGCCCTGGATGCCCAAGGGCCGTTACAGGGTTATGCGTGCCTATATGCCCAAGGTGGGCACGCGCGGGCTGGACATGATGCTTCGTACTTGTACGGTACAAGTGAATTTGGACTTTGCCTCCGAGGCTGACATGGTGGCGAAGATGCGCGTGGCTTCTGCTTTGCAGCCTCTCGCCACTGCCCTGTTCGCCAATTCCCCTTTCTATGAAGGCAAGCCGAACGGCTTGCTTTCGAATCGTGCTTTTGTTTGGGGTGATACTGATAATGCCCGTTCTGGCATTCCGGCGGTGATCTTCGAGGACGGGTTCGGCTTTGAGGCATATGCCAATTGGCTGCTCGATGTGCCGATGTATTTCGTCTATCGGGGCGGTGTCTATCATGACGTGGCGGGGGCATCTTTTCGGGATTTCATGGCGGGTCGGCTGGCGGCCTTGCCGGGTGAACGAGCCACCATCGGTGATTTCGCGGACCACTCCACCACTGCCTTTCCCGATGTGCGGTTGAAAAAATACATTGAAACCCGCGGCGCCGATTCCGGCAACAGGGCGATGATACTGGCGCAATCAGCACTTTGGACTGGACTGTTCTATGATCCAGCCGCTCTTGCTGCAGCCCAGGCGCTAGCAAGGAGGCTCTCCTACCCGCAAATCCTCTCGTTGCGCGAGGCCGTACCAGTTACCGGCATCAACACGAAATTCGGCGTAGGCACGCTGCGTGACTTGGCTAAGGAGGTAGCCGCCATTGCCGCTGGCGGTCTGAAGGCTCGCGCTCGATTGAACAAAGCGGGGCAGGACGAAACGCTCTACCTGGCACCGCTTCAGGAGATTGCTGCTGGCGCTCCTACCCAGGCAGAGTATTGGCTGGAACGGCATAGCCGCAACTGGGGCGGCGATACCACCCGCATCTTTGCCGAAGCGGCATTTTAGGCGTGTCTAGCAATTGACCGAATAATCCGGCCACAGGAGCCGGATTTTTTGTTGCTGTAGCTTAGCTTACTGCGAGGCGTTGGCCAGTTTCAAAGGCGGTTTGTCGGTCACGAAATTGTCCAGTGCACTGGCTGTTTTCAATGCTAGGACCGCATGGAACTCTGCCTGATTGTTTAAGCAGAAGGCATTGCCCTGGGCGATGCCAGCGGCGGATTGGCGGTTGGCCAGGAGGGTAATGAAGTTGTCCTCCATCTTCCGTCCGCTATAAGGGCCGCTGGCTTTATAGAAGTACGCGTCCATCTGGTGTTGCGCGGAAAGCACATGCGGTTGGAAGCTGTGCATAAACGCATCATACTGGTCTTCTTCGCCGCAGGAGAGGGCCGCCACCATCAGCGCCGATTTCAGCCCGATAACATTGAAAGCCTGCTGGACCTTCTTCAGCTGGACGGGCGTGAATTTAATCTTGGGCGAAACGGGCGATGGCACGTCGATAGCAACGGGATACACATGCCCGATCGGAGCTGGCGGTACAGCGGCGAGTTTTGGTGTCGGTCGGGAGCAGCCGGCCAGAGCGACGGCCGCCATGCCTATGCCAAGAGCAAGCTTGCCGTAGGCCGCGGACTTGCGCAATGTTTGCAATGCAGAAATCTCCAATTTGTCGAAACCGTTAGTCGAGCCGTTCCTCTGGTCAAGTGCTGGTCGGGCCAGGATTGGAAGGACTGCTCGCTATGAAACCGGACATGCTCATAATAAGATAGGCAAAAAAAGGCGATGAAAAATTCATCACTTTCTTTGCCTCGCGCCCGCCCCCTTTGGGGCGGGCGGGCCATCGAAATATTGAATTGCACCCGATTTTGGTCGGCTTGCAACGCGGCTTGGACCAAGTGTCCTCTCCGGACCTTAAACTCAGACGGCGAGTGTTCAGTAGTGGTCTCGTTGCCCTGAGGTTAGAGCCGCGCCACCCGCAGGGCGTTGGTGGTTCCCGCTTGACCAAAGGGCACGCCCGCAACCACCACGATTTCTTCACCTTTCTGTGCGAGACCCTCCTGGAGGGCGATTTTTTCGGCGTGTTCGACTGCTTGGCTCATCGAATGCGCGGCTTCCGCGACCACGGCATGAACACCCCATACAATGGAGAGCCGGCGCGCCACGGATTGGTTCATCGTCAGTCCGATCACCGGGCAGTCGGGACGCTCGCGCGCCACGCGCAGTGCAGTGGCGCCCGATTCGGTGAAGGCCACGATGGCTTTAGCGTTGATGGTATGGGCTACTTGTACGGCGGCCGCCGCAATGGCGTCCGGCGAGGTTTTTTCCGGCAATTGGCGTTTGGCGTCCAGCCCAAGACGCCAATCGAAATCGCGCTCCACGCGGGTAATGATGCGGTCCATCATGTTCACCGCTTCGCACGGGTATTGCCCCGCGGCACTTTCGGCGGAGAGCATCACCACATCGGCGCTGTCGAACACCGCCGTAGCGACGTCAGAGGCTTCGGCGCGGGTTGGGGTGGGGGCGGAGATCATGCTTTCCAGCATCTGGGTTGCTACCACCACTGGCTTACCGCGCAGCTGTGCGGCGCGGATGATTCGCTTCTGGGCGACGGGTACTTCCTCTGGCGGCAACTCGACGCCCAAATCCCCGCGTGCGACCATCACCGAATCGGTCGCATCCATAATGGCTTCGAGGTTGTCCATCGCCTGCGGCTTTTCCAACTTTACCATCACCAGCGCGCGCCCAGCAGCGATGGCCTTGGTTTCCGCGATGTCTTCGGCCTGTTGCACGAAGGAAAGGCCGATATAATCGATGCCGAATGGCAGGACGAAGTCGAGATCAGCGCGGTCCTTTTTGGTCAGCACCGGAATGGGCAAAATCACGTCAGGCACGTTCACGCCCTTGCGCTCGGAGAGCACGCCGCCCGTGACCACCTCGGTCATCAGATGGTCGCTGTGCTTACGCAGCACGCGCAGTCGCAGCTTCCCGTCATCCAGCAATAGGGTGGAGCCAATTGTCGCAGCGCTGATAATCTCGGGGTGCGGCAGGCAGACGCGGTTGGCGTCGCCAGGGGTGGGGTCCATGTCCATTCTGAATTGTTGCCCGGGCTGGAGCGTTACGCGGCCCGCCTGGAAGGTGCCGACGCGCAATTTCGGCCCCTGCACATCCGCGAGGATGCCGATCGGCCGGCCAACATGTTTTTCAGCGGCTCGGATCATCTCGATGCGTGCAGCGTGATCTTCGTGGCTTCCATGGGAGAAGTTGAGCCGGAACATATCCGTCCCGGCCTCAAAAAGCTTGATGATCATCTCCGGGGTTGAGCTGGCCGGCCCGAGGGTCGCGATGATCTTGGTGCGGCGGTGGCGGGGTAGTCTGTCCATTTTGATCCTCAGGCAGGGAAAAAGTGTGAATTGATGGATGATGGTGGGCCTGGCGCAAAGATTGTACCCAGCAACGAGGTCTGCGCCGAGGGCGATATTGCATGCATGAGCCAGCTGCGGCAGGTTTGAGACTGCACGACCGGCCAAGCAAGGCACCAGGAACTGGGTGCCTTGAGGGCCAGGCGGGTGTTTGTTGGCGCGGCGACATGCGTTTTCACGTCACGACTTATGAGCGGGAGCAGGACCTTGGGCAACCCCAGGCAAAACGAAGAGATGAGTAAAATTTTGGAGGCAGCGGCATTTCGGGCGCTGGTGGCGCATTTGCGAACCCGGACGGATGTGCAGAACATCGAGTTGATGAACCTAGCTGGGTTCTGCCGCAACTGTCTCTCGCGCTGGTACCGTGAGGCTGCCGAGGCGGAGGGAATTGCCATGTCGGATGCCGAGGCGCGGGAGATTGTCTATGGCATGCCATACAAAGACTGGCAGGCTAAATATCAGACGCCGGCGAGCAAGGAACAGCTGGCGAAGATAAATGAGACTAAATCCGATCACTGAAAATGCGCATTGACCGGCGCGTCGGGTGGCTCTATCCCCGCCGCCCGCATTGGAGATGAGCATGTCTGTATCCACCGAAGACAAACCGAGCAACATCGCCGGCGAGCGGTTGCGCAGCATCGTTGAACGAATCGAGCGCTTGGAAGAGGAACGCAAGGCGCTTGCTAGTGACATCAAGGATATTTTTTCCGAAGCAAAATCCGCTGGGTTCGATGTGAAGGTGATTCGCCAGCTCATCCGTATTCGCAAGCAAGAGCCGGCCGAGGTTGAGGAGCAGGAGACGCTGCTCGACGTCTACCGCCGCGCCATCGGAATGTAGGCTCCCTGGATGCGACTGGCATCCCTTTGACCTTGGACCTGTTATGCCTAAATCTGTGCCAACAGAGTTTGAAACGGAGTGGGCATGGACCAGAATTGCGTGGTGTGGCAGCCAGATGGGGTTTGCGTTGGAACGGCAGCGCCTCTTCCTAGTTGGAATCTGACGGATCTTTACGCTTCCCCAAGCGACCCACGCATCGAAGCCAGCCTGAAGTCGGTTCAGGAGGGTGCGGAGCGGTTCGCTGCTGCCTGCAAGGGTAGGCTGGTGCAGCTTTCTGGCGCTGAGTTGGCCGAGGCCATCCGCACCTACGAGGCGCTGCAGGAAATTCCGGGCCGCATCATGTCCTACGCGGTGCTGCTTTTCTCCGCGGACTCCTCCAGCCCAGCACATGGGCAATTCTATCAAACCATGGCCGAGCGCGTCACCGCTTTGGGCACCAAGACCCTATTCTTCACCTTGGAGCTTAACCGCATTCCTGAGGACGTGCTTACCGAGAAGCTCCAAGATCCGGCTTTGGCGCATTACGCGTCCTGGCTCAAGGATTTGCGAGTGTTCCTGCCGCATCAGCGCGAGGATGTCATCGAGCAACTATTCATGGAAAAGGAGGTCACGGGCCACTCCGCCTGGACGCGGCTATTCGACGAAACCATTGCCGGACTACGGGTGCACGTAAAGGGCGAAGAGCTGACGCTTTCGGCCGCGCTAAACAAGCTATCTGATCCCGACCGTTTGGTGCGTGAGGAAGCCGCCAAGGCCGTGGCCGAGGCGATGCGGAGAAATGAAAAACTACTTGCGCTCGTATTGAACACCATTGCCAAGGACAAGGCGATTGACGATGAATGGCACGCCTATCCGCATCCATGGTCCTTCCGTAACCGGGCGAACATGGTGGAAGATGACGTGGTGGGTGCGTTGGTGGAGGCAGTGAAATCCTCCTACGGCCGCCTTTCGCATCGTTACTACGCGCTAAAGGCCAAATGGATGGGGTTTGAAAAGTTGGAGTATTGGGACCGCAATGCCCCTCTACCCGCTGATTCGGACAAACATATCTCCTGGGACAAGGCGCGGGATATTGTACTGAATGCCTACGGCGGTTTCAGCCCAGAGCTGGCGCAAACTATCAAACCCTTCTTTGAGAATAACTGGATCGACGCAGCGCTGCGTCCGGGTAAGGCGGGGGGGGCGTTCTCGCACGCCACCGTACCCTCGGTACATCCTTATGTGCTGATGAATTTCCACGGCAAGACGCGTGACGTGATGACTTTGGCGCACGAACTAGGCCATGGTGCGCATCAATTGTTGGCGGCCCGCCAAGGTTATCTGCTGGCCGGAACACCGTTAACCCTGGCCGAAACAGCCAGCGTATTCGGTGAAATGCTCACCTTCCGCTCGCTCTTGGATGCAGAGGACGACCCCAAGCGGCGGCGCATCATGTTGGCACAGAAAGTGGAGGATATGCTTAACACCGTGGTGCGGCAAATCGCCTTCCATGAGTTCGAAGTGGCTTTTCATACGGAGCGCGCCAAGGGCGAAATTTTACCGGAGAGGATTTCTGAGATTTGGCTTGACGTGCAGACCCGCAGCCTGGGTCCGGCCTTCAACTTTGCCGCGGATTACAAAAGCTTCTGGGCTTATATTTCACATTTTTTCCACTCCCCTTTCTATGTGTATGCCTACGCGTTCGGTGATTGCTTAGTGAACGCCCTCTACGCCGTGTACCAGGAAAGTCCCGACAAGCCGGGGTTCGCGGCCAAATACCGGGAGATGCTGGCAGCCGGAGGCACCAAGCGGCATAAAGAATTACTGGCCCCCTTCGGGTTGGATGCCACCGACCCTGCCTTCTGGAACAAGGGGCTAGGTGTAATCTCCGGCTTTATCGACGAGCTGGAAAAAGCATGAGCGAACGTGATGGCGGTAATCTCTTCAGCGAAATGCGGCGTATGGCCCGTACCTCGGGGGCCGTGGGCGGCATTGCCGCGCGCATCGCCGGCGAGCGGGTGTTCGGCATCAGGACCGATCAAGTCCGCCATGCCGAGGATTTGAAGGCGCTGCTCGGCGGTTTGAAGGGGCCGATGATGAAGGTGGCGCAGTTTCTTTCCACCGTGCCGGATGCGTTGCCGCCGGAATACGCGAAGCAACTGGCCGAGCTTCAATCCAACGCGCCGCCGATGGGGTGGCCCTTTGTACGCCGCCGTATGGCTGGCGAGCTAGGGGCGGATTGGGAGAGCAAGTTCAAATCTTTCTCCCGCGAGGCTGTGGCGGCCGCCAGTTTGGGACAGGTACACCGTGCTACCCTGCCAGATGGATGGGATGTGGCCGTGAAACTGCAATATCCAGACATGCCGAGCGTGATCGAGGCCGATCTGCGCCAAGTGAAGATGGCAATGGCGGTTTATAAGCGCATGGATAACGCAATTATCCAGGACGATATTTATACGGAGCTCGCAGAACGTTTCCGTGAGGAACTGGACTACCAGCGCGAGGCGGCGCAGATGCGGCTTTACCGGCTCATGCTGGCGGGCGTGCCCGATGTGAACGTGCCCGAGCCGATCGAGGGCTATACTACCAAGCGCATGCTGACGATGAGCTGGCTAAAAGGTCAGGGTTTTCAGAGCTGGATAGAGGGCAACCCTAGCCAGGAGAGTCGCAATGCGCTGGCTACGGCCTTGTTTCGCGCTTGGTATATTCCCTTTTACCGCTATGGCGTGATTCATGGTGACCCGCATCTTGGCAATTATCAGGTCAGTGAGAACGGTCAGCTGAATTTGCTTGATTATGGCTGCATCCGCGTGTTTGCGCCAAAATTCGTGGGCGGCGTGCTGGAGCTCTACAACGCCGTGCAGGAGAATGACGAGGCTCGTGCCCGTCACGCCTATGACATCTGGGGTTTTACGGGCATCACCGAAGCGCAGGTGAATGTGCTGAACGAATGGGCGCGCTTCCTCTATCAACCTCTGATCGAAGATCGGGTCAGGCCGATCCAAGAAGGACAAGGCACGGAATTCGGGCGTGAGGTGGCGCAAAAGGTGCATGCCGGTCTGCAGCGCACTGGCGGCGTGCGCCCACCGCGAGAGTTCGTGCTGATGGACCGTTCCGCTATCGGGTTGGGGGCGGTCTTCATGCGGTTGCGGGCCGAGCTGAACTGGTGTCGTCTGTTCCAGGAAACGGTGGTGGGGTTCGATGAGGCTCAGCTTGCCGCTCGCCAAGCGGAGGCGCTTCAGGTTGCCGGCGTGCCGCAGGCCAAGTAAACGGGCTCTCATGGCAATTCTTCAGCGTGGTTTTTTACGTTCGGGGTTCTTCGCCCGGGCTTATCGCAAGATGCTCCATTCCATCTATGCCAACGATCTATGGCTGGACCTGCGGCTGCATGCCAAACGCGAGGCGGTCGAATACATCATTGCCCACATGAGTGAGGCGATGGTGCTGGCCGACCGTGACGAACTGGCGCGCTTTGCTCTTGCGCGCTCGCCCAAGGAAGGGTTGGTGTTGGAATTCGGCGTAGCTAAGGGGGCGTCTTTGCGCAATTTAGCCCGGCAGACGCCCCGCGAGGTGCATGGATTCGACAGTTTTGGCGGCTTGCCGGAGGATTGGGCCGGTACCAAAGAGACGGTGGGCGCGTTCACGCAGAAGGGCAAATTGCCGAAGGTTCCGCCCAATGCCGTGCTGCACGTGGGCTGGTTTGACAAGACATTGCCATCCTTCCTTGCCGTTCATGAGCAGAAAGTGGCGTTTTTGCATGTGGATTGTGATATTTATGCGAGCACAGTAACGATCTTTGCGGCGCTGCGGGAACGGATCGTTCCGGGAACCATTATTTTATTCGATGAGTACTTCAATTATCCTGGCTGGCGGGCGCATGAATATAAGGCGTTTCAGGAGTTCATCCGAGAAACCGGGCTGAGCTACGAGTATATTGGTTATTCAGCCGAAAAGGGTCACGTAGCGGTGCGAATCGGAGCGCCTGGGGGGCTTGCGGCGGCATAAATTTGGGTGTTCAAATCGGCTTTGCCATGATAGCGGTGGAACCCATCGCGCTCTGGGAAGCTGGCCCAGCCAAGTCGGTGGGTCGGTAAAGTGTGGCGGCCTATGCCGGAATCTGGCTGAACTCCAGACAAACGGGTGAATTTGCACAAATTGTGGCTGGGAAGCCGCTTGCAATATTTCATGCGTTAACCCAAGGTGCCGCCAAACTTAAAGGGACTTGAGGACAGGTAAATGCGTCTAGCGGTTTTGAAGGAGCGCCGTGCGGGAGAGGCCCGTGTGGCGGCATCCCCTGATACGGTAAAGAAATTGATCGGGCTGGGGCTGACGGTTGCCATTGAGGCAGGGGCGGGCGTTCAATCCGCAATATCTGACGAAGACTTTGCCGCTGCCGGTGCCGAAATTGCCGCGGATGCCGCTGCCGCCTTGAAAGGCGCTGCGATTCTGTTCGCCGTGAATGCGCCGGAAGAGTCCGTGCGCGCCGTTATCGCGCCTGGCACGTTGCTCATTGCTACGTTGGGTGCCGCATCCGACTCCGCTCTGGCCCCGGCCTTAGCGGCCGCAAAAATTGACGCGGTAGGTTTGGAACTGCTGCCGCGCATCACCCGCGCGCAGAGCATGGATGTGCTCTCCTCCCAGGCGAACCTAGCCGGGTATCGTGCAGTGATCGAGGCAGCCTATGCGTTTCCGCGTGGGTTTCCGTTGATGATGACGGCGGCCGGCACCGTGCCGCCAGCACGCGTGTTCGTGATTGGCGCTGGTGTGGCCGGATTGCAGGCCATTGCCACGGCCCGGCGCCTTGGCGGTATCGTCTCGGGCACGGACGTTCGTCCAGCTGCGAAGGAAGAGATTAGGTCCCTCGGCGCGACCTATATTGGCGTGGACGACGAGGAAAGTGCGAAGCAGACCGGGCCTTATGCCGGGCAGATGTCCGACGAGTTCCGCGCCAAGCAGGCGGCACTGATGACCAGCACCGTCGCCAAGAATGACATCGTGATCTGCACTGCTTTGGTGCAGGGTCGTAAGGCGCCAGTGATTGTGACCTCAGAGATGGTGGCCGGCATGAAGTCCGGTTCGATCATCGTGGATTTGGCTTCTGAGGCCGGCGGCAACTGCGCCGACACCGTACCGGGCGAGGTCATCACCACGCCGAACGGCGTGACTATCATCGGCCATCGCAATTGGCCAGCGCGAATCGCGGTGGCAGCGAGTCAGCTTTACGCGCGCAATCTGCTCACTTTTCTCACCACCTTCTGGGACAAGGACGCCAAGGCGCCCAACCTGAAGCCGGATGATGATCTGATCAAAGGCGCGCTGTTGACCCGGGGCGGCGAGATTGTCCACCCCAATTTCAAGCCCGCCGCCTAAAGAAAGGGAGGCTTTTTCATTATGACACCTGCAGACTTGGCCGCCCAGGCGGCAAACCTGGCTCATCAGGCTTCGGTGCTGGCGCAGAACGCCGCCGGGGTTGCTGCTGTGGCTGCGCAGAGCGCGCCGCCCGCGGCACCTTTTGTGTTTCTGTTCAGCATCTTCGTGCTGGCCGTGTTCGTCGGCTACTACGTGGTTTGGTCCGTCACCCCGGCTTTGCACTCGCCGCTGATGGCCGTTACCAATGCCATTTCCTCGGTCATTATCGTCGGCGCAATGCTGGCCACCGGGCTGCATGGCAGTATGGTCGCGCATGTTTTCGGCTTCCTCGCGGTGGTGCTGGTTTCGGTCAATATCTTCGGCGGCTTTGCGGTAACCAACCGCATGCTGGCCATGTTCAAGAAGAAGTAAGCGTAAGATGAATCAGTCTTTCACATCCCTCGCGTATCTCGTCGCGGCGGTTTTGTTCATCCTGGCGTTGCGGGGTTTGTCTCATCCCACCACGTCGCGTCAGGGTAACCGGTTCGGCATCATCGGTATGGTCATTGCCGTTGCCGCTACCTTCTTGCATGGCGGAATGGATTGGGGCTGGGCGCTGGTCATCCTGCTCGGCATCGCCATTGGCGGCTCCATCGGCCTCGTTGTGGCTCAGAAGATCAAGATGACGGCGTTGCCGCAGTTGGTAGCCGCGTTCCACTCGCTAGTTGGTCTGGCGGCGGTGTTTGTGGCGGTCTCGGCGCTGAACGCTCCGCAGAGCTTCGGCATCGGTACGCCGCATCATATCCATACCGAGAGCCTGGTTGAGATGTCGATCGGCCTTGCTATTGGCGCGATCACCTTCACCGGCTCAATAATCGCTTTCGCCAAGCTGCAGGCATTGATGAAGGGTACGCCTATCACCTTCCGCGGCCAGCATCAGCTCAATGGCGGTATTGGCATATTGATTCTGGTGCTGATCGTTGCCTTCGTGATCTCCGGCGGTAGCACGGTGCTGTTCTCGCTGATTGCGATATTAGCTTTCGCGCTGGGCTTCTTGCTGATCATCCCCATTGGTGGCGCTGACATGCCTGTCGTCGTGTCGATGTTGAATTCCTATTCTGGCTGGGCGGCCTCTGGAATTGGGTTCACCATCGGCAATCTGGCGCTCATTGTAACCGGTGCGCTGGTTGGCTCCTCCGGTGCGATTCTGTCTTACATCATGTGTAAGGGCATGAACCGCTCGATTATCAACGTGATTGCGGGCGGGTTCGGCAATTCCGCCGATGCTGGGCCAGCAGGTGTTAGCACCGAAGGCAAGGCTGTGAAGCATGGCTCTGCCGATGATGCCGCCTTTATTATGAAGAACGCCTCCAAGGTGATCGTGGTGCCGGGCTATGGCATGGCCGTTTCTCAGGCCCAGCACGCACTGCGCGAAATGGGCGATATTTTGAAGGACGACGGCGTGGAGGTGAAGTACGCCATCCATCCAGTGGCAGGGCGTATGCCTGGGCACATGAACGTGCTGCTGGCGGAAGCTAGCGTGCCATATGACGACGTGTTCGAGCTGGAGCAGATTAATAATGAATTCGCTACGGCGGATGTCGTTTACGTGATTGGTGCCAACGACGTGACGAACCCGGCTGCCAAGACAAATCCTCAAAGCCCGATATTTGGTATGCCGATCCTTGAAGTCGACAAGGCCAAGACTGTTCTGTTCGTGAAGCGTGGCATGTCGTCAGGCTATGCTGGCGTGGATAACGAGCTATTCTTCAGAGATAACACCATGATGCTTTTTGGTGACGCTAAGAAGATGACCGAGGAAATCGTCCAAGCGCTTGGGAATTAGAATACGATTGCGTCTGCCTAGCCCGTTTTACGGGGGAAGCAGACGCTTGCACCATGCTTTAAGAGTCGGATGAACCTTCCTCCTGCCGCTTTGAGAGCAAGAGGAAGCATTGGCAAACCCCCGTCAAGCAATGGCGGGGGTTTTGTTTTGGTATCGCGCGGCAGGCATGGCACCGGCAGGCCAGACGTTCGCTGCCTTAGGGGCGCGTCCTTTAGCCGGGAGCGGCTGAAGAGCTTTCGTGACTCCGCTTTGCCGGGATCTGATCTGATGTGTGTCGGTTGTACTGGCCAAGCTCCGTGAAATAAAAAACCCCCCTGGCTAAGCCAGGGAGGTTTTTTATTAGGTCCGGTCGGATGCCGGGGCGAATGTATCAGCGCTTGGAGAACTGGAAGGAGCGGCGAGCCTTCGGCTTGCCGTACTTCTTACGCTCAACCATGCGGGGGTCGCGGGTGAGGAAGCCTGCGGCCTTTAAGATTGGGCGCAGATCCGGCTCGTAAAGGGTGAGCGCTCGGGAAATGCCGTGCCGTACAGCGCCGGCTTGGCCGGAGAGGCCGCCACCGGTGACAGTGCAATAAACATCGAACTGGTTGTAACGATCGGCTACCAGGAAGGGCTGGGTAATCAGCATGCGCAGCACTGGGCGGGCGAAATAAATCGGCGCCTTCTTGCCATTGATGGTGATCTCACCCTTCCCAGGTTTTACCCACACGCGAGCGATGGCGTTTTTACGCCGGCCGGTGGCATAGGAGCGGCCTTGGGCATCGCGCTTGGGTTCGCGCTTCTGATGAGGTTGAGAGTCCGGCGTAGCGGCGCCAGAGGCAGCTTGTAGGCCCTTCAGGTCCGCGAAGGAATTGGTCGTGGTGGACATGGAATCAGGCCCTCTTGTTCTTGGAGTTCAGCGCGCCGACGTCGAGCGTCTTGGGCTGCTGGGCGGCGTGCGGGTGCTCGGGGCCAGCATAGACATGCAGGTTCTTCATTTGCTGGCGCTGTAGTGGGCCGCGCGTAATCATGCGCTCAACCGCTTTCTCGACAACACTTTGCGGGTTCTTACCAGCCAGACGCTCCTTGATGGAGCGGCCCTTGATGCCACCGGCAAAGCCGGTGTGGTAATAGAAGACAGAAGCTTCTGTCTTCTTGCCGGTTACCTTCACCTTGTCCGCGTTGACGATGACGATGTTGTCGCCGCAATCAACATGGGGAGTAAAGGTCGCCTTGTGCTTGCCACGCAGACGGTTGGCCACGATCGTGGCAAGGCGGCCCAGGACCAGTCCTTCGGCGTCAATTAGGATCCAGTCCTTCTTTACGTCTGCGGGCTTAATGGAGATCGTCGTTTTCATATGCTCATCCAAAAATAGAGTCGGCTCATGAAGCCGTCTCTCGTCACGTTTGGCGGACGATTCGCGGCCGGCGATGCACCAAGCTTGGGTATCGCAAGTCGATCATGCGCTGCGCTGAGCTTATGTGTAAAACGTGAGGAAAGGTCAAGGGAATTTTGGTGTGGTAACATAATACCGCACCCAGTCTGTGGGTTAATCCAGCCGGGGTTCGGTACGACGGGGGCGGGCCGGCTGGTGCCCGCCAGAGGAACGCTCGCGCGAGGTGGAAAAATCCCTGGAGGCGAAGCCGCGCGGCTCTGGATTCGGTATGGGCGCACGGGAGATTGTCGGTTCCTCCGTAGGCGTCTGGTTGGTCCGGCCACGTTTGAGTTGGCCAAAATTGGGCACGTCGTCATAGGGTTCCATAGGGCGGACCGGCGTAGTGATAACGCCAGTGGCGCGCATCTGCATTACCCGTAAATCTTCGTGCAGGCTCTCAAGCTCACCTTCCAGTGCCTCGAGCCTAGCTTTCACGCCAAAAACACTGAACGGCACCATCAGGAAGGCCAGGAACCAAAGCAAGGCCGGCACCGCCAGGAATAAGAACAGCCAGCCTGGCATCCAATCCGGCAATGTGAAAGGCAAGTTCATGGGCATGGACTCCTCATAGCGGATTAGTGCCGGAAATGCCGCATGTTTGTGAAGACCATGGCAATTCCGGCTGCATCGGCTGCTTCGATCACGTCCTTATCACGGATCGAGCCGCCGGGTTGAATCACGCAGGAAGCCCCCGCCGCGATGGCAGCTTCCAGCCCGTCCGCAAAGGGAAAGAAGGCATCGGAGGCAACGGCGCAGCCAGTGAAGTCCAGCTTCGCCTCTTTACCACGCCAGGCGGCGATACGGGCAGAATCTACCCGATTCATCTGCCCCGCACCGACGCCAATAGTGGCGCGATTCTTGGCGTAGACTATGGCGTTGGACTTCACATGCTTGGCAACGCGGAAGGCGAACAACATGTCGGCAATCTCCGCGGGACTTGGGGCGCGCTGAGTGACTACCTTCAATCCGTTGGCGGTGATGCGCCCAGTATCGCGGTTTTGTAGCAAGAAGCCGCCGGCGAGGGATTTGAAGGTCAACCCCTCCTCTGTTGGGTTGGGTACACCACCAGTGATCAGCAGTCTAAGGTTTTTCTTGGTGGCAAGAACGGCCTTTGCACCTTCGGTTGCTTTTGGCGCGATGATCACCTCGGTAAAAATGGTGGCGATCTTGGCGGCGGTTTCCTCGTCCAGCGTGCGGTTCAGTGCCACGATGCCGCCAAAGGCAGATACCGGGTCGCAGGCGAGCGCCAAGTCCCATGCGGCTGAGGTACTGGCGGCCGTCGACACACCGCACGGGTTGGCGTGTTTCACGATCACCACGGTGGGCTCATCGAATTCTGCTACGCACTCAAAGGCTGCGTCGGTGTCATTGTAGTTATTGTAGGAAAGCTCTTTTCCCTGGACCTGTATGGCGGTGGCTACGCCATAGCGGGTAGAAGGGGAGGTGTAGAAGGCCGCCGACTGGTGCGGGTTCTCGCCGTAGCGCAGCTCTTGCTTCTTGGTGCCGGAAAAAGAGAAACGTTCCGGGTAGGTCTCGCCGAGCTGCTCAGCAAACCAGCCGGAAATGGCGGAATCATAAGCTGCCGTACGAGCATAGGCAGCTGCAGCGAGGGCACGGCGGGTGGCAAGTGTGGTGCCACCGTGCGCGGCGATTTCTTCCAGAATCTTGGCGTAATGAGCCGGCTCGGTGAGCACCGCAACACCTTCGTGGTTCTTGGCGGCGGAGCGGATCATCGCTGGTCCGCCAATGTCGATATTCTCGATGCACTCACCGAATTCAGCGTCCCGCGCTACTGTGGCCTCAAAAGGGTAGAGATTCACGGCGACGAGGTCGATGGGCGCGATACCGTGCTCAGCCATCTCGGTGATATGGTTGGGGTCATGGCGCTTGCCAAGAATACCGCCGTGCACGTGCGGTACTAGGGTTTTTACGCGGCCGCCCAAAATTTCAGGAAAGCCAGTGTGTTCGGAAACCTCGGTCACGGTGATGCCTGCCTCGCGCAGCATCTTGGCCGAACCGCCGGTGGAGAGGATCTTTGTGCCCGCAGCGGTCAGCGCCTCCGCGAATTCCACAAGCCCAGTTTTGTCAGATACGGAAATGAGAGCAGTGCGGATGGGGACGATTTCTGACACGTGGCGGCTCCGTTAACGAATACGATGCTGTGCCCAGGCGCGCGGCGGTGCTCTTCACGCTCCCCGATGGTGTCCATCTGAGCGCCAGTTACGTGAAGGTCACTTGCCGTTTGGCATGCGCCAAAAGCGGATGCAAGCGGTGCCGCACTGAGTGTGAAGCGGGCATGTCTAAAATTTAAATCTTGGCGGTTGTGGCAAATTTATCGCAGTGTCAACAAATGTTGCTGTATGATCGGGCTGTGGCTGGGGCTGTGTCCCACCAAATCTCTTCCGGAGGTACGTGGCATGATCTGGCAAGGACGAACCAAGCAGGCTGTCATGGCATTTGGGGCTGCGGGGCTGGCTTGTCTCGGGGCTTGTGCTGCGCCCGCTGATCCGGCACAGGCCAAGGCGGGTTTTTCGGTGCAAACGCCGATCGAGAAAATTGCTGCGGACCAACGCGGCAAGGCCGTGCTGGACCGAGATGTGCCGGGCGTGATGTCCAATCCCCATTATGTGCTGTTTTCGTCGATGAGCCTATCGCAGCTCGCGTCACTTTCACATGGGAAGCTCAGCAAATCCAAGCTGAACAAGGTTAATGCGGATTTAGCCGACCTTTCGCCCGGCCAGTAGGCGTCTTTCCCAACGCGTGTCTAGGGCGCGTTGGATCTGAGTGTTTCGTAAACTTCCATAGTTTTCCGGCAAACAATCTCGTCAGAAAAATTTTCCTCCACGCGTGTCCGGCCAGCGGCACCGAGGCGGGCGCGAAGTTCAGGGGCTTCTATAAGTTTGGCCAGTGCGTCCGCCATGGCATGAGGGTTGTTGGGCGGCACCAGAATGCCGGTTTCATTGTCTATCACAGCCTCGCGGCAGCCTGGAATATCGGTTGCCACCACCGGGCGCCCGGTGGCCATTGCCTCGAGCACGGCCTTTGGCAGGCCCTCGCGATAAGTGGATGGAAGGGTGAAGATGTGAACCTGGCGGAGCAGAGCGGCCATGTCTTGTACCGGGCCGAGCCATTTAACAACGCCTTCCGCTTCCCATGCTTTCAGCTCAGCTTCCGTGACCGGGTTCGGATTCGCAAGGTCGGGCGCGCCGGCCAGCCAGAACTCTGCCTGGCCCTTTAAAAGTCGGGCAGCGGCAATGAAATCCCGGATGCCTTTCTCCTGGATCATGCGCGCGGCCAGCGCGATGCGGACGGGCCCCTCCGGCTCCGGCGAAGGCGCAAAACGCTTAGTGTCCACCCCCGCGCCGCGAATGAGCTGGGTGCAGGCTTCATGAACCATTCTGCCTGCAACCATATCGGCGAGGTCATCGGGGTTTTCGAAAACTGCCACACCGCGCTTCGGACTCATAGTGGCACGCAGCGCCAGCACCACCAGCGGCTTGAGCAGTCTCGCCAGCTTTTGCTTCGAGGAAAAGACAAAGCCCAGCCCCACCGGCGCATTGACTACGGCAGGCACCCGAGCCAGCCCGGCCGCAATGCCACCGATGATGATTGGCTTTAGGGCGACGTGGTGTACCACATCCGGCTGTAGATACCGGTACAGACGCGCCAGCCAGATTGAAAAAGCTAGTTCCTTGAAGGGATTGAGGCGTTTGCGATCGAGATCTGCAGCATAAAACTCGATGCCTGACGCAACAATCTCTTTGGCCGTTTCGCTTTGCCGGGAAACCAGGACAACTCGCCAACCGGCTTTTTGGGCTGCGAGTCCGCGCGCCCAAAAATGTGAGGCGAAAAACCAGTCCTCCATCAGCAGAAATACCAGGGTGGGGCGCTTTTCGATCATGGCCGGCATTGCTTAAACGTCGTTGATGCCCGCGCGCTTGGCCTGCCAGCGCCAGGAATCGCGGCACATATCCTCCAAGTTCAGCGTTGCTTTCCAGCCAAAGAGCCGTTGGGCCAGGGCCGGGTCGGCGTAATAGCTGGCAACATCGCCGGCGCGGCGCGGCGCGATGCTGACAGGGATGGTTTTGCCCGTTACGGTCTCGAATGCCTTCACCAGTTCCAGCACCGTGGTGCCGTGGCCGGTGCCGAGATTAACGGTGACGGAGACGTCGTTGCCGCAGATATGCTCCAGTGCCATCGCGTGCGCCACTGCCAGGTCCATAACATGAATATAATCCCGCTCGCCGGTGCCGTCTCGGGTGGGATAGTCTTTGCCGAACACGTTAAGATACGGGCGCTCGCCGGTGGCCACTTGGGTTACGTAGGGCATCAGATTATTGGGCACGCCGCGCGGGGTTTCGCCGATAAGCGCGGAAGGATGCGCGCCAACCGGGTTGAAATAGCGCAGATTGGCCGCAGCTTTGAGTTTACCGACGCGGGCGAGATCACGAATCAGATCTTCCATTACCAGCTTGGTGCGGCCATAAATGTTTTCGACTCGAGTGGGAGCGTTTTCTAGAATCGGCGAAGAATCCGGCTGACCGTAGACGGTAGCGGAGGAGGAGAACACAATGCGTCCTATACCGGCCGCCTGCATGGATTGTAGCAGCCGGATGGTGCCGATGATGTTTATGTCGTAATATAAAAGCGGATCGGCTTCAGACTCGCCCACCGCCTTTAGTGCCGCGAAATGAATCACGGCGTCCACTCGGTGAGCCTGTAGTGCTGCGGTTACGGCTTCGGTACTTCTTATGTCGGCTTCTATGATGGTTATTTCTCGCCCGGTAAGGCTCTTCAGCCGCGCTGGAACGTCGCGCTCGGCATTGACGAAATTGTCAAGGATGATGACTTCATGCCCGCGCTCGACCAATACGGCTGCGGTGTGGGAGCCGATATAACCGGCGCCGCCGGTGAGTATTATACGCATGGATCAAGCTTTCGTGATGGTCCATTTGATGTGTTGCGGCCCGTCTTGATGACCGGGAAGCACGATCTGTTCCGCCCTCCGCGGCTCCGACTGACCGAAATAAACGCTGTCTTCAATGCGTGGCACGGCTCCCTCCGCTTTCAATCGGAAACCGAGGCCGGAGGGGGTTCGCAGCAGCACAGTCTCCTCGTCCTGTGCCAGGCTGGCGGTAACATTGGGGTGCAGATGGAAGCGAATGTTGAACGGCTGTGGTGTTTGCGCCTCGATTGCATCTTCGCCTTGCAGTTCCTCGCCATTTTCCGAAAGGCTGAGGCGGCGGTGATGTATCGCACCGAAAACCTGCGCCCAGCCGTCATGATTGGCCTCGATCCAGGCAATGTCTCCGACATCTTGGCGGGACACATTTACGTTAACGGGGCGGCGACCGAGACCGGTTTCCGTTATGTCTGAGGATGAGGTGTCGGCGATAATCAAGGTAGAGTGCGCGGCGCTGCCGCGTAGAGCGGTGGCCCAATCTCCGGCCAGCGCAGGGGCGGCGCCGCAACTCACAATCAAGCGGTCTTTGCCGAAGGAGAATTCAAAACCCAGCGTGCCAGCATGGGCGAAGCGGTCCAGCCCCGGCGCGGCGGGGGCGCCGGCATCCACGAAAAGAACGGATTTGCCCGCGGCAAGGCGGAATAGCCCGCTAGATTTTAGATGGGAGAGTGTGCCGCGGGCCCGCCCGGCTTGGGCTAGAACAAGGTCGACGAGATTGGCCACCTCCTCCTTCGAGCCATTGAACAGGGCTAGCCCGCCGTCGCCATGCCGTAGGGCACGCATGGCTGCCGCCGCGTGCTCGATCGTGGTAAGCAACTCAGGCGGTGGTGTTTTGCCACCGGCCTGCATCAAGGCGCGAATTTCGGTAAGGTCCTGCAGGGCCAACAGATGCGCTCCAGGGCTGCGCTCGATATGGCAGCCGTCCGGGTAGAATTGCCGTGCTAGTTCCGGAACCAAGAATTTCGTCGCACGGGACAAGTATTGCGCGTGCTCGGGCATGGCGATGGAGGCGGCAGTGAGGCCCTTTAGTGCCGTTAACGCCCTTCCATCCAGGAATTCGGCGGGCAGGGCGGCAGAGAGGGTGCGGGCATCCTGCACCAGCCGGGACATCAGCGCTTGGCGGAACTCGTCATCAGCCGAGGCGGCGAAGAAATCGTAATGGCCAAGCCAAGCAGCCAACCTTGCGCCCGCCACGTCTGGTACATAAGCAATCGGCTCGGGCTTGGGCGTGTCCATGAAGTCCAGCACCAAAGCCCGGGCGCGGGCGCGGGCAGCATCGGTGCCCAGAGCGCGCAAATCCCGGAGCCAGGTGAAACCATGTAGGTGCGCCCGCAGCGGCCGCGTGGCGCCGGGGGCGGTAGCGAAAACGTCGTGATGCACCGGTAGCACGGCACCGCCAAATTCCAACTCTGCCATCACCAGTCTGGCGCCACGGGCAGGGTCGCCGGGCCAAGGATCACGCAGCGAGAGTGCGGGCGCGTCCGGCCCGCCGGTTGTACGCAGATTTTGCAGTTTGGTGAACCAAGCCCGGGCTTGGCGGCCAATGCTGCCTGCCTTGTGGGGAGTGCGGTTCATCCGCCCGTGCTGGTGTTCAGTTCCGGCAGCCCAGCGGGGACGGCGGCTCGGATGGAGGTGATTGCTGCCTCGTAATCGGCTGCACCAAAAACCGCCGTGCCCGCGATGAGGCAGGTAGCACCCGCCTGCAAAACCGAGGGCGCGGTTTGGGCAGTAATACCTCCATCGACCTGGAGGACGATGTTGCGGCCTGATTCGTCGATGAGGCGACGCAGAGCGGCGATTTTTGGGATCTGAGAGGTCAAGAAGGCTTGGCCGCCAAAACCGGGATTCACTGTCATCACCATGATCAGATCCGTGAGGTCGAGCACATTCACTAGGCTCTCGATTGGTGTGGCAGGGTTAAGTACTACGCCACTTTTTTTGCCCAGCGCGCGGATATGCTGGAGGGTGCGGTGCAAATGTGGACCGGCTTCAGGGTGCACAGAGATATGATCCGCCCCCGCCTCAGCGAAGGCGGTAATGTAGGGGTCGGCGGGCGCGATCATCAGATGCACGTCCAGCGGCATCTTGGTGTGGGGGCGTAGTGCCTTTACCAACAGCGGGCCGAAAGTGATGTTGGGTACGAAATGCCCGTCCATCACATCTAGATGCAGCCAGTCTGCGCCAGCGCGTTCGACTGCGATGACCTCGTCCTTTAGCCGGGCGAAATCAGCTGCAAGCAGGGAAGGGGCGATGAGTGGGCGCGTTAGGGGGGGCATGATGATTATTTGTAACCGCCTGGACGTGAGCGACACAAGCACCAAGGGCCTGGAAGTTCATGCACGCACCAGCCTAGCGATGAAGAATCCGTCGAGCCCGCCACGTTCGGGCCAGAGGCCGGGATGGGTTCGTATGTCGCCTTGGTCTGTTACGGCTTCGGGAAGTGCGGGTAGGGTAAGCGGATCGCGCTTCAGCCCGAGGCGGGCGCAGGCGGCATTGACGCGTACCACACTTTCCTGCGGCTGCAGAGAGCAAACGGCGTAGATAAGACGCCCTTCCGGGGCGAGCAGACCAGCAGCGGCGTCCAGCAGGGCGTCCTGCTGGACAGTCATGGTGTCGATATCGCGGGGTTTGCGCAGATGAAGGAGCTCTGGATGGCGGCGGACGGTGCCGGTGGCGCTGCAGGGCGCATCCAGCAGGATGGCAGAAAATTTTTCCCTGGGTCTCCAGCTTGTGCCATCGGCCGTAACTAATTCCGCACGCAGCTTCAGCCGCTCCAGATTGTCGCGTAACGTCGCCATGCGGCTCTCATCGCGTTCCACGGCGGTAACCTCAGCACCCATGGCGGCGAGTTGGCAGGTTTTGCCGCCAGGGGCGGCGCAAAGGTCCAGCACGCGCTCGCCAGGTCGTGGGGCAAGAAGTTGGGCCGGAAGGGCGGCGGCGGCATCTTGCACCCAGACCTTACCGTCAAGAAAACCCGGAACGTCCGCCACCAACTTGCCTGCAGGAAACCTCCAGGAGCCTGTTGGAAGGAGCTCACCGCCTTCCGGCGCAAAGCCAGACAGTACAGAAATGTCCAGCGGCGCCTCGTGCGCATGGGCGGTGGCGATCGCGCGAGCGTCCTTGCCCCAGCTGGCCCAGGCCCAGGCGGGGGTATCGAGACGAGGCATGTCCAGCTCCTCCAAGACCCCGGGGCCCACGGCCACGACCTTGCGTAGTACCGCATTTACCAGGCCGGAGAAGGCAGCCAATTTGCGACTGCGGGCCAATTGCACGGCCGTACTGACGGCAGCATGTGGTGGCGCTTCAAGGAATAGAAGCCCGGCAGCACCAAGGCGCAGAATGTTGCGCAGCGCCGGCGGTGGGTCGCGGCGCAGGTATGGCTCCAGTAATGCATCCAGAGTGCCCGCGTGACGGAGCACACAAGCGGCTAAGCGGTGGGCGGCGGCTTTGTCTCGGGCCTCAACATGGCGTAGCGCATTCAGTGCAGAATCCAACGACATTGCCTTTCCCAGCACTTCTTGCAGAAGAAAAAAAGCCGAGTCGCGGGTCGGGTCTGCCATGATGTTCCCTGGGTTCTAGCGCAGATGCGCCGGGGCGGCCGCGCCGAGGCCGGGGGTGTGGCAACGCCGCAGAGTGGAAATACGCTGGTGGAGCTGAGGGGAATCGAACCCCTGACCTCGTCATTGCGAACGACGCGCTCTACCAACTGAGCTACAGCCCCGGTCCCGGCAATGGCGCGGTAACCATGTGGGGGCGGCATGTCGCGCATTCGCAGCGGGAAGTCAACATTGCTTCCGTACATTCCCGCCGCTACTTGTCTTGGCAGATTTAATTTACGAGGAAAACTATGGTCGGCGCGATATTCTGGCTTCTAAGCGAGCTCATCCACCTGCTGACACTCGCCATCATCGCCGCGGTGGTGTTAAACATGCTAGTCGCATTTGGTGTGGCAAATCCACGCAACCAATTCGTTTATGTGGTGGGTGATTTCCTGAACAGGGTGACCGAGCCGGTGCTGCGGCCGATACGCAACTTTGTTCCTTATCTGGGGAATATCGACATTTCGCCGGTCATCGCCATCTTGCTGTTGCAGGCGCTGCAGATGGTGTTGGCTGATCTTTTTAGCCGCCTAGCCATGTCCGGGCTGGCGTTCTAGTTCCGTAGCCTCCATTCCAGTACCTCGCAGGGAAGGGAGCAAAGTGCCGTTTATCGTCGCAACCGTTAGTGTCGCGCGCCGTTATGCAGCGCTTTGCCTCGTGCTCTTTGTGGTCGCAGGTGCGCTGGGTCTTGTTTATACATTCCGCAACTTAGCCATCGACACCGACACCGATCACCTGTTCGCCAGCAATCTACCCTGGCGGCGAGCGCAGGCTATTGAAGACAAAAATTTCCCGCAGTTCAACGATCTGATAGTGGCGGTAGTGCGGGGTGATACGCCGGAGGAAGCCTCCGAAACCGCAGCTGCATTGAACGCGGCGTTGAATGCCGACAAGGCGAATTTCATGGACTCCCGCTACCCCTCTGGTAGCCCATTTTATCGGAATGAAGGTCTCTTGCTGTTACCGACGGCAGAGCTCGTGGCCTTGTTGAACCAGATTGTCTCGGCGCAGCCATTCCTGGGTCAGCTTGCTGCAGACCCGTCGGCGCGAGGATTGTTCACGGGCCTTGGCCTCATCGCGCAGGGCGTGGCGGCGGGCAGTAATATTTCCCTCTATAATTCCGCGTTGGCAGGAGTACGTAAAAATTTGGCGGCGGCGGCTAGCGGGCATCCCGAGCCGCTCTCCTGGCAAAGCTTGATCACGAGGGGTGTGGCCGGCCAGGGCAAAATGGAATTCGTCCTCGCACATCCGCGCCTCAACCAAGGCAGTTTACAGCCGGGCGGCCAAGCCACTGCGGCGCTTACGCGCATCGCCGCCAGCTTGCCGGACGTAAAGGCTGGGCGAGCCACGGTTAACTACACCGGGCAGATTCCACTATCTGACGAGCAGTTCGCTTCGCTCACCCATGGGCTGGTGCTGGGCGGGGCGGTCAGTCTACTGCTCATCGCGCTTTGGCTGTATCTGGCGCTGCGTTCATGGCGACTGATATTGCCGATCCTGCTGACGCTGGTGATGGGGCTGGCGCTAACGATGACGTATGCGGCCATTGTGGTGCGGGTAATCAACCTGATTTCCGTTGCCTTTGCCATTTTGTTCATTGGCCTCGCGGTTGATTTCGCGATTCAGTATTGCGTGCGATTGCGTGCGGTGCGGCATGCGGTGCCAGCACTCGGAGCCGCGCTGACGGAAACCGCTCGCCAAGCCGGCTCGCAGATTGCGCTTGCGGCAACCGCCACGGCCTGCGGGTTTTTTGCCTTTGCACCAACGCCGTTTGTGGGTGTGGCCGAGCTTGGAGAAATTGCGGGAGCGGGCATGTTTATCGCATTTTTCTGCACCATCACCTTTCTTCCTGCGCTGCTGCGGCTGTTCAGCCCGCTTCCCGAGAAGGCGCCCGTGGGCATGCCGGGCGGAGTTGTGGCAGACGATTTTCTGCATCGTCACAGGGTTTCCGTGCTGGGAGTGTTTGCGGTTCTGGCCATTGCGGGCGTTGTATGTGCGGTGACGATGAATTTTGACGCAAATCCGCTCGACACCAAGGACCCGAATACCGAGAGCATGCGGACCATCCACACATTGCTGGCCGACCCTCAGACCAACCCATTCTATGCCGATGCAATGGTGCCTAATATTGCATCCGCACGGATTCTTGCCGAAAAATTCGGCAAATTGCCGGAGGTTTCGCAGGTGATTTCGGGCGCGACCTTCGTGCCGGAGAACCAGGGTCAGAAACTCGCGATGTTGGCCCAGGCACGCAACATTCTGGCGCCTACCCTTGCCGCCGCTGCAAACCCGCCGCAGCAACAGGTCACAGCGGAGCAGATTCGTGTCGCCATGGCCAAGGCCATCGCTGCCATAGACAGCGTTTCGGCCAAGCTGCCTAAGGATAGTGAATTACTGAAGATTGAAGCCGTGCTGAAGAGGCTGCAGGGCGAGAATAATGCTGCGGTCATGGCGATGAATGCAGGGCTCACACGGTTTCTGCCGCTAGAACTGAAGCATTTGGCCGACAGCTTGAATGCCAACAGAATCACCGAGGCCAATCTATCGCCAGAGATTAAACGCGACTGGTTCTTAGCTAATGGCGAGGTGCGGGTTCAGGCTTTTCCGACAGCGGCGGCGCAGAGCACAAGGGGTCTAAAGGCGTTCGCCAAGGCGGTGCTGAAGGTGGCGCCCAACGCCGGCGGGCCGGCGATTTCTACAATTGCCACGGCTGGGACGATTCTAAGCTCGTTCCGCGAGGCGGCGCTTCTAGCATTTGCGGCAATTTCGATAATTTTGCTCCTGGTTTTTCGTAATATCCGCGACAGCTTGCTGGTGCTGGCGTCGCTGGCGCTTTCTGCGCTGTTGACCGCTCTATTTGCGAAAGTGGCTGGCATGTCGATAAACTACGCTAACATCATTGCCTTGCCATTGCTGCTGGGGGTCGGTGTTTCGTTCAATGTCTATTTCGTGATGAATTTCCGTGCCGGAATGCGCAGCTTCCTATCCTCGGCTACGGCCAGGGCGGTTTTGTTCTCAGCACTTACTACCGGCACGGCGTTCGGTTCGCTGGCTTTTTCGGCTGACCGAGGCACGGCGAGTATGGGGTATCTGCTATTCCTCAGCCTAGCCGCCGTTTTAGTGTCCACCTTTGTGTTTCTGCCGGCCTTGTTACATACGCTCGGTGATGCTCGAAAAACGTAGCTTCTCTCTCGCGGGGCATCGCACCAGCATTGCGCTAGAGCCGGAGTTTTGGGCCGCGCTTGGCGAGGCCGCAAAGCGCGATGGGGTGACCCTTTCGACATTGGTAACCCGGGTTGATGCCGGGCGAGGCCAAGACCGGCCTCTCGCCTCGGCATTGCGGGTGTTTGCATTGTTAACCATGCGTCCCCTGGGCTGAGGCCGCTTCGCTTTCCAAAGGTTTCAAAGGCTCATTCAGGCATCTGATTGCCCCGCGACGCCTGTTAAGCGGATGCCATTGTGCTCTAGCCGCGCAGCGTGGCACCTGTTTTCTTGCCCACTTCGGATACGATCTTAGTGCAGATGGCCTCGATCTCGGCGTCCGTCATGCTCTTTTCCGTGGGCTGCAGCGTGACTGCGATTGCAAGAGAGACCTTGCCTTCCGGCACGCCCTTGCCCTGATAGCGGTCGAAGAGCACGGTGCCGGTAACGAGATTGCGATCGGCCCCCTTGGCGGCACGCAGAACGGCCTCCGCGCCCACGCCCTCATCCACCAGGAATGCGAAGTCCCGCCGTAGCGGCTGGAAGGGCGGCAACGCCGGCGCGGACTTCTTACGGCGCTTGGGCTCGGGAATGGCATCAAGGAAAATCTCGAACGCCACGCTGCCTATGGGCAAGTCCAGCTTTTCAGCCACTGCGGGGTGCAGCGCACCAAAGCGTGCCAGCATGGTTTTCGGCCCCAGCATCAGCGCGCCGGTTTGGCCTGGATGGTAATAAATTGGACCACCGGGCATGGTGGTAATGGCATCCAACGGTACGCCAAGGGCAGAGAGCGCGGCAAGCACATCGGCTTTGGCGTCCATCGCGTCGAAGTTGCGGGCCGGCGCCAGGGCGGAAAGCTCCGTCCTGCCTACACGCAGGCCGGCAGCCACCAGCGCTTGGGAGAGATCTGCCGCATATGAAGGGCCGGTTTCGAATAAGCCAAAATCCGAATGGCCGCGAGCAAGGTTACGCGCTGCGGCTTGTGCGAGTGTTGCCAGTGGCGTGGAGCGCATTTGGTTAAGGTCAGTGGAGATAGGGTTGGCGAGGCGCAGGCTTTCTGGCGCATCGCCAAATAAGGCGTTGGTGGTGTCGTCCGTGAAGGAGAAGGTGACGCATTCGAGCAGTCCGCGAGCGGCCAGAACCCGGCGTGCAAGCGCTGTGCGGGCTTGTTTGGGCGTGAGGATGGGGGCAGATACCCGGGAGGCAACCGGCAGCGAAACCGGGGTGATGGCATCAAGCCCCTTGAGACGTAGCACTTCCTCGATAAGATCGACCTCGGGTTCGATCTCGGCCGCACCTTCTGCGGCGGCGGCGGCATTGGGTAGGTCCGGCGCCTGATCAAGCGATTGCGGCTGGGCGATATCATTGCGCCAGGAGGGCACGGCAACCGTGACGTTTTGTGCGTCTTGCATCACGACAGTGAAGCCGAGGCGTTCGAGGGAATCGACAGCCTCGGATGCTGAGATGTCGGAGCCGCCAAAACTCTGCAGGCGTCCAAAATGCAAGCGCGCGTGGCGGTCCCATTCGGGGCGGCTACCTGCCTCGGTGATTTCGCTGGCCTCGCCGCCGCAGAGTTCCAGCACCAGGGCGGTGGCGGCCTGCAGTGCTTCGGGCAGGAGTTGGCTGTCAATACCACGTTCGAAGCGCGCACGGGCATCAGAGAAGATGCCCGTGCGCTGGCCAGTTTTGGCGATGCGCACACGGTCAAACAGGGCGCACTCGATGAACACATCCGTAGTGGCGTTGTCACACCCGGTGCCTTCGCCGCCGGTGATGCCGGCAAGAGATTGGGCGCCCGCGCCGTCGGCGATCACGCAATCTTCCGGCCCTGCCTGCACTTGCCGACCGACGAGGCCAGGGAAGCTATCGCCTTCCTGGCCGGGGCGTAGCGTGAGGATGGGGCCAGTGAGCTTGTTTACGTCGAACACATGCAGTGGGTGGCCGAGATCGTAGGTGAAGAAGTTTGTAATATCGACAAGCGTGTTGATGGGGCGTAGACCAATGCTCTCCAGCCGCTTGGCCAACCATTCAGGGCTGGGTCCGTTTTTTACGCCGCGCACTGTGCGGCCAAGCGCCCAAGGGCAAGCTTGTTCATATTCGTTCGCCCATTGAATAGCGGAGGCGCCGTTGCCTTTGATAGTGGCGGGGGAGAAAGGTTTTAGTGCGCCAAGGCCAGCCGCCGCGAGGTCACGTGCGATGCCGCGCACGGAAAGCGCATCCCCTCGGTTGGGGGTAACGGAGATTTCAATGACCGGCTCATCCAACCCTGCCCAGACAGCGTAATTATCGCCGATGGGGGCGTCGTTGGGCAGTTCGATGATGCCGTCGTGATCGTCGCCCAGTCCCAGCTCGCGGGCGCTAGTGAGCATGCCTTCGGATTTCACGCCACGAATCTCGCCTGCTTTGAGAACGAGGCCGCTGGCGGGGATGGTGGCACCCGGGGGGGCTAGCACGACTTTCAGGCCCGAACGTGCGTTTGGCGCGCCGCAGACCACAGAAAGCTCCGCTCCGCCAGCGGTGACGCGGCAGGCGCGCAAGCGGTCGGCATTAGGGTGGGGCTTGGCCTCGATGATCTGGGCGATGGTGAAGTGCTTCAGCGCCTCGGCCTTGTTCTCGACGTTTTCTACCTCAAGACCGATCCTGTTGAGGGTGGCGAGGATGTCCTCCAGTGAGGCGTTGGTTTCCAGCCAGGCTTTCAACCAGGAGAAGGAGAATTTCATTGCTTAAATTCCTTCGTGCAGGCTGGCTTGAGTGAGGGGGGAGGCCCCGTAATGGCGCAGCCAGCGCACGTCGCTTTCAAAAAACAGCCGTAAATCGGCGATGCCATGCTTGAGCATTGTGATACGCTCAAGCCCCACTCCGAAGGCAAAGCCCTGGAAGCGGCGGGGGTCAATGCCGCAATTGGCGAGTACATTAGGGTGGACCATGCCGGAGCCACCAATCTCTAGCCAGTCCGCACCGCCGCCGAGCTCGCCGGTCTTACGGTTCCAGCCGATATCCACTTCCATTGAAGGTTCGGTGAAGGGGAAATAGCTTGAGCGCAGCCGCACCGGTAGTTCGGGGATGCCAAAATAACCGCGCAAGAAGTCAATGAGGCAGCCTTTCAGATGGCCGAGAGTGATGCCCTCACCGATCACGAGCCCCTCGCATTGGTGGAACATGGGGGAATGGGTTGCATCATGGTCAGCGCGGAAGGTGCGACCGGGCACGATGATGCGGATGGGGGCGGGAGAGGCACCTAGCCCTTCGGTCTTCGCCCATTCCAGCATAGTACGAATTTGCACCGGCGAAGTGTGGGTGCGCAGCACTGGCGGGGGAGCATTCTTCGGTGCCTCTAGGTAGAACGTGTCCATCATTGCGCGGGCGGGGTGGTGGGACGGGATGTTGAGGGCGGAAAAATTATTCCAGTCGCTCTCGATGTCTGGCCCCTCGGCAATGGCAAAGCCCATGGTAGCGAAGATGGAAGCCAGTTCCTCCTGCGTGCGGGAGAGTGGGTGCACCACGCCGGTTGAGTCGGGGCGTGGGGGCTGTGTGACGTCAATGCGCTCGGCGGCGAGTCTTTGCGCAAGCGCTTGCTCATCCAGCACTGCGCGTCGCGCGGAAATTGCATCGGTGATCTGTGTTTTCGCAAGGTTAATCAGGGCGCCTGCCGCCTTGCGAGCCTCGGGGTCCATGCCACCCAGCGACTTCAACAACATCGTCACGCGACCGTTCTTGCCGAGCAGACAGACGCGGAGTTCCTCCAGCGATGCCGCATTCGCGGCCGCGATGGCGGGCAGCGCTGTATCGGTCAAGCTTCTTAAATCATCGCTTTGCATCTTGAATTTGCCCCTGTCTTAGGGGCAGGGCAGACCTCGCATGGCAGCAAATGTCAAGCCACAGCCGCAGCGCGAAAGCCCTAGCGCCGCCGGCTGAGTATTTTCAGGGGTGTTACAAATAATCAACAGCGGCAAAAAAAAATGTTTTGGCTGTGGAAATGGCCGTTAAATGAACAATTTAGCTCAACGTGGCGCTTGACCCTTCCCACGCGAGAAGAGTACAGCCGCAAGGTCTGCGTGATCATCGTGGTCACGCAATCAAATGGCTAAATTCTGCTCACACAAATCTCGGACAGGGATAGATTCCTATCATGAAAATCAAAGCTCTGGGCGCTCTCGCCGGCCTTGCCCTGCTGGCAGCCTGCTCATCCAACCCAGCTAGCACGGTCGCCAGCACCGGCACCGGCGCTGAGAAGTTACAAGGTCCTGCTCCGGGGTCCGAGCAGGATTTGGTTGCCAACGTCGGCGACCGTGTGTTCTTCGCATTCAATAAGTCCACCCTCTCCAGCGATGCTGAGGCGACGTTGGACAAGCAAGCTGCTTGGCTTGCCAAGTACCCCTCCGTGGACGTGCTGATCGCGGGGAACGCCGACGAGCGCGGTACCGAGACCTACAACTTGGCCCTTGGCCAGCGCCGCGCGAACGCCGCGCGTGACTTCTTGGTTGCCCAGGGCGTTGCCGCTTCCCGCATCCAAACCATCTCTTATGGCAAAGACTGCCCGGTTGCCGCCGGCAATGACGAAGCGGCATATCAGCAGAACCGTAACGCCATCACGTCCGTTCAGGGCTTCAACCCGCAGAACTGCCACTAATACTCGCCCCGGTTTGCCGGGAGAGTGCTTCAACCGGCGGCCCACAAGGCCGCCGGTTTTGTTTTGAGCCTTTTCCCCACTATATTTGTTCGTGTTTCAAGGCCCAGACTGGAGTTTCAATGCGCTACCCCATCCCGCTCGTTGTCGCCGCTCTTCTCATCCCGTTCGGAGCCTGCGCCCAGCCGCTGATCCAGAGCCAGGAGGGTATTGCCCTTCAAAATGAGATTTTGCAGTTGCAGCAGCAGGTTCAGCAGCTGCAGGCGCAAGGCGGCGGCAATGGCGAATCTGCCTTGGGTGGCAGCAATCAGCCTGTTTCTGGCAGCGTGGATGCTAGCACGTTGGTGCCTACCTTGTTGACCGAGGTACAGCAATTGCAGGCCCAGGTGCAGACGCTGAACGGCAAGGTGTCTGACCTGCAACACCAAGTACAGACGCAAAATGATCAAACCCAGCAGGAAATCGGCGACCTGAAATTCCAGATGACCAATGGCGGTGCCACGCCGGGTGCGGCCCCGTCTTCGCCCCCGTCTTCGCCCCCGATTAACCCGCCCCCGCCTGCCGATCCTAAAGTCGCGTTAAAGGCCGCACTGGATGCCTTTTCCCGGCATGATTACAAGGCTTCCGCGCAGTTAGCGCAGGCGATTGTGACCAAGTACAAGGCCGCGCCGGAGGCATACCGGGCACAATACCTGGTTGCACAGAGTTATGCCGCCAGCGGCGACGCCAAGAGCGCAGCAGTCGCTTATTATAACACCTATGACATGAACAAGACGGGCACATATGCGCCGCATTCGCTGCTGGGTCTGGCATCCTCGCTTGCGACAATCCACCAGAATCAGGAGGCTTGCGAAACGCTGGCGGCGCTGAATAGCCAATTCACCAAGCCGTCTGCCAGGATGAAGAGCGATATCGATGCGGTGTCTAGGCGCGCGCATTGTCACTAGCTGACGTCTTCGCGGCGACATTGGAGCGACTTTTGCCGCCTGGCTTGCCGCCACGCTTGGCTGTGGCTGTTTCGGGCGGGGCGGACAGTTCGGCACTGGCCCTGCTGGCGCGAGATTATTGTGTATCGCGCGGCGGGGCGTTAATGGCGCTGATTGTTGACCACGGGCTGCGGGCGGAATCAGCTGATGAGGCAAGGTTGACCGCCTTGCGCCTGATGGAGCAGGATATCCCGAGCAAGATTCTTAACCTAAATTTGCGCCCAGGTGCGGCGATGCAGGCCCGCGCGCGCTTGGCCCGGCACGAGGCACTGGCACAGGCTGCGATGGCGGCAGGGTTTGTGCATTTGGCGATGGGTCATCACCGAGACGACCAGCGCGAGACTGTGGCGATGCGTGCCCGGCGCGGTTTTGGCGGTGGCGAGGGCATGGCATCTTGGAGCGCGCGCAACGACGTCGTTCTGATCCGCCCGCTGCTGGAGACTCCCGCCTGCTCGTTGCGCGAGTTTTTGCAGGAAAAGGAAGTTGAGTGGGTCGAGGACCCTTCTAATCACTCCTGTAAATTTGAAAGGGTGCGCATCCGACGGGCGGGTGAGGGCGTGCCGCCACTATCTGCCGCAGGCCGCATGGCGCAGGAGCTAGAAATCGCGGATTTTCTTGCACGACACGTGCGACTCTATCCCGAAGGCTATGCGGTGCTGGACGCGGCATTCGCCTCCCCTGCCGCATTGGGGGCGCTATTAAGAACCATTGGCGGGCGTCGCTACATGCCCCGGCGTGAAGCTCTCTCGCGGCTGGCACAAAAGCTATGCTCGGCAACTTTGGGGGGGGTGCGCATAGTCCCGGCTGGACGGTTAGGGGCAGGCTGGCTGCTTGCCCGGGAGCCAGCCGCCTGTGCCCCGCCCGTGCCTGCTGTCCCGCATGCGATGTGGGACGGGCGATTTGTTCTGGACGCAAAGCCGCTCGGCGCAAGGAGCATTGGTGCGCTGGGCCGGGATGCCGCCCGTTTTCGCGGCTTCAGGGGCTTACCCAGCCTAGTGCTTTGCGGCCTACCGGCGCTGCGTTATGCCGACGGGGCATTATGTTTTCCGGCACCGGCGGCATTCATTCCACCCATGCCCGCCACCGCTAGGCCGTTTCAAGCCTAACCTGAATCACGATTTATTTGTGCTTGGCTGGGAATTCTGCGCAATATGCCTATGTGAGCGTTGGAGTGCCTGCGTGCCTCATAGAGGGCGGAGGCATTGGTTGAAGGAATTGGAAAAGTCTAGATGAACAATCTGGGTCGAAATATTGCGCTGTGGGTTGTGGTGGCTTTGTTCTTGGTGGTGCTGTTCAATGTGTTCCAGCCCTCTACCACGAATAATAATGCCGCAGAGATCGCCTATTCCACCTTCCTGGATGAGGTAAAGAACAACCAGGTGCAAAGTGTCACCATCGTTGGTCATGACATTACGGGTGCGACCAAAGACGGCAAGAGCTTCGAGACCTATGCGCCCAACGATCCTTCTCTGGTTTCCAAGCTGACGAGTGCGGGAGTTACCGTGACAGCTAAGCCTGAGGGCGACACCATGAACCCGCTGCTGCGTGCGCTGCTGAATTGGGCGCCAATGCTGCTTATTCTGGGCGTATGGATTTTCTTCATGCGCCAGATGCAGTCTGGTGGTGGGCGCGCTATGGGCTTTGGTAAGTCCCGAGCGAGGTTGCTGACCGAGAAGCAGGGACGTGTGACATTCGAAGATGTGGCAGGAATCGACGAGGCCAAGGGCGAGCTACAGGAGATTGTTGATTTTCTCCGCGATCCTCAGAAATTCCAACGCTTAGGCGGCAAGATTCCGAAAGGGTGCCTGTTAGTTGGCCCGCCCGGTACGGGCAAGACGCTTCTGGCCCGCGCCATCGCTGGTGAGGCGAACGTGCCGTTCTTCTCGATCTCCGGCTCCGATTTCGTCGAGATGTTCGTTGGCGTGGGTGCAAGCCGCGTGCGTGATATGTTTGAACAGGGCAAGAAGAACGCGCCGTGCATCATCTTCATCGATGAAATCGATGCAGTGGGCCGGCATCGTGGCGCCGGGCTTGGCGGTGGTAATGACGAACGCGAGCAGACCCTGAACCAGATGCTGGTGGAGATGGACGGGTTTGAGAGCAACGAAGGGGTGATCTTGATCGCCGCTACCAACCGGCCAGACGTGCTGGATCCCGCCTTGCTACGCCCCGGCCGGTTTGATCGCCAAGTCGTGGTACCGAACCCCGATGTGACGGGACGCGAGAAGATTTTGAAGGTGCATATGCGCAAGGTGCCACTGGCCTCGGATGTGGATGCCAGGACCATCGCGCGTGGCACCCCAGGCTTCTCCGGCGCGGATCTTTCAAATTTGGTGAACGAGGCAGCTTTGCTTGCCGCACGCATCGGCAAGCGCGTGGTCGCCATGGCGGAATTCGAGCAAGCCAAGGACAAGGTAATGATGGGGGCGGAGCGGCGCTCGCTGGTGATGTCCGACGATGAGAAAAAGATGACTGCCTATCATGAGGGCGGGCACGCACTATGCTCGATCACTTTGCCGGAGTGTGACCCAGTGCACAAGGCCACTATCATTCCGCGCGGCCGGGCGCTTGGCATGGTCATGTCCCTACCGGAAGGTGACCGCTATTCGATGAGCAAGGTTAAGCTGTTGCAACAGCTGATCATGGCGATGGGAGGTCGCGCGGCCGAAGAGTTGGTGTTTGGGCCCGACAAGGTTTCCAACGGTGCCTCCGGCGATATCAAGATGGCCACCGACACGACGCGCCGTATGGTCACAGAATGGGGCATGTCCGAGAAGCTAGGCATGGTCTCCTACGTGGAAAGTGGGCAGGAGGTTTTTCTAGGTCATTCGATGGGCGGCGCTAAAAATGTGTCTGAGGCGACGGCCCGAGAGATCGATAACGAGGTGCGGCGGATTATTGATCATGCATACGCCGAGGCGAAGCGCATTCTGACTGAGCGGAGCGAAGATTTGGAGCGCTTGGCTCAAGGTCTGCTCGAATATGAGACACTCTCTGGCGACGAAATCCAGATGGTGCTGAAGGGCGAGAAGATCGTTCGCAAGGTCGTGGACGAGCCGATGCAGGACAACAGCCGCCGTGGGTCTGTGCCGGCGGCGCCACCGAAGCCGGATGTTCCAGGCGGGTTGGGGCCGGTTCCGGCATAAGCGTAGCGGTAAAAACCGTTCCTCAATAATGGAAGAAGGACTTTTTATCGGGCTTTATTGGGCTGGGAAAACCCCTTCACGTACTTCGCGCGCATAATCAGCTAAGGCTGAGGTGATGAGCCTCGCGCCATCCAAATATGTTTTTGCGAAGGACGGTGTATTTCCAGGGGTAAGACCCAGCACGTCATGCAGTACCAGGACTTGTGCGTCTGTTTCTGGCCCGGCACCGATGCCTATGGTAGGAATCGGCAGTCTCGCGGTAATTTCCGCTGCAAGGTCAGAAGGAATGGCTTCCATTAGCAACATGCGCGCCCCCGCGTCGGCCAGCGCCAACGCATCCTCAAGCAATTGCGCGGCGGCTTCCGGCGTTTTGCCCTGACGCTTAAAACCGCCGATCTGCCGGATATGCTGGGGCGTCAATCCGATATGGGCGCAAACTGGCACAGCACGGCGGGAGAGGAAGGCGACCGTTTCCACCATCTCGGCACCGCCTTCTAGCTTCACGATCTGTGCGCCCGCCTTTAGCAGTCGGGCGCAGGCGGCAAATGCCTGGGTAGGGCTTTCCTCAAAGCTGCCGAAAGGTAGGTCCGCCATGATCAGCGGCTTGGTAACCGCTCTAGCCACGATGGCGGTATGGTATTGTATTTGCTCGAGGCTGACGCGCAGCGTGTCGGGCTCGCCTCCTACCACCATGCCAAGCGAATCCCCGACCAGCAGCGCATCAATCCCGGCCGCTTCGGCAAGTCGGGCGGAAGTGAGGTCGTAAGCTGTGATCATCGTCATTTTGCGGCGTTCGCGCTTAGCCTTGTCCCAAGTGGCCAGCGATCTGTTCATGTTGATTGTCCTTCAGGGTTGGCCGCGCGGGAAGCCAGCCCCAACGCGTAGGCGACGGCTTTGGCGCGAATTTCATCACGGGTGCCAGTGAAAAGCTGGTGTTCGGCAAAGCTGCCCTTCGCCGTAGCGAGGCCGAACCAGACGGTGCCGATGGGCTTTTCCGGGCTTCCGCCACCGGGTCCGGCAATTCCGGTGACGGAGATTGCGGCATCTGTACCCGTGCATCGCCGTGCCCCCTCTGCCATCGCTTTTGCCACCTGCGCAGAAACGGCGCCATGCTCGGCGAGAGTGGCTTGCGGCACGCCAAGGAGTTTGGCCTTGGCTTCGTTGGCATATGTGACCAGGCCATTTGTGAAGACCGCCGAACTGCCAGGCACAGCAGTGAGTGCTGCAGCAACCAGCCCACCCGTACAGCTTTCCGCGGTGGCGAGGGTCATGCCACGGGCCTTATAAAGATCGATCAGCGCGGTAGCGTTCATAGCGGTAACACCAAGCGAAGGATAAGCAAAACAGCCAAGGCGAGCAGGCCAGCTATGATATCGTCACCCATGATGCCGATTTCATCCTTGCGTCGGTCTGCCCAGCTTACCGGCGGGGGCTTGCAGATGTCGAATAGCCGGAACAACGCAAAG
This sequence comes from Pseudomonadota bacterium, assembly GCA_021818425.1. Lineage (GTDB taxonomy): Bacteria > Pseudomonadota > Alphaproteobacteria > Acetobacterales > Acetobacteraceae > Acidocella. The sequence goes on from JAKAEC010000001.1 coordinate 39,965, forward strand.
GCAGCGAGTGCGCCCTCGAGGCTGAGGTCGCGCAGCGCCAGAAGCGGGATCATCTGTCCGGCAATTTCATCGATCACGATCCAGCCTGGGTCTTCTCCTGCTTCTGGCAATTTCCGAATGGCATGGATGCCAAGGGCAGTGGCTGCCACGATGCCCGTCAGCAGCGCCAGATTCCCGGCCGGCAACAATATGCAGCCGATCGCTAGCCCTGCCAGCGCGCCGGCTGTGCCTGGGGCCTTTGGTGTCCAGCCGACGCCAAAGCCTGATGCGATGAAACGCCAGCGGGTTATGGCTGTTGTAACCATTTGGCGACCGGTGAGTTAGCCGCACCGGTGAGCAGTGCGCGGTAGATAGTGATGTTCTCGGACACGCGCTGCACGTAGTTGCGGGTTTCGCTGAACGGAATTTCTTCTAGCCAATCGAGCATGTTAGCACCGTCCGGAGGATGGTCGCCCAGTTCCGGATCGCCATTCTCCGCCAGCCAGTTCGCGACATTGGTTGGACCGGCGTTATACGCGGCAATTGCCAACGGAAGGCAGTTGCCAAAATTTTTGATCTCCCGTGCGAGATAGGCAGCGCCGAGAGCCATGTTCTGGCCGGGATTGAACAGATTGCTGTAGGGCAGGCTGTATTCTTCTCCGGTTTGACGGGCCGTGGAGGGGAGCAACTGCATTAACCCGATAGCGCCGGCGCCTGAGACTACGGTGGGGTTGAAGCTGCTCTCCTGGCGCATCATACCTAGCAAAATCGTTGGGTCCAGAATGTTAGAAGGCGGGTTATACGGGACCGGCCAACCTTCGCGCACCAGCATCTGGCCGGAAATGCCGGCCAGACGTGCAATGGCAACGGCCGATTGCGGGAAGCCCAGCCCCAGCGCCAGCTTTGCGGCCATCAGCCGGGATTTGTCGTCCAGCGCTGTTTGGCCAATTCTGTCGAGGAAGACTGCAGCGTCGTGTCGGTCATTCATCTGCACTAGTAGCACGGCTGCGCGGGGCAGTTCAGCTAGGCCGAAATCCATGGCGTCCTGAAAAGAAAAGCTTGGTTCCTGCACGGATTTGATGCGGGACGCAAGCTGTTCTGGCGTATCTCCTAGCGCTAGAGCGGCAAGTTGGCCATAGAAGGTGGTGGGATAGGCTGCGGCGCGGGCGTAATCCTGCGCTGCCGCGGTGCCAGTTTGGCTGCGTCCAAGCCAGTAATAAGCACGGGCCTGTGAGATGACGGCAGTGGACGAGGAAGCGAGATCCTGAAACCAGGCGGCGGCCTCCCGCGGTTGGTTCAGGAAACGCAGAAGCACGAAGCCGGCGAGAAAGTCGCGGTCTACGACCTGTTCTCGTGCGGCGGTGCCGGTAATTGGTGGATTGGCGGAGATTATAACCCGATACGCATCCTTGGCGTCGCCTTTCTGGAGCAGGGCGCGCGCAAGCTCGCTTTGGGCTGGCCAGAACAGTAGCTTTTGGCTCGAATCCGCCGCCTTCATGGCTGCACTGCCCTCACTTTCCCATAGCTTTGCCGCGGCCTCGTCATGCCCGGATCCGTGCAGAACCTGCACGTGAGTGATGAAGGGCGGCGTGATCATGGGAGGCCCAGGTTGGTAAAGTCCAGAGGCTTGAATTTCGCGTAGTTTCAGCAGACCTTGCATTGGCCAGTCTGGATTGGCGGCGATAAAGGCTTGAATTTCGCCGGCGCTGCCTCCTCCAGGGCTAATGAGGCGGAAGAAGGTAACGAGCTTCACCACAAGCGGGTCGCCGGTGGCGGTGGCAAGCCGCTCGGCCTGGGAAAAGTTGCCGGTCTGCACATCGGTCATGATTTGAGGGCTGGCGGCGGTTTGCGCCAGTGCGCAGGCCGGCATGAACAGCAGCGGCAAGACGGCCAGGAACTTCATGCGCCCTCTCTAGCAGTGCTATCGGCGCGGGCCAAACCTTACTAAGTGGCGCTTGCCCCCGCTGGCGGAGAGGGTTAGGTGGATTGCTGGACCACACGCCTCAAGGACCAAATATGTTTCAAGGCTCTTTTACCGCCCTCGTGACGCCTATGTGCGATGACGGGCGGATCGATGACGAAGCGTTCGTTCGCTTCGTGGATTGGCAGATTGCTGAAGGTAGCAACGGCATCGTTCCGGTTGGCACCACAGGCGAATCTCCTACGCTGAGCCATGATGAGCACAAACACGTGGTTGAGATGGCGGTAAAGGCGGCAAGAGGCCGCGTGCCTGTAATGGCGGGGGCTGGTTCCAATTCTACTGCCGAGGCCATCGGTCTAGCCCGCCATGCCGAGGCGGCAGGGGCTGATGCGGTGCTGGTTGTGACTCCATATTACAACAAACCTACCCAAGAGGGGTTATTCAGGCATTACCAGGCGATCGCGGAATCGATAACCCTACCGTTGTTTATCTATAATATTCCCGGTCGCTCGGTGATCGATATGTCCGTAGAGACGATGGCGCGGTTGGCAGCGATTAAAAACATCGTGGGGGTAAAAGACGCTACTGCAAATCTCACCCGTCCGCTGCAGGTGACCCGTGCCTGTGGGAAGGATTTCATCCAGCTTTCCGGCGAAGACCACACCGCCTTGGCTTATCTGGCCTCCGGCGGGCACGGTTGCATCTCGGTGACCGCCAATGTGGCGCCACGTCTGTGCGCTGAAATGCACGCCGCCTGGTCCAAGGGAGATATTAAGGCCGCCATGCGAATTCAGCAGTGCTTAGTGCCTCTGCACGATGCAATGTTCTGCGAAAGTAACCCTGGGCCGGTGAAATATGCCGCTTCCCTGTTGGGATTTGGCGCAAATCACGTGCGGCTGCCGTTGGTGCCGGTTTTGGCTGCCTCGGCGCAGAGGGTAGAGGCAGCGATGCGTGAAGTCGGTTTGCTGAATTGAGCAGGGAAAAAAAGAAATCCGCGTTCATCTCACACGGCATCGCGGCGCAGAACCGCAAGGCTCGACACGACTATAAAATCCTCTCTACGGTTGAGGCAGGCATTGTGTTGAAGGGCGTCGAGGTAAAGTCTTTACGGTTGGGGCGCGCTCAGCTGACTGAAGCTTGGGCCGGCGAGCGTGACGGGGAATTGTTTCTCTTCAACCTCTATATTCCAGAATATCAGGGTGGTGTGCTGTCGCGCTTTGATGTGCGAGGGATGCGCAAGCTGCTGGTTAAGCGCAAGGAGCGCAACCAAATTTTTGGGGCTATTTCGCGCGAGCGTCAGACTATTGTGCCGCTCGATATTTTTTTCAACGACCGAGGCTTGGCTAAAGTAACGCTGGGTATCGCCGAAGGTAAGCAGAAGGCTGACAAGCGCCAAGCAGCGGCGGCGCGCGACTGGCAGCGCGACAAGGCACGGCTTCTGCGCAGCCGCTGAGTAATTAGGTAAGCAATCCCCTGATCGCCGCTACGATCTCCTCGAACATCGCCTGCGTGATCCGTCCCGTGTTCACGTTATATTGTGAAGTGTGAAAGCTATCTGCCAGCAGCAGGCCGTTTTCAAGCTGGTGCAACGCGCCGTGCTTGAAGACGTGGCGACTGGGCTTGAGCTTAAGGGCCTGCAGGATCGATTCATGCGCCTTGGCGCCAATGGCCAGCAGAACCTTCAGGTTTGGCATTAAGGCAATTTCTGCAGCTAGGTAAGGCAGGCAGTGGTTTTTGTCTGACGTTTCGAGCTTGTGCTGTGGCGGTGCACAGCGCACGGCGTTAGTTATACGGCAGTCAGTCAGCTTCAATCCGTCATCCGGTCGTTCTTGAAATGAACCTGTTGCGAAATTGAATTTTATCAACGCAGGATAAAGCAGACGCCCCGCCACGTCACCAGTGAAGGGGCGTCCAGTTCGATTAGCTCCGTTAACGCCTGGCGCCTGTCCAACAACGAGTAGTTTGGCCGTCGTCGGACCGAAGCTTGGTACCGGGGCGTTAAACCAATCAGGGTGAAGGCGACGGTATTGTTCCCTGTAAGAAACGAGACGCGGGCAGAATCCGCAATCTTTGTCTGGAGAAATGGATGAAATACTGCTCATTCCTCGCCCCCGCGTTCGGTGCGAGCACGTGCCTCTGCCGGGCGGCGTGAAAATTCCGGCGCGATATCATCAAGCTCGATGAACTGATCGGCTTGGCGGCGTAGTTCGTCTGCGATCATTGGTGGGTTGGTTCGGATAGAGGAAACAACGGTTACCCGGACGCCTTTGCGCTGTACAGCTTCGACTAAGCGGCGGAAGTCCGAATCGCCGGAAAACAAGATAGCGTGATCGAGAAAAGGTGCCAATTCAAGCATATCGATTGCAAGTTCAATATCCATATTTCCTTTGATTCGCTTCCGTCCTAGTGCATCCATAAATTCCTTGGCGGGCTTAGTAACTAGGCTGTAACCGTTGTAAGCAAGCCAGTCCGTTAGTGGCTTGAGAGGCGAATACTCTTCGGTTTCCAGAAGCGCAGAGTAGTAGTATGCACGCAGAAGGTTTGTTTTTGAACCAAATAGATCGAGTAATTTCTTGTAGTCTATGTCAAAGCCAAGGCTGCGCGTTGCCGCGTAAAGATTAGCTCCATCGATGAATAACGCTGTACGTTCCTGTTCTATCAAACGCATTTTAAAATCCATTCCTCTTGAAATAGTAGGTTAAAGATGATGTACAGAAGATAAAAATGTTAGTAACGTCTTTGAAAGAGAACCAAACCCCCATAAGGGTTCTTCTGTTATGATCCTAATTGCCATTGGTGCCAATCTGCCAGGCAGAAACGGTGGCACGCCAGTGCAAACCTGCATAGCGGCGGTGGGGGCCATACGCGCTATCCCGGGGCTTGCCTTTATAGCTCTCTCGCCGTGGTATCGCACCAAGGCAATTCCCGTCTCCTCCCAGCCCGATTACTGTAACGGCATGATCCGAATGCACGGGGCGATCGACCCTGCCGCGCTGTTGCGGCAGTTGCATGAAATCGAGGTGCAGTTTGGCCGGGAGCGCCAGGCGCCCAACGCTGCGCGCACGCTGGATCTTGATATTATTGCCATGGATCGGCTGGTTCGTGCCGCGCCAGACCCGGTGCTGCCGCACCCGCGCGCGCATGAGCGCGCCTTCGTGCTGCGTCCGCTGCTGGACGTAGCTTCCTCGTGGCGCCACCCAGTGTTGGGGCACAGTGTGACCACATTGCTAAGGGAGCTTCCCCCGCAAGGTATTGAACCCTGGCATGACGAGCCGGAAAGGGCGGGCAAATGAGCTTGCTTCCCCGCCGCGGCTGAGGTAAGGCACTCTTTCAATTTTCTGCCTGGAGCGTACCGTTATGGCCCGCGTGACCGTTGAAGACTGCGTTTTGAAGGTGCCGAATCGCTTTGAGTTGGTTCTGCTGGCGGCGCAGCGTGCCCGGAACATCAGCCGCGGTGAACAGCTTACCATCGACCGAGACAACGACAAGAATCCAGTGGTGGCTTTGCGCGAGATTGCTGATGAGACTGTAGCGCTGCCGGCGTTGGAGCAGGATTTGGTGAAATCCCTCTCCCGGGTGCCGGAGCCCGAGCCGGTGGACGAGGAAGTGATGGATCTGATCCCGACCGACCAGAACATCTTTGGCCTGCAGGATGTCTCCGCCGAAGAGGAAGCCGCTGCTATGGCCGCGGAGGGCGATGAGGTCATGTCTTCCGAGGATATTCAGGCCGCCATCGAGGCCGAACTCGGCGGCAAGTTCCGCCGGTAAACCTGTGTGGACAGGCCGCCTGGTTGTGAGCCTGTCCCGCGCCCCTGAGGGCCTGAGCGGCGGCACGCCAAAATTTCACCCAGAGCTGGCTGGGCTTCTGGCGAGGGTGGCCGCTTATGATGCCAAGGCTGACATTGCCCTGATCGACGAAGCCTATGGTGCGGCAGAGGCGGCGCATGCCGACCAGAAGCGCGATAATGGCGAGCCCTACATAACGCATCCGCTTGCCGTAGCGGGAATTCTAGCTAGCTATAAGCTGGACTGTGCCTCTATTATCACAGCCTTGCTGCACGATACGGTGGAGGATACCTCCGTCACGCTCGCCAGCGTAGAGAAGCGCTTTGGCAAGGAAATTGCCTCGCTGGTGGATGGCGTCACCAAGCTGACAAGGTTGGAGCTGCAATCGGACCGCACCAAGCAGGCAGAGAATTTCCGCAAGCTGGTGTTGGCGATGAGCAAGGATATCCGGGTGCTCATCGTAAAGCTGGCGGATAGGCTGCATAACATGCGCACGCTGGGGGCAGTCTCGGCTGCGCACCGGAGGCTGCGGATCGCGCGCGAAACAATGGACATCTACGCCCCGTTAGCTGAGCGTATCGGCATGGAGGCGGTGAAAACCGAGCTGCAAAACCGGGCCTTTGCCGAGATCGAGCCGGAAGCCTACGACACCATACAGACGCGTTTGAACTTTCTGCGTGGACAGGGTGCGGATGTCATTGAGGAGGTACGACAGGAGCTGATCCGTGTCTGCAAGGAGGCCGGGGTAAGCGTTGTAGAAATCTCGGGCCGCGAGAAGTCGCCGTACTCCATTTGGCAGAAGATGAAAAGGCGGAACGTAACGTTCGAGCAATTATCAGATATTATGGCATTCCGCATCATCGTGCCGACACGCGGGGAGTGTTATGTGGCGCTGGGGGCAATTCATGCCGCGTTTCCCGTCATCGCAGGGCGGTTTAAGGATTATATTTCAACACCCAAGAGCAATGGCTACCAGTCGCTTCATACGGGGGTAACGCTGCGCCAGCCGCGCAACCAGAAGATCGAGATTCAGATACGCACACCGGAGATGCAGGCAGTAGCGGAAGCCGGTGTTGCCGCGCACTGGCTTTATAAGCAGAACGATGCGTCGCCGACGGATGTTAAGCAGTTCGGCTGGGTGAAGGATCTGCTGGAAATTCTGGAAAACTCGGCGGCGCCGGATGAATTCCTAGAGAATACCAAGTTGGAGCTCTACCAGGATCAGGTATTCTGCTTTACGCCCAAGGGGCAGCTCATTCAGCTGCCACGCGGAGCCACGTCGGTTGATTTCGCCTACGCCGTGCATAGCCAGATTGGTGACACCTGTGTGGGTGCGCGCATCAATGGCAAGCTGATGCCGTTGCGCTACGAGTTGCAGAACGGCGACCAGGTGGAGATTCTAACTGCCCGCGGTGGCACGCCAAGCCCCGCCTGGGAGCGCTTTGTTGTCACCGGTAAGGCGCGCGCGCGCATCCGCCGGTTCCTGGCGCAGCAGATGAGAGATCAGCACCGCGACGCGGGCCGGTCCATGCTGATGAAGGCATTCCGGCAGGATGGCGTGGATGGCTCGGAGAAAGTTCTGGAGCCTGTGGCCAAGCAGTTCAAGCAATCGAGCGTGGACGATCTTTATGTAGCGGTCGCCACCGGGGTAGTAGGGCCGAAGGACGTGGTAAATGCGGCATATCCGGAGCTGAAGGAGGCGCGGGCACCACGCATGATGCCCGCCTTCATGGGCAGAAGCCTGACAGCCCGTTCCCCGCGTAATACTCCGCGTGCCGATGCCGGGCAGCCGATCTTAGGGCTAGTGGCGGGCATGGATGTGCATTATGCCGGATGCTGCCACCCGCTGCCCGGTGACAAGATTGTTGGCATCGTCACCACTGGCAAGCCGATTGCCATTCATGCCAAGGATTGTGCCCAGCTCGATCAATTCGCAGCAACGCCGGAGCGCTTTATTGATGTGGATTGGAATGATGAGGCAAAGCTCGATACCAAGGCGCAGAGCTTTACGGGGCGCGTAAGCGTAATTGCCAGCAATACGTCCGGCGCACTGGCGGCGCTGGCCAATGCGGTTGCCAAGCAGGACGGGTCAATCTCGAATTTAAAGATTATACACCGCCAGCAGGATTTTTTTGAGGCGCTCGTCGATATCGAGGTCCATGATACAAGACATTTGAATCAGGTGATCGCCGGACTGCGCGCGGCCGCCGGCATTGCCCAGGTCGAGCGGGCACGGAATTGAACACGGGCCTCATCATCGGCCTGGGTACGGATCTTTGTGATATCAGGCGCGTGGAAAACCTTCTAGAAAGGCACGGGGAGCGCTTCACCAACCGGGTTTTTTCTGCAATCGAGCGTGCGCGCAGCGAGCAGCGGTCACAGTTGCGGGCAGCCAGCTATGCGAAGCGCTTCGCGGCCAAGGAGGCGTGCGCCAAAGCCCTAGGAACCGGATTTGCACGGGGTGTTTTTATGTCGGACCTTTGCGTGGTGAACCTACCCGGTGGACAGCCGGCGATGGAGCTTTCCGGCGGCGCCCTTGAAAGGTTGCGCGCACTGACCCCTGAGGGATATGAGGCGCGGGTTCTAGTTTCGTTAACGGACGAATATCCCTATGCCTATGCGCAAGTCATTATTTCCGCAGCGCCGCCGTTGTCATTGTTACGCGCACGTTGAAAATCTAGCCCATAGTGTCATTGCCCACTCAGATGAAAATATCGCATCATTGTAGTCTGGGATCAAACAGCTTGACTGAATAGCTTACGCCGGTATCAGTGCGCGCCCATCGACGCCGCGCAGCAGAGGGGTGTGGGCACTGACGAGATCCATGCTGAGCCTGCCGTAGAAATGCGGGAATAGTTGGCCGCCGCTCGAAGCTTCCCACTTCAGTGCAGAGCCCAACGGCGTTAGCGGGATCGCAACAATGACGAGTCCTTCTTGGGCAGGGAAATGTTTGGCAAGGGTTTCGTCGAGTTGTGAGGCGGTGGAGAGATGGATATATCCGTCCATGACGTCAACAGGTGCGCCTTCGAACGTACCATCGCGCAAGGCCGTGAACTGCGCTTGAGTCAGGATTTTGTAGGCAACTTGTACGTTCATGGCGTTTCCTTTGGTGATGCGCGCCCGGCTGCGCCGGGCAGCGCGGCCTGCGATCTTATGGCGCATGACCGATGCGCGGTCATCTCATACTTGCGGGGCTTCGTGAGACCAGAAAGGTCTTTTCAAGCCTGTTTAAAATAGTAAACTTGCGACCAGATAGCCAGGAGTATCAGCCTATGCGCGCAGCGATCCATTCAAGCAACGAACCGTTGTTTCACCAGTGGATGCCGTTTACTGCCAATCGGCAGTTCCAGGAGCAGCCGCGCCTCATCGCCCGCGCGGAGGGTGTTTATTATTATAATACGCGCGGCGAAAAGCTTCTGGATGGATCATCCGGGCTTTACTGTATTCCGTTGGGGCATGGCCGCCGCGAGATTCGTGAAGCTGTGGTCAAACAGATGGAGGAACTAGATTACGCGCCGCCGTTTCAATACGGCGTGCCCGCGGCCTTCCGGCTGTCGACGGAGGTAGCGCAGATGCTGCCGGCGCCTCTCAACAGGGTATTTTTTGCCTGTTCAGGGTCGGAGGCGGTGGATACCGCGCTGAAAATGGCGATTCAGTATCACCGCGCCCGAGGCGAAGGCCAACGCATGCGCATCATCGGGCGGGAACGCGGCTATCACGGGGTGAATTTTGGTGGCTGGTCGGTTGGTGGAATGGTCGCCAACCGCAAGGCGTTCGGCGTTGGGCTGCCGGCCGTGTCACATCTGCGCCATACAGTGATCAAGGAGAATCTCTTTCAGATGGGGGAGGGAGAGAGTGGCGCCGACCTTGCAGATGATCTTGAGCGTTTCGTAAACCTGCATGGTGCCGATACAATTGCTGCCTGCATCGTGGAGCCCATCGCGGGCTCGACCGGCATTCTGGTGCCGCCCAAGGGATATTTGAAGCGCTTGCGCGAGATTTGCACCAAGCATGGCATTTTGTTGATCTTTGATGAGGTGATTACAGGGTTTGGCCGCACTGGCGAGGCTTTCGCTGCCCAGACCTTTGATGTCACGCCCGACATTCTCACTATGGCTAAGGCGATCACCAACGGTTCCATTCCAATGGCTGCAGTGGCGGTGAAGGAAGAGATACAGCAGGTTATTTTCGAAGCCGCGCCTGCGGGTGCAATCGAGTTTGCGCATGGCTACACCTATTCGGCGCATCCAGCCGCCTGTGCGGCAGGTTTGGCCACGCTGAAAATCTACCGTGAGGAGAATACGTTCAGCCGTGCAAGGGCGCTGGCGCCTGCGTTTCTTGAGCAAATCGGTAGCTTTAAGGGATTGCCGGACGTCATCGACACGCGCGGGTTTGGCCTGCTGGGCGCCGTGGAGATTGCCCCGAAAGGCAAGCCGGGCGAGCGAGGCTTTGGCATTTTGTGCAAAGCCTTTGAAACCGGGCTGGTGCTACGCGCGGCTGGCGATTCGTTGGTGTTGGCGCCACCTTTTGCGGCCACGCCGGATCAGATCAATGAGATGACCGATATTCTGCGCCGGTTGATCAAAGAAAGCTGACCGGCATACGAGCGTTGTCAGCACCGCGATGGCAAGCGGAATTCAGGGGCGATGCCCGCGCCCCAACGCAATAGATTTTGAGGCGGGGTGCGCAGGGCGTTTTGCTTTCACGTACACAGTCGGAGGAGCGCAAATGTATCAGGACGTATTGCTACATGTTGGCGGCCAGTGGCGCGCCGCGCATGGTGGCCGGACGATGGACGTGGTTAACCCGGCGACCGAGGAGGTTATCGGCAAACTGGCGCATGCCAGCACCGCCGACCTTGACGAGGCGGTGGGCTGGGCGGCCAAGGGATTCAACACTTGGCGCAAGATTTCGGCCTTTGAGCGGGGCAAGTTGATGCGCAAGGCAGCGGAGCTTCTGCGCGCGCGGCTGGACACGATCGCAACGCTGATGACGATGGAGCAAGGCAAGCCGTTGGCGGAAGCGAAGGTAGAGCTGGCCGCATCGGCAGATGTGATCGACTGGTTTGCCGAGGAGGGCCGCCGCGCCTACGGCCGGTTAATTCCGGCACGTCAGCCAGGAGTGTACCAGATTTCGCTGCGTGAACCGGTGGGGGTTGTGGCGGGTTTCACGCCCTGGAACTTTCCCGTGAGCCAAGCAGTGCGCAAAATTTCTGCAGCGCTGGCGGCAGGCTGCTCCTTCATCCTGAAGGGACCCGAAGAAACCCCGGCAAGCTGTGCAGAGCTGGTTCGCTGCTACGCGGATGCCGGGATTCCAGCGGGTGTCGTGCAGATTGTGTTCGGCGTGCCAGCGGAAATTTCAGAATACCTGATTCCGCATCCAGTGGTGAGGAAGGTTTCCTTCACGGGTTCCACCGCCGTGGGCAAGCATCTGGCGGGGCTCGCAGGCCAGCATATGAAACGCGTGACTATGGAACTGGGTGGGCATGCGCCAGCCCTCGTGTTTGACGACGCTGATCTTGATTTGGCCGTTAAGCATCTAGCCGCCGCGAAGTTCCGCAATGCCGGCCAAGTGTGCATCGCACCTACACGGTTCCTGGTGCAGGAGGGCGTGTATGGGCCGTTCCTGGCAAAATTCGTGGCCAAATGCGAGGCGATTAAGCTGGGCAACGGATTGGAAGCCGGCATCACCATGGGACCGCTCGCCAATGACCGCCGCGTGGCCGCCATGGAAGGCTTCATCGCCGATGCGGTAGGCAGGGGCGCCAAGCTCCACACGGGTGGCAAGCGCGCGGGCAACAAGGGCTATTTCTTCGAGCCAACGGTGCTGACCGATATTCCCCCGGATGCGAGGGTGATGCATGAGGAACCGTTTGGTCCACTGGCCCTTGTGATGCCGTTTCAGAGCTATGAGCAGGCGATCGCGGAGGCCAATCGTTTGGAATACGGCCTGGCGGCATATGCATTCTCCCGCGATGCCGCGCGGGTGGCAGCGCTGGCGGCCGATATCGAGGCCGGCATGGTCACGATCAATCACTTGGGCCTAGCGCTGCCGGAAACGCCTTTCGGCGGCGTCAAGGATTCAGGCTATGGCTCGGAAGGTGGCGCTGAAGGTCTGGAGCCGTATTTGCTGACGAAATTTGTCTCGCAAACCGGCGCTTAGAGCGTCCAAATCTTCAACTGGATGCTCTATCCCGGGTTTCGGTGAGCCATTCCACGCGTTTGCTTACCCACCGCAATGTCAGTCTGAACGCAAAGGGCCTCGATTCCCATCACGAATTTGAGGCTGCCAGCTTTTTTTCGATCTCTTGCATCGCGTGGAGGAAGGCTTCCTCTATGTTCAGTGTGGTTGTGTCGATGAGAATTGCGTCCTCGGCCGGGATAAGCGGAGCAGCTGCGCGGGTACGGTCGGCTTCGTCGCGTGCCGCTACATCCGCGATGACGTTTGCCAGCGGCACACTTTCGCCACGGGCGATAAATTCGGCTTGGCGCCGCTTGGCGCGCGCTTCTACGCTGGCGGTGACAAACAGCTTCACATCGGCATGGGGGAAGATCACCGTGCCGATATCCCGCCCGTCTAGCACCGCACCGTTGGCGCTGCCGTATTCGCGCTGGAAGGCGAGCAGCGCCTCGCGTACGGCTGGAATGGAGGCCACTTGGCTGGCGGCCTTGGAGGTGACCGCGTCGCGAAGGTCGGCGCGGGATGTGTCAGCTTTGCTAAGCGCCCTGGCCGCGGCCGTCGCAGCTTGCACATCGGTTGGATCGCCGCCGGCTTCCAGTACGCGCTTGGCTGTGGCGCGGTAGAGCAAGCCCGTATCAAGGTAAGGCAGGTTTAGAGCTATCGCGAGCCGTTTTGCCAGGGTACCCTTGCCGGCGGCGGCCGGACCGTCGATGGCGATGATCATGCGGCTGCCATTTGAGCGCCTAATCCGCGCATCAAATGCAGGAAGCCGGGGAAGGAAGTATCAATAAACCGCGCATCGTCGATCAGTACCGGCTGGGCCGTGATTTGTCCCAGAACCAGTGCCGACATGGCAAGACGGTGGTCCATGTGGGTTTCCACCAAGCCGCCGCCAGGAATGGCGCCGGTGCCATGGATGATCAGATCGTCATCTTCGATCTCCACGTTCACCCCATTCACGCGCAGCATCGCTGCGGTGGCGCTCAGACGGTCGGATTCCTTAACCCGTAGCTCAGTCAGTCCGCGTAACCGTGAGGTGCCGCGGGCGGCGGCGCAGAGCACGGCGAGGATGGGGTACTCATCAATCATGCTGGGCGCGCGGCCTGGCGGAACATCCACGGCGCGAAGCTCGGAATATGAGGCGGTTATGTCGCCCACAGGCTCGCCGCCTTCCTGACGCTGGGCCGTGACGGTCAGCTTGGCGCCCATTTCGCGAAGCGTCAGGAACAGCCCTGTGCGCAGCGGGTTGAGTCCCGTGCCGGAAATGGTAATGTGGCTGTCTGGCACGAGCAAGGCTGCGGCCAGGGGAAAGGCCGCTGAGGATGGGTCGCCCGGCACGGCTATGTCGGCGCCGCGCAGTTCCGGTTGGCCCCGCAGCCGGATATGTCGACCGGTGGCAGCGTCGGTCACCGAGATTTCGGCGCCAAAGTGGCGGAGCATGTTTTCCGAATGATCGCGGGTAGGCTCGGGTTCCTCGATTTCAGTAAAGCCGGGCGAGTTGAGGCCAGCCAGCAGCACGGCAGATTTCACCTGGGCGGAGGCTACTGGCAGGCGATATGACAGGGGCATAGGGTCGCGAGCGCCAAGAATCGTCATTGGCAGGCGGTTGCCAGCGCGGGTGAAGAATTGCGCCCCCACCGCGCAAAGCGGCTCCACCACTCTGCCCATCGGGCGCTTGCGGAGCGAGGAATCGCCGGTCACAACAACATAAAGAGGGTGGGTGGCGAGAATGCCCGCCAACAGCCGCGCGGCGGTGCCGGAATTGCCCATGTCCAACACATCCTCTGGCTCGGTCAGACCGCCGATGCCGCGGCCCGCAACTAGCCAGTCGGCGCCGTCGCGGGAAACTTCGGCGCCCAGCGCTTGCATGGCGGCGGCGGTGCGCAGCACGTCATCGCCTTCGAGCAAACCGCTGATTCGAGTCTGGCCCACGGCGAGGGCGCCAAACATCAAGGCGCGATGGCTGATGGATTTGTCGCCCGGTACGCTGGCGCGGCCGGAAAGTGGTGCTGAGGGGCGGCGAGACAGATGAGGGCGTAGCGAGAGTTTGTCCATGCGCGCGCTTAGCATGAGCGCACGGCGTTTGACATAGAAGCAATGGCATGGCATCGCGCCGCGTTGACTTGATGCGGCCCCTATTTCCGAGGTTTGACATGGCGAAGCCCGAACTTGGCGAAAAACACACTTGTGTCTCCTGCGGGGCGAGATTCTTCGATCTCGGCAAGGAGCCGGCAATATGCCCGAAATGCGGCGCCGAACAGCCGGTTGAGCAGCCTCGGCTAAAGCGTGCCGCGCCATTGCCGGAGGAGCAGAAAAAGGTCGTCAAGGCGGCGCTTGACCCTGACGACGTGGATGTCGAGGTCCCCGACGACGCAGATGACGACGACATTTTGGAAGACGCTGATGATCTCGACGATGATACCGACGTGATTGACGCCGATATTGACGTGCAGACCGAGGGCGGCGACGACGAGCGTTAAACTCGCACCTGACGTAACTTAGGATTAGCGGGCCTTTCCGGAGACTGTCGGGAGGGCCCGTTATTTATGGGTGGCCCGCCATCTATATGCCGAGCGTAGGTCGTCGTAGCGGTGCGGCTTGTTCCAGTTGCCGATCAGGTGAGTTGTGATTTTAACCGGAGGCTTCAGCGCCGGGGCAGTGCTCAGTTTCAAGGCCAGGGTTGAATCGAACAGATCAATGTCGCCGGAGGCGGTGATGGTGCCAGAAGGCGCGGTCAGTAGCGCTTGCGTTAGGGTGCAATTGCCTTTGCTCAGGGTGCCTGCGATGGTCAGGGTAGCAAACGGTGTGCTGCCGCTAATGAGAGGCTTATATAGTGACACGCGCCCGGCTTTGCGCATTGCGGCCGTCAGCGCCGGCAGGGAAAGTCCGCTCAAGGTTCCTTTGTTGACCGTGAAGGTCGCGCTCCCGCCCAGCGTTGCGGCCATTGCTTTGGCCGTATAGCCCTTCGAGGTCAGGCTGGCGGTGGCGTTGATCTGGCCCTGGCTCAGCCAGAACGGGAAGCTCTTTGTGGGGGCGAGGGTGCCGACGTCGATGTTTTGGGCCACAAGTCTGGCGCTTGCGGCGGGCGGGGCATTGCTTGAAAGTTGTAGTGAAGCATCGCCAGAGACGGTGCCATTGCCAAGGCGTATCTTGGCAATGGCAAGCCGCGCGTGATTGGGCGCTAGGCTGAGCGTGGCTGTGCCTGGCCCGGCCACGGGCAGGCCAGCATAGAGAACTCGGTCCGCTTTAATGGTGATGGCTCCCGAAAGCGGTAAGTGGCTGGGTATTTGCAGGCTGGCTGGCAGGGGAGGCAAAGCCAGGGTTCCGGCATCTACCCGGCCATTGATCCGGCCGTTGGTTTCCAGCAGCTGCCCCGATGCGTTCAGAAGCCCTATGTTGAGCACGAAATCATTCAGTGCGTAGCGGTCCTTCGCGGCCGTAAAACGGGCCCTGAGCGACAACGCGCCCGGCCCCGGGAAGCCGAGTGCCGGGTCGTTTGCTTTGGCAAGGCAGGGTTCGCCGCCTCCGTGAAAGGGGTATCCGGGCAGGGGCGCCATGCTGGCGCAGCCCTGGCTAAACCCAAGCAACTTTAGTGCGGTGATCGCATTGGGGTGGCGGAGCGAGATAGCCCCGCTGGCGCTCAGCTTGACGAGGTTGACGACGGGCGCCGCGGTAATCGTGAAATCGCCAAGCTTTGCCGTGGCGCTGGCGGCTAGCGCGTTGGGTGGGCCAGCGGCGGCGAGCAGCAGGCTAAGGGGGTGTCGCCAGAGCCCAGCGGGCAGTTGCACGTTTGCGGGCAGCAAGGATGCCAAGGACTCGGCGGAGGGGAGGTCGAGGAACGCATGAGCGGCAGTTACCTTGAAGCTGTTGCTAAGAGTGACGCTGCCACCGACGATGCCCCCGGCAAGGCTGGCAGTCGCCCGCCGGATGTTCAAAGAACCGTCAAGCGCGGCATCGACGAACAAATTGCTAAGTTCTATTGGGCCGGCCTGTGCGTGCGTTGCCGATAGTTCGCCGGCGGCAACAAAATTCTTGGCCAGCGGGTGCTGGCCAAGCCAAGCTGCCAGAGGAGCTAACTCAATATTGTTAAACGCAAGTCGGAAGGCTGCGTGGCCCGGCGAGAGGTTGATCTGCCCGTTTACGTGATCTCGGCCCAACGTGCCCGAGAGCGACTTTAAAATTGGCGAAGAAAGGTTCCCGGCGATTTCGGCTTGCAGATAAGCCGAGGCCCAGGCTCTCTGCGCGGGGAGGCTGAGGCCGGAGGCGAGTGCGGCGAGATTTGGCGCGGAAAGAGCCACGTGGCCGGACAGGCTGGCGTCCGGTGCTATGCTGAGGTCCGCGCCTAGCTTGCCGCCGCCTGGAAGGCCAAGACGCAAATTCTTGATAACGCAACCGTCAGCTCCGTTGCGCAATGCCAATTGCAAGGACGGATAGGCCCTGCCGTCGAGCAGGACGTGAGTGGCAGTCAAATCCATTTGAATTGGTAGATTTGCAAGCCGAATTGCACGTAAGCGGGAAAAGCTGCTGAAGTCGACATTGCTAGCGGTAAGGTCAGCCGTTAGCGCCGGTGGGCTGAAGCTCAGGTTTGCAGAGCCCGTCATAGTGGTCGGCGCCATGTCCAGTCTAAGCCTTGAAGCGGTGAGGCTGCTGGCAGTGGCTTTGATCTGCGCCATACCTGTTCCCTTGCCGGGCAGCTGCAGCGAGAGCGCTCCGACGAGTTCGCTTTTTGCGTTCAACTTTCCCGACAGGTTGGCCTTGATGTCGGCGGCTTGCCCCTGGATTGAAACCGTGGCCGAGCCGCTTTTTGTGGTCTTGCCGATGGCAAGGCTCAGCGTTGCTGGATGCCCCGCCAACTGGCCGCTGCCCGAAGCGCCGACGCTGCCGCCGGGACCGGTGAATAGATCTGCATTGACCTTCGTGAAGGTCACGGCCCCAAAGCGGATAAGTCCGTTGTCGATATGGGCATGCAAGGCGGCCAGCCATGGCGGTGGGGCAACAGCGCTGATGCCTCCGGGCAAGGGCCACGGGAAGGAGATGGTTGGAGTATTAAGATCCAGGGTGCGGACCACCAGCTGACCGCGCAGCAGCGGCGCTGGCGCTAAATCGAGGGCTAGAGCATGGGCGGTAATGGTTTCCTTGTGGGGTCCGGTGATGGTGATGCCGCTGGCCCTGATCTCAGGCCGCGGCCAATAGGAAAGGCTTAGTTTGCCGCCGATATGGACATTTCGGCCGGTCAATCTTGACGCAAATGCCTCGACGGCGGCGCGATGCTGTGGCGCTGCCACAAAAGCGGGTAGCCACAGCAGCAATGTGGCGAATATGAGCGCAAGCGCCAGGGGCGCCGCCCAGAGGAGGTGTTTGCGCTTCAAAATAACCTGCGAACTTGGCTTTCGTTCATCAAATTGAGAGCATGGCTCTTTAAACTCCGCCGTGGTGATGTCTCATTGTGTGTTTGGGTTCAAGGGCAAGGCTGTGTTAGGCAGGCAATATGAGCTACTGGGGTAAATTTATCGGCGGCATGGCGGGGTTTGCCATGGGTGGCCCGGTGGGAGCGCTGTTTGGCGCGGCCCTGGGGCATGCGGCTGATGAGGGCAGGCTCCACGCGGTTGCATCCGGCGTTTCGGGCTTTGCCAGTCGGGCGATGCCCTTCCATCCTATGAAGATGACAGCGATGCTGGGGCCGAGAGATCAGATCTTTGCGGTTGGTGTCACGGTGCTGGCTGCCAAGCTTTGCAAGTGCGACGGGCCGGTGAGCCGGCTGGAAATTGATGCCTTCAAACGGAGCTTCGCGATTCCCGCAGGCAGTATGCCGGAGGTGGCACGGTTGTTTGACAACGCCCGGCAGAACGCGGCCGGATACGAGGCTTACGCGGCCCAGCTTGGTCAGGCATTTTCCGACGATAAGAGCGTGTTGGAGCAAGTTCTTGCCGGGCTTTACCAGATCGCTCGCGCGGATGAGCCCTTGAACGCGGCGGAAGCGGATTTCCTTGCGCGTGTGGCGTTCGGTTTTGGGCTTGGTGAGGCGGCAGCGCGCCGGGCGGGGCAGGGGGTGGCGCCGCCAAAACCCTCGGAGGACCCCTATCTTATTTTGGGCTTAAGAGCGGAGGCGACGATCGAGGAAGTTAGGCGCCGTTGGAAGCATCTGGTGCGAGAGAACCATCCCGACACGATGGCTTCCAGAGGGGCGTCGCCCGCCATTGTCGAGGCCGCATCGGCAAAGGTGGCGCGGATCAACGCGGCTTATGATGCCATAAAGCGCGCGCGCGCTTAAAACCAATGCAATTGCTCGTTATAGCAAAGCAGGAGCGGATGGGTGATTATACATCCTATTCCTGATGTTACGCCGTGCGACCAATAATCTTCGAGCCCTCGCCAAATGCCGACGAAAGGCAAAGCCGTGTTTCGATGCTTGTGATGCATTACACCGGTATGCCTACGGCGCGCTCGGCCATTGAATTGCTGAAATCTCCACAGGCTAAGGTTTCTGCTCATTACGTGGTGGATGAGGACGGCACGATATATAATCTGGTGCCGGAGGCGATGCGGGCTTGGCACGCGGGAATTTCTTGTTGGCGGGGACAGCGCCAACTCAATGACGCTTCGATCGGCATTGAAATCGTTAACCCCGGGCACGAATGGGGCTATCGACCGTTTCCTGACGCACAGATGTGCGCGGTTCTGGAATTGGCTCAGGGTGTCATTGCTCGGCATTCGATTGAGAAGCGCGATGTCGTTGCGCATTCCGATATCGCACCTAATCGGAAGCAAGATCCAGGCGAATTATTCGATTGGCCCTGGCTGGCGGAGCATGGCGTGGGAGTATGGACGGAGGAATTTGCCCCGCCAGGTGATTTGCGAGAGGATCTCAGCACCATCGGTTACGATATCGGGCTGGCTGAAAAAGATGTCATCCTGGCGTTTCAGCGGCATTTTCTTCGTAATCATCTCAGTGGGTTGGCTGACATGCCCACCGCCAAGCGCGCTTCGGCGCTTCGGCGGCTTATTGACGCCGCTGATAATCGGCCGTAGGCACCGCGCCGGTCCAGACGGCCGGACGGTCGCTGGCGGGAAACCGCCAGAGGAAAGTCCGGGCTCCACGGAAATGCGGTGCCGGCTAACGGCCGGCGGGGGTGACCCCAGGGAAAGTGCCACAGAAAGCAAACCGCCACGGCTTGCCGTGGTAAGGGTGAAAGGGTGCGGTAAGAGCGCACCGCCTCAGCGGTAACGCGGAGGGCAGGGAAAACCCCACCGGGAGCAAGACCGAATAGGGGCGGCCGGCGCCATGGGCAACCATGGGCGCAAAGCGATTTCCGGCTTGCCGCCCGGGTTGGTCGCTTGAGGCGGGTGGTAACACTCGTCCCAGAGGAATGGCCGTTCAGTGCCCGCGCGGGTACGGACAGAACCCGGCTTATAGGCCGTCTGGATCAGCTTCTCGTGTTTGCAAAGAAGCCTGAACAACTAAGCGACCTACAAGAAAACCTAACGAAATGGCTGATCGACCTCGCGTTGGTTGCGGCCAGACTTGACCGATTTTTTTTGACGGGAGGGTGTGTGCGTGATAGTGGATGTTAAGCCCATGTTTTCCCATAAAGTGGTAAATTAGGGTGGGGGTGAAAGGGTAACAGCCTAGGGCAATGAGGCAGTTCTTTGGCAGCCATGAGAATAAGCGTGACGCTAAGGGGCGGGTTTCCGTTCCGGCATCGTTTCGTGCTGCCTGGAAGGAGCTGCCACAGATTACCTTGATTCTGCGCCCATCCTTCATCGACGGGTGCCTCGAGGCTTGGCCGTTGCCGAATTACGAGCGTTTCGAGGCCAGGGTGAACGCGATGGAGGAGATGAGTCGCGAGCGGGTGGGATTGCAGACGCAGGTTTATTCGGATGCCGAAGAGGTGGAGCTGGACGCCCAGGGGCGCATTCTCATCACGGGTTATCTCGCGGAGCTTGCGGGCCTAACCGACGCAGTTTTTTTTATGGGTCGGGGGGATCATTTCCTGATCTGGGAGCCAGCGGCTGGTAGGGCGTTCCGGGAAGCTTCCCGGGCTGCGGCGCCCAGGCTCAGCTTCGGAACGCCAGCGTGATTGAATATGCGCACATTTCTGTGCTGCGCGATGAGGCGCTGGCCGCGCTGCAGCCGGCCGAAGGCGGCGTGTATCTGGACGGCACGTTTGGCGGAGGCGGCTATTCCTCTGCGATTCTCAGGAGGGCCGCCTGCCGCCTTTACGCCATAGACCGGGATCCGGCGGCAGTGGCGCGCGGGGAGGCGCTGGGCTTGGCGTATCCGGGAAGGTTCGAGGTCATGGCAGGCCGAATTAGTGAGCTTGGCGCGATGCTGGCGGCGCGCAATGTTGCTGCGCTAGATGGTGCGGTTTTCGATCTCGGCGTTTCGTCTTATCAGATCGACGATCCGTCGCGCGGTTTCTCCTTTCGCGTGGACGGGCCGTTGGATATGCGGATGAGTGGCGATGGTCTTGATGCTGCAACGATTGTGAATCGTTGGTCCGAATCCGAATTGGCTGATATCTTCTTTAAATATGGTGAGGAAAAAGCCGCGCGGCGGGTTGCTAAGGCCATTGTCGTGCGGCGTAAGTTACAAAAATTTGCAACGACGGCGGATTTGGCTGGTGTGATTCGAGGTGTTGTGAGGCCAGACAAATCGGGTATCGATCCCGCGACCAGAAGCTTCCAGGCGCTGCGCATTGCCGTAAATGAGGAGCTGAGTGATATCGAGGCGGCGCTTGAGCAGGCGGCTGCCCTGATGAGGCCGGGCGGGCGGCTGGTGGTTGTCAGTTTTCACTCGCTTGAGGACCGGATTGTGAAGCGTTTTTTTGCAGACAGAGCTGGGCGTGCGCCTGTGGCTTCGCGCCACGACCCTGCAGGTCTTGCGCCGATGCTGGCGCCGGCGTTCAGGTTGGTGAACAAATCGCCCGTGCTGCCCAGCTTAGCTGAAATCCGTACCAATCCACGTGCCCGCAGCGCGAAGCTGCGGGCGGTGGAAAGGTTGGCGACATGATCGTCAGGCCCTTCACTTTCTTGACCGGTTTGTTGTTCGCATTGTCAGGGGCCTATTTGTTTGTGGTCAAGCACCAGAGCCACTCCCTAGAGGATCAAATGCAGCATTCCGCCGCCGCGATTCGCCGGGATGAGGAGGCCATTCGCGTGCTAAAGGCGCAATGGGCGCTGGAGGCGGACCCTTCACGAATCGCAGCACTTGCGGCACAGTTCACAAGGCTGCAGCCGATGAAGCCGGGTCAGCTTGTTACCCTAGCTTCGCTGGCGCAAAGGCTGCCACCGCCGGGCAGCTCGGCACCTTTCGGTAATCCGCAGGATGAAGTGCCTGGGCAGTCAGGTCAAGATTCTGCAACGCCTTCGCAACTTGGCCCGCCGATCAATGTGCAAGGGAACGCTGCCTCCGGCGCCACGGCGGATCTCGTGCCGCCAGAGACCCACCGGCAACAATCTGCTGATAACGCAGCACCTGTGGATGCATCTTTTAATCTGCCGAAGCCGCCGCCAGAGGTTCGCCCGCAACAATCTGCTGATAACGCAGCACCTGTGGATGCATCTTTTAGTCTGCCGAAGCCGCCGCCAGAGGTTCGCCCGCAACAATCTGCTGATAACGCAGCACCTGTGGATGCATCTTTTAATCTGCCGAAGCCGCCGCCAGAGGTTCGCCCGCAACAATCTGCTGATAACGCAGCACCTGTGGATGCATCTTTTAATCTGCCGAAGCCGCCGCCAGAGGTTCGCCCGCAACAATCTACTGATAACGCAGAACCCGTCGATGCATCTTATAGTCTGCCGAAGCCGCCGCCTGCCCGGCCTCAATTGCCGGGGGCGGGTGAGCACGGACGGCGCGTCTCGTTTCAAGCCGTGCATGAAAAACAGGCGAGCCGGCCGCGTCTGGAGTTGCCCCGATCCGCAATCTATGAGTCTTCCGCAAGAGTGAGTGTTTCCGCGCCTCCGCCGTCCCGTTCTGAACGACGAGGGCCGTTGGGTGCGCAGATCGTGCGAATTCGTGCAACGGCTCAATCGGCACCGGTGGCCCCGCCCGCAACGCCGCTGGGGGGAGGATCTCTTCTGGGCATGGCGCAGGATGGGAGTCAGAATTGACTCTCAACTTTCTGCCAGGTGACGGGTCATCTTCGCGCAAGAAGGCCCGTGCTGGAGAGTTTGATTCAAAGCCATCGGCGGAAATGGGACGCATCACGAGCCCTGATTTAAATCAGCGCGCGGTGCTGGAGCGGACGCGCGGCCGGCTGGTGATGCTAGCATTCTTGTTCGTCGGGTTGTTCTGCCTTCTCGCCTTGAAGCTGACCTGGGCAACCATCATCGATCCCATTCATCCAAGCCCGGCGCAGATCGCTGCCATGACGCCAAAATTGAACGTTACACCGCCGCCCCCCGGGCGTGCCGACATCGTGGATCGCAATGGCACCATTCTGGCGGTCTCGCTGCCAGGAGCTTCGCTATATGCGAATCCGCAGCAGGTGCCCGATCCCCAGGCGGCGGCGGTCTTACTGGCCAATGCGCTGCCCGGAGCCGATCCGGCATGGCTGGCGCGCGCGATGGGGGCAGGCGTGACGCCGAGCAAGCGCAAAGAATTTGTCTATCTCGATCGGCGGTTGACGCCGCAGGAGGAGCTGGCGGTGAATTCGCTGGGTATCCCGGGCGTTTATTTCGAGAGCCGCGAGGAACGTCACTACCCGGACGGCAATCTCGCTGCGCATATTCTGGGCGGGGTAAATATCGATTCCAGTGGCCTCGCCGGGGTCGAAAAATATTTCAACAATCGGCTTAAGACCAACCCACATCCGCTGCAGCTTTCCATTGATGCAGGCATCCAGAGCATCGTGCATGATGAGCTTGCCGCGGCGGTGAAGGAGTTCCAGGCTCCCGGTGCCTGTGCCATCGTGATGAACGTGCACACGGGCGAGGTGCTGGCAATGGTCAGCTTGCCGGATTACGACGTAAATGACTATCGTGACGCCGCACCAAATAATCAGTTCGACCGCTGTGTAAACGGGCTCTATGAGCCAGGTTCGGTTTTCAAGCTGCAAACGATATCGATGGCTTTGAACAGTGGCATCATCCACTGGTGGGACTATTTTAACACTACGCATCCGCTACGAGTTGGGCGTTTCGAGATCACTGATTTCGAGCCAGTGCATACTTGGATGGCGGTACCGGAGATTCTTAACGTCTCCTCCAATATCGGCGCTTCCCGTATCGCCACTATACTGGGACCGAAGATCGAGCAGTCTTGGTATAATAAACAGGGATTTTTTAAGCCGCTGAACGTACAGCTGCCGGGGCCGCCCGTACCGCTTTTTCCACCAAAAAGCGACTGGGGGCTGGCCACGACAATGACTGTCTCCTTTGGCGCGGGCATCGCAATTTCGCCCCTACAGCTAGTTACCGCCACCATTCCGGTCGTGAATGGCGGCATCCGTTATTCCGCGACCTTGCTAAAGGTGGACCCTAACGGGCCACAGCCGCAGGGCGTGCGAATCATGAAACAGCACACTTCTGATATAATGCGTAAGTTAATGACAAATGTGGTGCTGTTCGGTACCGGCCAATATGCGGCGGTACCTGGCTATGTGGTTGGCGGCAAAACCGGAACGGCACAGGTTGTAGGGCCGAATGGCCGCTATCTGCATCATACCAATAATGCCTCGTTTATGGCCGCCTTTCCGATGCAGGATCCACAATATCTGGTTTACGTGCTAGTGATGCAGCCTAAGCCGGATGCCAGTACCCATGGCTTCACCACCGGCGGTTACATCGCGGCGCCAACCGTCTCACGAATCATTGCCCGCATGGGACCGATGCTCGGAATTATGCCCTCCTCTGGTGACGAACTGGCGGCGCTAGACACGCAGCTCACGGTGCCGCTGTCTCCCTCGCCTCCGCCCGGGCAGCACGCGCTGGGGCCAGGCAACCCGCTGCCGCCGCAGGCTAATGCGTTTGCCTACGAACTGATGGGTAAGAAGCCTCCAGAGGCCGCTGCGGGGTCTCAGTCTGCCGGCGGGGCCAGGGAGCAGCCGGCGGTTTTGAAATCGAGCAGCCGCGCTCACAACCGTATCATGGCGCCAGTTTATCCAACGCTGAACAATAACATGACCGCACGGGACACTGGCGATGAGCACGGCTGAGATGCAAGGTGTGGCAGGCATCACGGCCGATAGTCGCGCGGTGGAGCCGGGCTATCTCTTTGCCGCGCTGCCTGGGCAGAAGGTCGATGGCCGCTGCTTTATCGCCGAGGCGGTTGCTAGGGGGGCGGTTACTATTCTGGCTCCGGAGGGCACGCAATGGCCGCCGGGTGTTCCACTTCGCCGGTTGATTACGGCGCCAGAGCCACGGACCAAATTAGCGGAGCTGGCGGTTGAGTTTTTTGGCCGCCTGCCAGAACGACTGGTGGCGGTGACGGGCACTAACGGCAAAACCAGCACGGTGGACTTCCTTCGGCAGATTTTTGCACTGTCCGGGCGCCGGTCTGCATCTATCGGTACGTTGGGAGTTGTGGCGCCGGGTCGCGAGCCGTCCGGCAGTCTGACCACGCCTGACCCCGTGACGCTGGCGAAGGTTTTGGCCGGGCTAGCGGATGAGAGCGTCAGTGATGTGGCGATGGAAGCCTCGAGCCATGGGCTGGACCAGCATCGGCTGGATGGTTTGCGCTTTGCCGCAGCCGGATTCACCAACCTGACGCGCGACCATTTGGATTATCACGGCTCTATGGAGTGCTATGGCGCTGCCAAACTGCACTTGTTCAGAGCGTTGCTTAAACAAGGCGGTGAGGCGCGGGCGATGGCCGATCTGGACCCCCGATGGCTCGGGGCACTTCGTGAAGCCGCTATGGTAAATGGCCAACGTTTTGAAACCGTTGCGGTTGAGGCGCTGTGGCCAAGGCCGGAAGGACAAGTTGTGCGGGTTAATGGTAGAACCGCGGAGCTACATTTACCTGGTCGTTTTCAGGCCGATAACGCGGCCCTTGCCGCGAGCTTAGCCGAGGCCGTGGGGGTAGCGGATGCGTTTTCACTGTTGCCGCGTCTAAAGGGCGTGCGAGGCCGCCTGGAGCGCATATTAGCGTTACGCAATGGGGCTGCGGTCTATGTCGATTACGCCCACACGCCGGATGCGATCGCGCGTGTGCTTTCAGCGTTACGCCCACATGCGACGGGGCGGCTGCACATTGTGTTTGGCGCTGGAGGGGATCGTGATCCGGGCAAGCGGTCGCTTATGGGCAGCGAGGCTGCCAAAGCTGCGGACGTGGTTATTGTAACAGACGATAACCCCCGTCGCGAAGACCCGGCGCTGATTCGCCAGGCCATCATTGCTGCGGCACCCGGCGCTATCGAAATCGCTGACCGGCGCGCCGCTATTGCCGCGGCGCTGGAGGGCCTGAGTGCCGGCGACGTGCTGGTGGTGGCAGGTAAGGGGCATGAGCAAGGCCAGATCGTGGGGGATGAGGTTATTCCGTTTGACGATGCGACGGTCATCCGTGAGTTGGGAGAGGCGGCATGAGCGAGCTCTGGAAAGCCGATGAGTTGAAAGCTATTTTCGGTACGGAGCAGGGCTGGGATATTTCGGGCATCTCCATCGACACCCGCACGCTACAGCCAGGCGATTTGTTTGTGGCGCTTGCTGGTGAGCGCGACGGGCACGATTTCGTGGATGCTGCCTTTGCCAAGGGCGCGGCGGCGGCACTGGTCTCCAAGCCAATGGCCGGTAAAGCCATTCACGTGCCGGATACGCTGAAGGGGTTGGAGGCTTTGGGCCGGGAGGCGCGGGCGCGGTCTAGTGCGAAAACAGTCGCCGTAACCGGTTCGGTGGGCAAGACCACAGTCAAGGAGATGCTGAGGCGCGCGCTCTCGGCTTTCGGTCGGGTACACGCGGCGGAGGCAAGTTTCAACAATCATATCGGCGTGCCGCTGACGCTAGCGCGGATGCCGCTCGACGCGGATTTCGGGGTGTTTGAGATCGGCATGAATCATCCGGGGGAGATTGCTCCCCTGGCGGACCTAGTCCGGCCGGATGCGGCCATAATTACCTGTGTTGACAAGGCGCATCTTGGGCTGATGGGGTCCGAGCTGGCGATCGCCAAGGAAAAAGCTAGCATCTATGGCGCTTTGGCGCCGGGCGGCACGGCAGTCATACCAGGCGAGACGGCCTATTTGCAGCTGCTGCGTGAGGCGGTGCCGCCTAACTGTCGCGCGCTTTTGTTCAATGGCCCCGAGGCGCGACTGCTAGATGTATTGAGCGGGCCCGAGACGGCCGAGATCGCGGCTGAAGTTCTAGATAGGAAGCTCTATCTCTTGTTGGCCGCGCCTGGGCGGCACATGGCCAGCAACGCGTTGGCTACGCTGACTGTCTGCGCCGCGCTGGGGTTGGACTTAGAGATGGCTGCGGCGGCGCTGAGTGGCTTTGTGCCTTATGCCGGGCGCGGGGCGCGACGGAGAATCAAACTTGCCAGCGGCGGCGATGTTCTGCTTCTGGATGAGAGCTATAATGCCTCTGGCGCATCCATGCGCGCGGCATTTGCTGTACTGAAACTCCAGCCTGGCCGCCATGTGGCAGTGCTGGGTGACATGCTGGAGCTGGGCGAGCATGCTTATGCGGAGCATCTGGCGCTAGGGCCCGTGTTGCGCGAGAGCGCGGATATTGTTTTTGCCGCCGGACCGGGCTGTGGGGCTTTGTTCGACTCGCTGCCCCAGGCGATGCAAGGCGCGCATGCGCCATCCGCGGCGGCGTTGGCGCCCGTGGTCAAGGCGGCCCTGCGCAACGGCGACGCGGTTTTGGTTAAGGGCAGCTACGGCAGCCGCATGCGTGACGTGGTTTCTGTCCTGGAAAGTGACTGCTGATGGTATACTGGCTTCTGTTCCCGCTTGCCGGGCATATCCACGCATTCAACCTGTTCCGGTACATCTCCTTTCGGGCTGGCGGCGCATGTCTCACTGCTCTGGTTATCAGTTTTTGGGTTGGCCCGAAGCTGATCAGGCAGTTGCGCACGCTACAGCGCCATGGCCAACCGATCCGCGTGGACGGGCCGGAGCGGCACCTTCTTGAAAAGAAGGGCACGCCGACCATGGGAGGTACGCTTATCCTGCTGGCCATGGGGGCTTCCACCCTGCTGTGGGCTGATCTTTCAAACGGCTATGTGTGGGCGACTTTGTTTCTGACCTTCGGTTACGGGGCGATTGGATTCGCGGATGATTTCCTGAAACTGACTAGGCGCAACACCAAGGGGGTTTCTGGGCGTGTCCGGCTTTTGGGCGAAGCAGCGATCGGTCTGATCGCTGGACTCTGGATGGTGCATCTCATGCCTCCCGCCTTGGCCGATGGTGTGGCTGTGCCGTTTTTTAAAAATTTACTGATCCCGCTGGGGTTCATGTTTCCGGTTTTCGCCTTGCTGGTGATGATGGGGTCGGCGAACGCGGTGAACTTCACCGATGGGCTCGATGGCCTTGCCACCGTGCCGACAATGATCGCCGCCGCGGCTTTCGGTCTGATCGCCTATCTGGTCGGCAACCGCATCTTTGCTGGATACCTTGAGCTTCATTATGTCCCCGGAGTGGACGAGCTGACTGTGTTTCTTTCAGCCTTAATCGGCGCAGGTATGGGCTTTCTCTGGTTCAACGCGCCCCCGGCGGCGGTATTCATGGGTGATACCGGCTCGCTTTCTCTGGGCGGTGCCTTGGGTGCTGTTTCCGTTGCCACGAAGAACGAGATCGTATTGGCCATTGTCGGCGGACTGTTTGTTGTGGAAACGATTTCCGTCATCGTGCAGGTATTCTGGTATAAGCGCACCGGTCGGCGCGTATTTCTGATGGCACCACTGCACCATCATTTCGAGAAGAAAGGCTGGGCGGAGCCGACTATAGTGATCCGCTTTTGGATCATCTCCATGATTCTGGGATTGGTGGGGCTTGCCACCTTAAAGATCAGATGAGCGTGCCGTTCACTGGAAAGCGCTTTGCCGTTGTAGGGCTAGGCCGGGCGGGCTTGCCGGCTGCCAGGCGGCTGCGTGAATTCGGCGCCAGTGTGGTCGTGTGGGATGATAGCCAAGCCAGCCGCGATGTAGCGGCTGCGGAGGGATTCGATGTTAGCCGTGCCAGCGAGACTGTGGGCCGTTTTCATGCGCTGGTGCTCTCGCCCGGAATTGCCCACAACTTGCCCAAACCCCACCCGGAGGCTGTCTGGGCTCAGGTTAATGGCGTGCCCATTCTCACCGATGCCGAGTTGCTCTACCAGGCTGTGCGCACGTTGGGCTCCAGGGCGCGGTTCGTCGGCATTACGGGCACCAATGGCAAATCCACCACCACGGCGCTGCTGGCGCATATGCTAACGAAGGCGGATATTCCTAATGCTGCGGGAGCTAATCTTGGTCCGGCAGCGTTGGCACTGCCGATTCTGCCCGATGACGGCGTCTATGTGCTCGAAATGTCCAGCTATATGTTGGAGAGACTCGTGAGTCTGCGCTTCGATGCCGCGGCAATGCTCAATCTTTCGTCCGACCACCTGGACCGGCACGGTGACATGGCAGGCTACGTGGCCGCCAAGCGGGAGATTTTCGCGCGCCAGGGTGACGGCTGTACCGCTGTCATCGGCATGGACGACGAGGACTCTCGGGCGATGGCTGCGTGGCTGCATTCGACGTCAGTCCGCGTGGTTGAAGTTTCTGGGAAGGGGCATGAGACGGGCGCCGAGGGGCTGCGCGGCGAGCACAACGCCCAGAATGCCCAGGCCGCGGCAGCCCTGGCGCGTGCGCTGGGCGTGCCCGAAGCCGCAATCGCCGAGGCGATCCGCACTTTTCCTGGTCTTGCGCACCGCGCCCAGCAGGTGGCCATGCGTGATGGCGTGCGCTTCATCAACGACAGTAAGGCCACGAACGCGGACGCTACCAGCCGTGCAATGAGCGTGTTTAGGCATTTTGTTTGGATTGCTGGTGGGGTAGCCAAAGCTGGTGGCATAGATGAGTTGGCACCGTTTTTTTCGCGTGTCGAGAAGGCTTTCTTGATCGGTCAGGATGGTGAGGCGTTCGCGCGGCGCTTGCGAGAGGCCGGCGTTGCCAACGACTATGTGGGCACGCTGGAGGTTGCCGTGCCGGCCGCGTTTGAAGTCGCAAGGAACGGTTGCGGCATTGTGCTTTTCTCGCCCGCGGCAGCGAGTTTCGACCAGTTCCTGAATTTCGAGGCGCGTGGCGAACGTTTCGCTGCCCTCGCAAAAGGGGGTGCCTGATGCCCCAGCTTTCCCGCGCGGATACCTCGTATGTTGGGCGCTGGTGGTGGAGCGTCGACCGCCTGACTTTGATGGCGCTCGCGGTGCTATTGGGGGTGGCCTACGTGCTGGCTCTAGCGGCGTCGCCCGGGCTTACGGCCCATATCACTGACCCGCGGACTATGGCGATGATCAAGCAGATTGTCTTCCTGGTGGTCGGTGGGCTGATGATGCTTGGCCTGTCGATGCTTTCCCTACGGCGGGTGAAGCTGGCGGCGCTTGGCATTGGCATCGTGTTCTACCTGCTTACGGCGTTCACACTTGTGCATGGTACCAATGTGGATGGTGCCAAACGCTGGCTTTCGCTTCCCGGCTTTACTGTGCAGCCTTCAGAATTCCTGCGCCCGGCCTTTATCATTGTTACGGCATGGTGCATCGCGGAGGCCCGCCGGACGCCCGGGTTTCCCGGCAAGCGCGCCGCGCTTGGCGTATTTCTAGCCACGACCGCGCTTCTGAGGATGCAGCCAGATATCGGCATGACCTTTCTCTACACCATAGTCGTGTTTACTCAGTTTTATCTCGACGGGCTGGAAATGAAGTGGATGGCCGCTGCTGGCGTGGTACTCGTGCTGGCAGGTATTTATGCATTTTTCTTTATTACGCACGTGCATACGCGCGTTATGATGTTCATTCATCCGCCGCCGGGAAGCCAGGCACAAACCGCCCTCATGGCCTTTGGCAATGGCGGCATGTTTGGGCTTGGGCCGGGAGAAGGGCAGGTAAAGCATTTTCTGCCGGATGCGCGCGCGGATTTCGTATTTGCGGTGGCTGGCGAGGAGTTTGGTCTTCTCTTCTGCACTTTCATCGTTGCAGTGTTTTTGGCGGTTGTTTTGCGAGCGATGACTCGCTTGCTGGCTGAGCCGAACTTGTTTGTTGTGCTGGCAGCCGGCGGCCTAATCGCGGGCTTTGGCTTCCAAGCGTTCATTAATATGGCTTCATCGCTTTCACTGATCCCTACCAAAGGCATGACGCTGCCCTTCATATCGTATGGCGGTAGCGCGGTTCTAGGCACTTCGATCCAGATGGGATTCCTATTGGCGCTCACGCGCAAGCGCCACGCTGGGGACGCGCCATGACGGCAACGGCAGACAAGCCGATAGTTATCGCCGCCGGAGGCACCGGCGGACACTTCTTTCCGGCAGAAGCCCTGGCCGCCGAGCTTCTGGAACGCGGCAGGCGCGTGGTGCTGCTGACGGATGCTCGCTCAGGTGGGCTCGCGTCGCCAGTGTTTGCCAGAATGGAAAAACACGTAGTGGCCGGTGCGGGCTTGGCCGGGCGCGGCGCGGCGCGTATCCTGAAGGGGGTGCTGGCGCTGGCGCGAGGGGTCATGCAGGCGCGTGGTATTTTGCGCCGGGTGCGGCCTAGCGCCGTCGTTGCATTTGGCGGCTATCCATCCGTTCCGCCGGTACTTGCGGCCGCCAGCCTGCTGGCAGGGCGGCCGCTGGTGGTGCTGCACGAGCAGAACGCTGTGCTTGGTCGGGCCAATCGCTTCCTGAGCCAGTTCGCAGATATCCTGGCGCTGAATTTTTCCGATACGCAGCGCTTGCCGGCTGCGGTGCGCACGGCTGTGGTTGGGAATCCGGTACGGCCGTCGATTGCGAAGCTCCATGGCCAGGGTTATGCCCCACCGGAGCAAATGATCGAACTGCTGGTTATTGGCGGCTCGCTCGGCGCGAGGGTGTTCTCGTCGCTGGTGCCCGAGGCGCTGGCAAAATTGCCCCAGGCTTTGCGCGCGCGCTTGCATGTGACGCAGCAATGCCGGGTGGAAGATATTGAGGCTGCTCGTCAGATTTTTAAAAATGCCGCGGTTCAGGCTGAGCTTTCGCCATTTTTTACAGATGTTGCCGCGCTTTTGAAGCGGGCGCATCTTGTGGTTGCCCGTGCCGGCGCATCAACGGTGACCGAGATTGCGGTGGTGGGGCGCCCGGCTATACTCATCCCTCTTCCTGGTGCGATCGACGATCATCAGCAGGCGAATGCGGATGCCCTTACAACGGTGGGCGGCGCGCGGAGGCTAGAGCAGCCCAACCTGACAGCGGATATTTTAGCCATTGAGATTGAGAAGTTTCTGATGAGTCCTGACGTTTTGGTGAAGGCGGCAGCAGCTGCAGCGCGCGTTGGCGCGCCCGATGCGGCGGCGAGGCTGGCGGACGTGGTGTTGGAACGGGTGCGGCTATGAGGGCGCTTCCGCTTTCCATTGGTCCTCTACATTTCGTTGGCATCGGCGGTATCGGGATGTCGGGCATTGCCGAGGTGCTGCATGAGTTGGGTTATCATGTCCAGGGGTCGGATCTTGCCGAGACCGCCAACGTGCAGCGTCTTCGCGCCAATGGCATCGCGGTGGCAATCGGGCATGACGCGAAGAATCTAGGTAGTGCTCAGGTGGTGGTTGTCTCCTCCGCTGTACCGAAAGACAATCCTGAAGTTGTCGCGGCGCGTGCCAAGCTGATTCCTGTTGTGCGCCGTGCAGAAATGCTGGCTGAGCTGATGCGCCTTAAATGGTCGGTGGCGATCGGCGGCACGCACGGCAAGACCACCACCACATCGCTGGTTGCCGCAGTTCTGGAGGGAGCCGGGCTGGACCCGACCGTGATTAACGGCGGCATCATCAATGCGTATGGCTCCAACACGAGGCTGGGTTCGGGCGACTGGATGGTGGTCGAGGCCGATGAGTCTGATGGTTCCTTCCTGCGCCTTCCGGCGGTGATTGCAATTGTCACGAATATGGATCCAGAGCACTTGGATCATTGGGGCACGAAAGATGCGATGGAGGCCGGCTATCGCCAGTTTATCGCTAATATCCCCTTTTACGGTTTCGCGGTGCTATGCGTCGACCATCCAGCCGTACAGCAAATGATTCCGGATTTATCAGATCACAGGATCATCACCTACGGTTTTTCGCCGCAGGCGGATGTGCGGGCGGAGCGCATTATCTCTTCCAAGGAGGGAGCGACGTTCGAGGTTCGCATTTCCGACCGCATTACGGGTCGGGCGCGGCGGCATGGGCCGTTCAAATTACCCATGCTTGGTAATCACAATGTGCAGAATGCCCTGGCGGCGATTGCCGTGGCCTTGGAAATGGAGATCGACGAGCAACAGATAAAGTTGTCCTTAGCGAATTTCGCTGGCGTGAAGCGGCGGTTTACGAAAACGGGCGAGGCTGGTGGAGTTGCCGTGATCGATGATTACGGCCATCATCCTGTCGAGATTGCGGCGGTGCTCAAGGCGGCGCGGCAGGCTGGGGCGCGGGATGTGATCGCCGTGGTGCAGCCGCATCGCTATACGCGGCTGCAGAGCTTGTTTGAGGAATTCTGCACCTGCATGAACGATGCTGGCACTGTCATCGTTGCTGACGTTTATGCGGCAGGCGAGGAACCGATTGAAGGCGTGGATAAAGAGGCCCTGGTAGAAGGCTTGCGTGCACGGGGCCACCGTTCAGTGGTGCCGTTGGCCGACCCTTCGCATCTGCCGGAGATGGTTCATGCTATTGCGCGGCATGGTGATTATATAGTTTGCCTGGGGGCTGGCAGCATCACGCAATGGGCCGCCGCGTTGCCCGCCCAATTATCCGAGCTCCAATCTCAGGCTCGCGCTGCTGGGATGAGGCGATGATGGCCAGCACGCTTCCTTTCACGCGTGGACGGATGAAGGAAAATGAATCGCTTGCGCCGATGACTTGGTTTCGTGTCGGTGGTCCGGCAGAGTTTCTTCTGCGCCCCGCTGACGTTGAGGACCTTTGCGATTTTCTCCGCTTGCTACCTCTGGAAATGCCGGTAACCGTGATTGGTGCGGCCTCCAATCTTATAATCCGTGATGGCGGGATCAACGGAGTTGTGGTCAAGCTGGCGCGCGGGTTTAGCGAGATTGAGGTCGAGGCGGATGGTCTTGTCGTTGGTGCGGCTGCCTTGGATGTTACGGTATCAGAACATGCAGCTGCGGCCGGGTTGGCGGGGGTTGAGTTTCTCTCAGGTATACCTGGCACAATTGGCGGCGCGGTGGCGATGAATGCCGGTGCCTATGGCGGAGAAATTGCCGACGTTTTGGATTGGGCGGACGTCGTTACCCGGTCCGGAGAGGTGCGGCGACTCTCGGTGCAGGAACTGGGGTTGTCATACCGCCACTCGAGTCTGCCCACGGATGCGGTGGTGGTACGCGTGCGTCTGCGTGCTCAGCAAGGCGATGTTTCGCTGATTGCAGCGCGGATAGCGGAGATTCGATCCAAGCGGGGGGCAAGCCAACCCGTACGTGCCCGCACTGGTGGTTCCACTTTCGCCAATCCAGAAGGGCAAAAAGCCTGGGAACTGGTGGATGCTGCGGGGTGCAGAGGGCTTACCCTGGGCAATGCCCGGGTTTCAGATTTGCATTGCAATTTTCTGCTGAATCTGGGTGGTGCTACGGCAGCCGAACTGGAGGGGCTGGGCGAGGAAGTGCGCCGCCGCGTGCAGCAGAAGTCTGGCGTCTCGCTGCGTTGGGAAATTAAACGGATCGGAGTGCCTCTATGATGCGCGTGGCGGTGTTGATGGGCGGCGTATCGTCGGAGAGAGAGGTCTCGCTGAAGTCTGGCCGCCAGGTTTGCATTGCCCTGAGCGAGGCGGGGTATGAGGTCATTCCGATTATCGTTACATCGGACCTCTCGGCGCTGTTGGCGGCACTCACGCCGCGACCGGATGTGGTGTTCAACGCGCTGCATGGCCGCTTTGGTGAGGATGGCACGATCCAGGGGGTTCTGGACTATATCCGCATTCCCTATACCCATTCTGGTGTACGCGCTTCAGCCGTGGCTATGGACAAGGCTGCTGCCAAAGCCGTGTTCGCAGCTGCGGGGCTGCCGATCGCACCGCATAAGATCATCGACATTTCCGAATTGCTGGAACAAGATCCGCTGCCACGCCCCTATGTGGTAAAGCCAGTGAACGAGGGCTCTTCCGTCGGTGTATTCATCATTAAGAAAGGTGATAACCTTCACGCTGGGATTGTTGCTGATTGGCAGTTTGGCCCAGCAATGGTCGAACAATATATTCCGGGACGCGAACTGACCGTGGGGGTTTTGGAAAACCGCGCTTTGACCGTGACGGAAATTCTGCCTACCGAAAAGTTTTATGATTATCACGCGAAATACGCTGCCGGTGGCTCACGCCATGTGCTGCCAGCTGAAATTCCGGATGACATAGCCGCGCGTGCCAAGGAAATTGCGGTGGCGGCACACAGTGCACTGGGTTGCCGGGGCGCATCGCGCGCCGACCTGCGGTATGACCCGGACACAGGGCGCCTGATCTTGCTTGAAGTGAACACACAGCCAGGTATGACCGCGACATCGCTGCTGCCGGAGCAGGCTGCCCATGAGGGTGTTGATTTTCCTGAGCTGTGCGCCTGGATTGTGGAGAGAGCCACATGCCGCGTATAGAGACGCTCGAGCGTCCGGTGCCCGCATCTTCACGCGCCCCGAGAGCGCGTGGCGCGCGTGGGCGCAAGGTGTCGCCGCCTCAGGATAGGCTGACGCAGCGCGCGCTGTTTTTCCGCCGGGTGAAGAGGAGCCTGAAGCCGAGTTTGTGGCTGCTTGGCGCGGGGGCGGTTCTGGTGGCAATGGGGGAGTTAGTTCGCAGTTTACCTAGCCCGTCGCCGCTGGCCTTGCACAAGATTGTTACAGCAAGCCCGGCGCCTGAAGCGCCTGCAGCCGTGTCTCAACCTGGAATTCTGGCTGATGCGCTTGCCGGGCTTGGCTTTCGCATCACCAGCATCAGAGTCATCGGTGCGTCCGCTGTGGACCAGGCGGCGATCTCCCGCGCCATTGGCGTGAAAGAGGGAGAGCCTTCCTTTGGACTTTCCTTGGCGGCCATTCAGCAGCGGGTGCAAGCGCTGGGCCCGGTGCAGTCCGCGACTATAGAACGCCTTCTGCCGGGCACGTTGGTTGTTCGTGTGACCGAACGGAATGCCTACGCCATCTGGCAGACGATCCAGAATGGTCATGTCGTGTTCGAACTCATCGACAAGGACGGCAATATCATTTCCGCTCAGGATGCGGCTGCAGCCAAGCGGCGCGAACCGTCGCTGTTGTTGTTGTCTGGGGCGGGAGCGCCTAAGCAAGCTAAAGTTCTGATTCCACAATTGCAGGCCCAGCCAACCGTTTTCTCGCATGTTGCAGCTGCCGAACGCGTTGACAGGTTGCGTTGGAACCTAATTTTGAAGAATGGGACCGTGGTTGATCTGCCAGCGGAAAATCAAGTTTCCGCTTTGGCGCAGCTCGCCGCTCTGCAAAACTCCATGCAGTTGCTCGACAGGCCGGTGGAGTTGATAGATTTGCGCCAAGCGGGACGCATGGTGGTGCGGCCATATGCGTCCGCAGCGTCTGGCGCAAGGCAAAACCGCTCCGATAAACGGCAGGAGAGACAATGAACAGCATCACTCGCCGTCTGCCGGTGCTGAATGGCGAGGTAAAGCCGCCGCAGGATGAAACGCTGCGAGCTCGAAATTTTAAATCCGGTCCGTTCGGCGTGCTGGACATCGGATCAAGCAAGATTGCCTGCCTGATCGGGCGTGCAGAAGCGGACGGGCGACTGCGGGCCCTGGGGTTTGGTTGGCAGAAAAGCCGCGGAATCAAATCGGGCGGTATTGTCGACCTCGATGAGGCGGAACGGGCGATTCGCGCCGCTGTTGGCGCCGCTGAAGATATGGCCGATATGCGACTGAAATCCGTCTATGTAAATCTTTCTTGCGGGCAGCCGGAATCGCGGTTGTTCAACGTGCAGTGGCCCGTGGATGGCCGCGCCGTGAACGCTGACGATATCCGTCGGGTCGTACGCGAGGCCAGGATGCGCGCGTCCACCGAGGGGCGGGTTACGATTCACGCTCTGCCGCTTAGCTTTTCCACCGATGAAACCCCCGGCGTCACGGATCCCCGTGGGCTGTACTGCGACACGTTGACTGCGCGGCTGCATATTGTGGATGCTAGCAGCACCGCCCTGCGTACGTTGGCGGCGTGCCTCTCGCGCTGTGAGCTCGATATCGCGGCGTTGATCTCAGCCCCTTACGCGGCCGGGCTGGCCGCGCTGGTGCGCGACGAGCGCGAGCTTGGCGTAACGGTAATCGATATGGGCGGCGGTACCACCACAATGGCAGTGTTTTTTGAAGGCCAGGTGCTGCACACAGAGCAATTGCCGGTTGGCGGTAATCATGTCACGGCGGATATCGCCATGGGGCTCTCCACACCATTGGCTCATGCGGAGCGGCTGAAGGCTCTATATGGAAGCTGCCATTCTTCACCTGATGACGCAAAAGAGCTTTTACCCGTGCCCTCGGTGGGGGAGGCGGAACACCAAATTGCCCAGGTGCCACGCTCGCACCTTATCTCTTGCATCAAGCCGCGGCTCGAAGAGATTTTCGAAATGGTGAAGGATCGGCTGGAGACCGCTGGCCTCGGCCGAGCGGGCAATGGTCGTGTTGTGCTCACCGGAGGTGCGTCGCAGCTCGGCGGCGTGCGAGACCTTGCCACACAGATTCTTGAACGTCCCATTCGTCATGGTCATCCCGCGAGCGTGGTCGGCTTACCCGATGCAGCTGGCGCACCAAATTTTGCCACGCTTGTCGGCTTGCTCGCGTTCGCTACGGGTGATGGCCAAACGATGCAGGATATCGATTTTGAAGTGGAGCGAAGCCACAGCTGGTTTGGTCGCATTGCTGATTTTTTGAAAAATCGTGTTTGACATGAAAACGGCGCGTTCGTTACCGATGCTGTTCAAGGAGAGAGAAGCTCATGGTTTTGCATTTGTCTGTGGATAAGCCCACGCACACTGACTTCACGCCCCGCATAACCGTCTTTGGTGTTGGCGGCGGCGGATGCAACGCCGTGAACAACATGATCCAGATGAATTTGCCTGGCGTGGAGTTCGTTGTTGCTAACACCGATGCACAACAATTGCAGCGGTCTTTGGCTGAGAAGCGTATTCAACTCGGCCCACATCTTACCCAGGGTAATGGCGCTGGCGGCCGGCCGGACATCGGCAAGCTCTCTGCCGACGAAGCTGCGGAGGAACTGGCGCGCCACCTTGAAAATACGCATATGGTATTCATCACCGCTGGCATGGGCGGCGGCACTGGAACGGGTGCCGCGCCGGTGATAGCCCGCATGGCGCGCGAACGCGATATTCTCACAGTTGGTGTTGTAACCAAACCGTTTGCTTTCGAAGGCAAGCGCCGCATGCGTGCCGCTGAGGAAGGTATCGTCGAGATGCAAGCCTACGTCGACACGTTGATCGTAATTCCCAACCAGAATCTCTTTAAGGTTGCCAACGAGCGCACGGGTTGGAAAGAAGCATTCGAGATGGCAGACAACGTACTCTACATGGGCGTGCGTGGTGTTACTGACCTGATGGTGATGCCCGGCATCGTGAATCTTGATTTTGCCGATGTACGTTCCGTGATGCGCGAGATGGGCAAGGCGATGATGGGTACCGGCGAGGCCGAGGGGGAAGATCGCGCGATTCGTGCCGCTGAGGCTGCGATCAGCAATCCGCTGCTCGAAGACACCAACATGAAGGGCGCGCGTGGCCTACTAATCAACATCACCGGCGGCTCCGATGTGACGCTGTTCGAAATCGACCAAGCAGCGAACCGCGTGAGCGAGGAGGTCGATACCGATGCCAATATCATGTTTGGAATGTCGCTCGATGAAACGATGTCCGGCCGAATCCGGGTGTCCGTGGTGGCGACCGGCATCGACTCCCTGCCGGTTTCCACTCCGAATCTGAAAGTGGTTAACGGCGGGGTAGAGAACAATCAGTTTGTGCAGGCAGTGGCAACCCAAAATGCGCAGTCTCAGTCCCAGGCTGCAGGTGTTGCCAGGCCGGCTGGCTATGTGCCCGAGCCTCCGGCGGGCCCGCTGGTTTCAAGGGCGTTTACCGATCGCGGGACGGAGGCGGGTGCTGTTGGCGCAGAAGGCTCAGTTGCAATGGATACGCCTGCGGTGCCCCGCCCGGTTCCGCCAGTGATGCGCCCAGCGGCTGTGGCGCCCGCTCCGGTGCGTGCACCCGAGCCGGTTAAGACGGGCAGTATATTCAAATCTGTTTTTGGGTTTGGTGGCCATAAGCCTGCGGCACCCGCGCCGCAGCAACACCGACAGGAACCTGCGATGCGTGTCGACGAAGCCCATGAGGGGCCGCGCGCCGCAGTGCGGCCGGCGCAGGTGGATGAGGTTGGGCTGGATATTCCAGCTTTCCTGCGACGCAACCAGTAAGGGTGGCCTAGCTTTAAAAACCCGGGTGCTCAGCCCGGGTTTTTATTTCCGGGAGACGTAACGCCGCTGCCCAGTGATAGGATTATACCATACTTCCAGCAGTTCCCCGGATGAGGGGTCTTGAAAAACTTCTTGCGTACGCTCCCACCCTGGGCCGGGCGGCGCGGTGAGGTTGCGGTGGTAACGCCGTTCAAACAGCGTGCCTCCCAGGATTAACAGGCCGAATGCCAATAGCCCAAGCATGCCGCCGCCAGCTCCAAGTAACAGCCCTAGAGCGGCACCGGCGCAACACAACCCGCCCAGGGCCAGAACGGTTGCCCGCAACAAGGTCAGGCGGGTTCCAGCATCACGGCGGTACCGTAGGCGACGATTTCACTCATAGTTTGGCCCATTTCGGAAGAGTCGAACCGCATCATCACGATGGCATTGGCACCCATTATAGTGGCATTTGCCACCATGCGGTCCACTGCGTGGCGCCGAGCTTCCTCCAGCATGGAAGTGTATTCTTTGATTTCGCCGCCTACGATCGAGCGCAGTCCGGCCATCATGTTACCGCCCAGCCCCCGGCTTCGCACTACCACGCCAAAGCACTGTCCTAAGCATTGGCGGACCTTGAAACCGGCGACATTTTCCGTCGTCGTGACGATCATGGCATTCGCCCCTCCCTTGTTTCAGGCTGAGCACAGCATGGCGGTGAACTCACAACAAGCGGGAAACCTTGTCTCGACATCAAAATATTTTGGCCTTCTGTTTTGTATTCTTTCATAAACAATGACTTATAAAGAAATAATCAGAAATAATGATTTATTGGCCGTGTTGCGCCGCAATGAGTAAATTTCGGATGCCAAAAGTTAAGTGGGATTTGGATGTCGTCTTTGCGTGACAGATACAGCATGGTGCAGCTTGACGCTGTTTCGCGCCGGACTTTGAAGGCGCCGATTTCAGCTGTCGGCCGCGGCTTGCACAGCGGGGCGGATGTACGGATTACCCTCAACCCTGCGAAGCTGAATACCGGCATCCTGTTCCGCCGGACGGATCTGGGTGTTGAGATTCAGGCGCGTTTCGACAACGTGACGGACACGCGGCTTTGCACGTTGCTCTCAGTTGGAGAGGCCCGCATCGGCACTGTCGAACATCTGATGGCGGCTTTGGCAGCTGCCGGCATCGACGATCTGATTGTCGACGTGGATGCCCCCGAATTGCCGGTGTTTGATGGTTCTGCGGCACCTTTTCTGTTTTTGATCGAGAGCGCTGGAATTGTCGAACATGGCGGCGGGCGGGCGGTTTTGGACATTCTGCGCCCTGTGCGCGTGGAGCAGAACGGGTCGTTTGCTGAGCTACGTCCGCACCGAGCTGGTGGTGCGGGGCTAGAGGTTTCTCTCTCCATCGCTTTTCAAGCGCGTGCCATTGGCACGCAAGCATATCATTTCCACCTCTCCGCCAAGGGGTTTGCGGACGAAATCGCCCGGGCCCGCACTTTTACCCTGCGCGATGAGATCGAGGCGCTGCGTGCGGCAGGGCTGGCCCGTGGCGGCTCTCTGGGGAATGCGGTGGTAGTTGATGATGAAAAAATCATGAACCCTGAGGGGTTGCGCTACGATGACGAGTTTGTTCGTCACAAGCTGCTGGACGTGATCGGTGATCTTTATCTGGCTGGCGCGCCGATCTCGGGGCGGTTCATTGGCAGCCGTACCGGCCATGGTCTAAATAACCAACTGCTCCGGGCGGTGTTCGCTGACCCGGCTAATTACCGTTTGGCAGTTGGCGCGCCGGACATGCCGCTGCAGCTGACGGCGGCCTGAAGGCGTTCTGGCCGCCTTATCTTGCACGTGGACGACGGCTGGTTTACCTCGCGGCAGTAACTTCAGGAGCTGTCAATGACCGCTATTGCCGATATCGTCGCGCGTGAAATTCTTGATAGCCGCGGCAATCCGACCGTCGAGGTGGACGTTCTGCTGGAATCGGGTGCGTTTGGCCGCGCCGCCGTTCCCTCAGGTGCTTCCACGGGCGCGCACGAGGCCGTGGAGGTGCGCGATGGTGACAAGTCCCGCTATGGTGGCAAGGGCGTGCTGAAGGCCGTGCAGGCCGTCGAAGGCGAGATTTTGGACGCGATCGGCGGTCTCGATGCTGAGGACCAGGTCGGCATCGATAATATTCTGATTGATCTAGACGGCACTCCGAACAAGATGCGTCTGGGTGCCAACGCGATGCTTGGCGTTTCCTTGGCGTTGGCCAAGGCGGCTGCGGCAGATAACGGTCTGCCGCTCTATCGCTATGTCGGAGGTGTTTCTGCCCGTACCCTGCCGGTGCCAATGATGAACATCGTCAATGGTGGTAAGCACGCTGACAATCTCATCGACATTCAGGAATTTATGATTCAGCCGGTCGGCGCGTCTTCCGTCGCCGAGGCGGTGCGTATCGGCGCGGAAGTGTTCCACACACTTAAAAAGCTGTTGGCCGAGGGCGGGTATAACACCAATGTTGGCGACG
The DNA here is from genome assembly GCA_021818425.1 of Pseudomonadota bacterium. Classification (GTDB taxonomy): domain Bacteria; phylum Pseudomonadota; class Alphaproteobacteria; order Acetobacterales; family Acetobacteraceae; genus Acidocella. The sequence goes on from JAKAEC010000001.1 coordinate 80,827, forward strand.
AGGGCGGCTTTGCCCCAAACCTAAAATCGGCCGACGAGGCGCTGGGTTTCATTGCCAAGGCTTGTGAAAAGGCCGGCTATAAGCCAGGTGAGGACGTTACCTTCGCGTTGGACTGTGCCTCCACAGAGTTTTTCAAGAGTGGCATCTATAATCTCGAAGGCGAGGGCCGGCGTTTCGATGCAGGGCAAATGATCGACTACTTGACCGATCTCTGCGCCCGGTACCCCATTGCCTCCATCGAGGATGGTTGCGCCGAGGATGACTGGGAAGGCTGGAAGGCTCTAACCCGCCGTCTTGGGGCTAAGTTGCAGCTGGTGGGCGATGATTTGTTTGTCACCAACCCCGTGCGCCTGCGCCGTGGCATCGAGGCCGGCACGGCCAACTCTATCCTAGTAAAGGTGAACCAGATAGGCACGCTCACTGAGACGCTGGAAGCCGTTGAAGTGGCACATCGTGCCGGCTATACCGCCGTAATGTCCCATCGCTCAGGCGAAACCGAGGACGCCACCATCGCAGATCTCGCCGTAGCAACCAATTGCGGGCAAATCAAAACCGGTTCGCTGGCACGTTCTGACCGGACGGCAAAGTACAACCAACTTATCCGCATCGAGGCGGAGCTAGGTGGCACTGGCCGTTATTATGGTCCAATGATGCGCAAAATCTAGAGAAGTGGCCCATACATTTGCCTGTCCTGTAAAGCGGGCAGGCAGATGTCATCCGGGTCTATAGCCATAATTTGAAGCTGTTCATCACCAGCCGCTGCTGTTCAGGCCGTCGTCGATATTGTCGTTGTTATCCCAGCCCGGATTTCCGAGCAGTCCGTCGTCACAACCCGAGCCAAAGTCTTGTTGTGGTGATGCGGCCTGCGCATCCCAGCCGCCCATCATGTCGTCCACGATGCGCTCACCTGCAGCAAAGCCTGCACCAGCGGCAAGGCCAGATACAATAGAGCTGCCAAACCCGCCACCCATCGGGCCGTAGCCGCCCGGACCATATGGGCCGCCGCTCGGCGGGTAATTGCCGTAGGACGTGCTCGGGTCGCGAGGATAATAAGGTCTATAAGCCATCTGCGGCCGACGGATGCCGGAAAACAGGCGCAATACCAAGAATAGCAGGATCAACCCGCCTATGATCAGCGGCACAGGACCGATGCCGTCGCGATGTTCCGTCGTCCTCGTAGGGGAGGCGTACGCGGCATTGATATGCGCGCGTAGTGCCGCAGCTTTTTGTGGATCGGCGAAAGGGAGGCCCGGGGCATATTGATCGGCCCTCGCCAGCGCCTGTGCCGCGGCACTTTCATCGCCCCGTGCGTCCTGTGCTTCTGCCATCAAGTACCACGCCGTACCGCTCCCAGGGTGCTGCTGGAGTACACCGCGCAGCAATTGAATGGCCCCAGCATCTTCACCGTTGTCGATCATAGTCTGAATCTGGCGAGGGGTGGCGGCCGTACCCTGCGCTTGAGCGGGCAGCGTCGGGGCCAAAAAAACCGCGGCTGCCAGAGCAAAAAGGCAAAGAGATCGTTTAGTCATGATTTCAGCAATCCTAATGGCGTCCACGTACTATATGGCTGCACTTGCGCGGAATATCTACCGTTAGAGCCGCTGGGGCGCGGCAGACAAAGCGCAAGCCGATGCAAAAATAATATACGCGACGCACAAAAATGAATAAAATCCGAGTCGTGGGGAGAAACACTGCGCGCAGGCCAGAAATGTCTCACCCTGGTTTTGGCGACGAGGAGGCCCCTTGCATGCCTGGTTTGGCTCACGTCGAAGACGACACTACCCCCGGCTCTAACCCACTTGATCTGGTTGAACAGGTCATCACGGCAAATGAATGGATGTATGATCGCCGCTCTGAATCTGACCTCGCGGCTGAGGCGCAAGGCAAATGGTGTGATTATGGCCTTTATTTCTGCTGGTCGGATGAAATTTCGGTGATGCATTTCACGGCAGCCTTCGACATGAAGGCGCCGGCCAAACAGCGCGGCGCGCTATATGAGCTTTTGGCCAAGGCCAACGAGCGGCTCTGGATTGGGCATTTCGGCATGGATGAGGAGACGGGTATGCCGATGTACCGCCACGCTATGTTGCTTCGCGGTACCCCCAGCGCGGCTGCGGGAGCTATCGAGGATATGATTGATATTGCGATCACTGAATGCGAGCGTTTTTTTCCGGCTTTCCAGTTTGTTCTCTGGGGCGGTAAAAGCGCCGATGAGGCCCTTGACGCCGCAATGCTGGAATGTGCCGGCGAGGCATGACATAGAGCGGTCCCATGACCGCTCTTCCTTCTCTTCTGCTTGTTGGCGCTGGCCGCATGGGCAGCGCGCTCTTGGCAGGCTGGCGTGAGCAGGGCCTGACACGCGCGTTTGTTGTCGACCCCTCTCCGCAGGCGCTCGCCCTGGCCGCCCCTAATGTTTCCGTGCTTGCGGACGTAGCTCTGCTACCAGCGGATTTCATGCCGGAGGCCGTGGTTCTGGCGGTCAAGCCGCAAATGGCGGCGGAGATGCTGCCTGCCTATGCGCGCTTCGGACCGAAGGCGGTTTTTATCTCCATAATGGCCGGAAAGACCGTGCGGGGCATAAACCACATGCTGGGCGGTGGCTGCGCCATTGTGAGGGCCATGCCAAATACGCCCGCAGCGGTGCGCCAAGGCATAACCGTTGCCTTTGCTGCCCCCCAGGTTTCCCACTCTCAGCGCGAGCTTAGCGGCAGGCTGCTGGCTGCAGCGGGGGAGGTGGCCTGGATCGAGGACGAAGCCATGTTGGACCCGGTCACGGCCATTTCGGGGGGCGGCCCTGCCTATGTCTTTTTGCTTACCGAACTGCTTGAGCAGGCCGGGCTGGACCACGGTCTGCCACCAGATCTTGCCAGCCTCATGGCGCGCCAGACTGTGATCGGTTCGGCGGCGCTGTTGGCTGCATCGCCTGAGGCACCGGAAGCGTTGCGGGTGGCCGTAACCTCGCCGGGCGGTACGACCGCGGAAGCGCTGAAACTGTTGCGCGCGGATGACGCTTTGCCAAAAATTTTCAAGGCAGCCATTCAGGCCGCCACTCAGCGGTCCCGGGAGCTCTCGGCTTAATTTACTTTGCGGTTTCTCATTGCTAAACCGCGCCCGAGCAGAATTCCGGGAAGGTTTTAATGAAAATTGTCGCCGCCAACAGCAACCGTCCCCTGGCCGAAGCCGTCGCCGCGGGGCTGAATTTGCCGCTGGCGAAAGCCTCCATCAGGCGCTTCGCTGACATGGAAGTATTTGTCGAGGTCCATGAAAATGTGCGTGGGGAGGACGTATTCGTCATCCAATCCACCTCCTACCCCACCAACGACAACCTCATGGAATTGCTGATCACCCTGGATGCATTACGGCGCGGGTCGGCGAGGCGTGTGACGGCTGTGATTCCCTATTTCGGCTACGCCAGGCAGGACCGCAAATCTGGTCCCCGCACCCCCATCTCGGCCAAACTGGTCGCCAATATCATAACCGAGGCTGGCGCCAACCGTGTGCTGACCATGGACCTTCACGCTGGCCAGATTCAGGGGTTCTTCGATATTCCTGTCGATAATCTGCCGACCGCACCGCTTTTCTCGCGGGACATCCAAGAGCGTTTCGCCGGCCGTCACCCGATGATCGTCTCCCCTGATGTCGGTGGCGTGCTCAGGGCCCGGATCATCGCCCGTAGACTGAACACGGATCTGGCGATTATCGACAAGCGCCGCGAGCGGGCGGGCGTTTCCGAAGTGATGAATATCATTGGCGATGTGCAGGGGCGTCATTGCATTCTGGTTGACGACATCGTCGACTCGGGCGGTACGCTCTGCAATGCCGCCGAAGCATTGCTGGCGAATGGCGCAACTTCGGTTGAGGTTTATGTTTCTCATGGGGTGCTCTCGGGGGGGGCTGTGGCGCGCATTGCGGCTTCGCCGATTGAAATGATGACGATCACCGATTCGATCATGGCGACCGAGGCAGTACGCCTTGCCAACAACATCCGTCAGCTTTCCATTGCTCCACTGATGGCCGAGGCGATGCTGCGCATCTCCACGGAAAGCTCCGTGAGTTCACTATTCGATTAGAGCCGAGTGACACTGCCAGTCCCGCAGCGCAGGGCTGGCGGGGGTGTTTAGCCCAGAGGGTGCACGCGCCGGGCTAGGCGTACCGCAGTATGGCCGTGGCTTACCTTCAGGCTGGGCATGATAAGGATAATGTCGTCTTCCGGCGTGCGGATTTCCTCGTCCCCGTCATGAGCAATGAGCGTGCCCGCCTTCGGAATGACCTCGCCGCCTCGGAATGCCCGAGCAAAGACGAAGCGGTTGGTGCGGGCGGTAACCAGCCTTACCACTTCGGCAAAACGACTAGAGTCGGGTGGAGCAGCGGCATGCAACATGTCCGCCTGGCGCAGTAGGGCCCGAACCGTGGCGCGGCTTTGCTCCACGGCGGCTGGCTGCCAGTGCGGCCCAGCCTCGACCAACAGGCAAGCGGCTCCGTTGGAGCAATTTTCGGTGAAACGCTCGTAATCAATCAGCCTCTTTCCGCCGGCATGGCCGGTATCGGCCACCACCAGTGCGGGCGTGCCCACAGCCATGCCCAAAGCCCGCCCGCGCGGTCCGGTGCCACAGAGCAGCACCGGATCAGAGGGCCAGAGCATGGTATGCAAATCTAGCAGAATATCCGCCGAATCGATGATAGGTTTGATCTCCCGCGCCCGGTCCAATTCTAGCGAGCGGCGCACGCCGAAAAGGGTGGAATCATCCCAGACGCGGTTCATATCCTCGTCGACATAGCGTGAGGCGACAGGGTTTTGCGGATCGAACCGCGCATAGGCGGCAAGATTGGCGAAGCCGAGGGTCAGCCGGCCACGCAGGGGCTTGAAACCGCCATCCAGCAATTCCTTCAGCACTATAGCACCGGCAAATTCGTTGCCGTGTATCAGCGAAACCAGCACCACATGAGGCCCAGCGATGCCGGAATCGCGACTGGTGAAGCCGGAAATGCCAGTATTGCCCGCGAGATAGAGCGAGAGGTCAGGCGCGCTAATCCCCACCGGAAAATCCGGTAGTTCCGGTGTCGGGGGGATGGATGGGCTGGCTTGAGACGGGCCGGGACTCATACGCTCCACTCTAGCCCAGCCATGCGTGCGCGCAATCCGCCGGGTTGACGTTGCGGCCCGCGCGCCGCAAAGCCGCGCCATCATGGTTGAAGCCCGTATCATCTGCACCGATCTCGCGGGGCTGCGGTCCCAGGCGTTGGGGCTGGCGGAAGCCGCCGCATTAGCGCCGGATTTTAAGCCGCTGCGCTTTCGTCCGTTCTGGCGGCGTATTCCCACGAATTTTTGGCTTAATCCGCGTTGGGCGGTTGATTCGTCCTTGTTTTCGTCGCCGGTGCCGCAGGTGGTTATTGGCGCGGGTGGCGCTGGCGCGCGTGTAGCGGCGGCGTTGCGGGGTAAAAACGTGAAGGCCGTGGCCATTCAGCATCCACGCATGGCGCTTTCGCGCTTCGATGCCGTGCTTGCTGGACGGCATGACGGGATCGAGGGGGCGAATGTAATTGTCACCCGAACAGCACTACACCGTGTCACGCAAGCGCGGCTGGCGGTGGGACGGGAAATCTATGCACCGCGTTTTGCGGATCTCCCCCGGCCCCTGGTAGCGGTTTTGCTCGGCGGTTCCAACGGGCGTTACAAATTTGAGGCCGAACAAGCGAAAACCTTGGCAGTTCAATTAGCCAGCGTAATGCGCCAGGGCGCTGGCATGATGATCACGCCCTCGCGCCGCACTGCATCTGACGTGATCATCACGTTACGCGCCGCGCTCGAACCACTGGGTGCTTGGATCTGGGACTTCACGGGCGAGAATCCTTATTTCGGCATGCTGGCCTGTGCAGATGCCATTATCGTAACTGCGGATTCCGTTTCGATGGTCTCGGAGGCCGTTGCCACGAGCGCGCCGGTGTTTCTGGCACGACTACCGGGAAAATCCCAGCGCATCGGCGCATTCATGGACGCGCTGGTATTGGATGGCCGAGTGCGACATTTTGCTGGAGAGCTGGAGCTGTGGGATACAGCGCCGTTGGATGACACGGAATGGGCGGGGCAAGAGCTGCGCCGTCGTTTGGGGCTGTGAGGGCGCATGCTGGATATTGAAACGTTCGACAACAAGCGCGGCGGTAATTTGGTGTACAAGGCGCTATCCCATCCGCTGGCAGCGAGAGCTCTGGCCAGACTGGCGGAACGTGCCGGGCCAGTGGCCTTGTTCGATCCGGATGGAATTGCCCCCCTGTTGCTCGCCCTATGCCCGAATCTTCAGGTCGAGGGGCTTTATGTGCAGGATGCCGAGGCCGTCGGCCAAATCCGGGCCGGGCATATAGCCCGTGCGATAATAGAGTTGCCGCATGCGCGGGTGAACACCGTGATATTGGCTGCCTTCGATGCCAAGCGCCTTGCCCAGCATTTGCGAGGCTTGCTGCCGCAGGGAGCGACGTTCGTCACGTTGGATGAGGTGAAGCTGCCGGACGGTTGGCTTACCACGCAGGGGCGCTACCTGGAGGCGCGAAATTTTGCCACCAATTTCGTGTTTTTTCGCGATGACGACCACTTCGCCACGCGCCTTACTACCGCCAACTACTGGGCTGGCTATGGCGCGAAGGAGGTGCTGTTCCAGCATATCCTCTTCGGCCAGGGGGGGCAGGTCCTGGCAGAATGGGCGGAGAAGGCACCGGCTGGGCCGGGTGGCCATATACTGGACAGCCGCGAGATACGCGCACGTTTTAGCCTGAAGCCTTTCACAGGGCAGCTCTTCATTCACGCCATTGGTGTCGCTGGGCATGACGTGGTGAAGTATGCACTGGATACCTACGCCACGGATAATGGCGCTTCGCTCTCCTGCACTCATGACGCCAATGCTTGGCCCTCCGCCCGCTTTGCGGGCCTACCGGCTCCTCGTGAGGATGAGCGTGTAGTCTTGTGGGTGCAGAACAGCCATGGCGTTTCCATTCCCGCCGGGGGGCTAGCGCTAGACCGCATGGGTGCTGATGAACCCGTGGCGCTGAAGGAGGAGGTTCCCCCCTTCGCTACCCGCGCGCTGGACGTGGCGGAGTTATTCCCCGATTTGCGTTGGCCTGCCCAGATTGAGGTGCGTGCCGGCATGCATGTGGTTCGCCCGCGTTATGAGGTGGTGCGCAACGGGCGTGCCCGCATTGCGCATGTGAATGTGGAGCGCACGGATTTGCGTCCCGACGCCGGCATCAAGGCGTTGCATCCCGCCCTCGGACGAGGCTATCTTTTGCCGTTTCCAGTGCTGCCGCGCGAACGTTTCAAAACCATTGCGCTGCCCACCCCGATGGTAGAAACGGAACGCGAGATGCCGCTGCGCATGGATGTATTCTCGCCTTTCGGTGAGAAGGTCGCGGAAAAATTCCTCGGCTGCTTACCGCGGGACCACAATTGCGCGGTGGATCTCGACGATGTGCTGCCGCTGGACGCGCTGCCCGATGGTGGACATGCGGAACTGGTCTATGACTTCCGCGAAGGCGGTGAGGCCGATGGCTGGCTGCACGCCCTGTTCCGTTTTGAGGACCGCGCCAATTCCCACGCGGCCGAAAGCAGTTTCGGAGCGCATATCTTTAACACGCTCATGGTTTATAAGAACGAACCGCAGAGCTATACCGGTAAGCCGCCGGGGCTTTCCACGAGGCTTTTCCTGAAGCTTGGCTTCGGTGGGCGGGAGAGTTTCTGCGTGCTCATCTATCCAGCTTCGGCGCCATGGCTCGCAAACTCAAGCACGGAGCTTGAACTTTACGATGGACAGGGCGCGTTGCTGGAAATTGCGCGCATCAGAATTGCCTGCTCGGGCTCGAAATTAGTTAGGCCAATCCAGCACTTTTCTCCGTCTGCACTTAAATCCGCGGGGGAGCGTGGCTATGTGCTGATTCGCGATATCACCTGTCGCTTATTCGGCTTCCATGGGCTGGAAGACGAAACTGGAGGATTTTCCCTAGATCATATGTTTGGTTTCTAAAACGTCATTCACGGCTGTCTGGTGATCACCAACCGTGAGGTGTCATAGCCTAGGGCGGAAGCTCGTTTGATGAGGCTGCGCCGCTCCATCTCCTGTAACACTTGCTGGCGTGAGAGGATCCAGAGATAGCGGCCCGTGGGGTCCCCTACGATCGCCCAATCGTAATCTTCCCCATGGTCCAGTACCCAGTAATTGCCTACATAAAAGGGGCCATAAAAGCTGACTTTCAACTTGGCTCCTCGTGAGCCGGGCACAATTTTGGCGGTCCCGCGCGCCACGCGCGTTCTTCCGTTTATGGTTCGGCAGTTGTTCACTACGTCGATCCTGCCGTCTGGCCGTAGGCTATAATCGGCTGATACCGCTTCGCAGCCTGTCTCAAAAAACTGGTCATACCGCGCCACCTCGTACCAGCGACCTAGATACTCTGGCAGCGAGACCGGACGCAGCGGTTCCGGTACGTGATGGTTGCCCACGGGCTGGTTGCGGCGCATCAGCATGGCGCCGCCAGCCAATGCCAGCACCGGCACGGATACCGCTGCCACCCGGATCAGGGCTGAGAGGCTATTGCGCGAAGCCGGCATGCGTATGCAAATCTTTCAAGTTGTGTCCTGTTGCACATGGTGTCGCGGGGCAGAAACGTCTAGCGTTTTTACACTCTAGCAAGTGCCCCTGCGGCCGACCCATTACGTTGGCCGTTTGCGCCACTCCCGGTCCAGGGCCGCGTTCAACTCCGCACCGAATAGCACGACATAGGCCGAGATGTAGAACCACATCATCAGGCCGATCATCGTCGCCAGCGGGCCGTAGGTGGCGCTATAGGCAGCGAATTTTCCAACATAAAGCCCAAAAGCCCAGCTTGCTACAAGCCAAGCAATAGTGGCGATGGCCGCCCCAGGAGCATAGAAAATGCGCTCTCTTCCAGCTGGACCGAAGCGGTAAAGAAGCCCCAGCGCGATGATCACGAATAGCACCATGGACGTGAAGCTCATTAGAGTCACCAGGAACCTCATGCTTTCTGGCAAGCCAAGAAACGCGAGTGCAACTGGCACGAAAACCAGAAACCCGATGGCAAGAACCGTGCCCAGTACTGCAATGAACGTCATGCCTAGGGCGACGGCGTAGAACTGGATCATGCCACGCGTCTCTTCCTCTTGGTACGCCAGGGTGAGAGCGTTGATGACCGACCGCGTACCGGTTGAGGAGGACCAGAGTGAGATCAGCAGCGACACGACGAACGACACCCCAAGCCTCTTGGCCGGCTGGCTCACAATGCCCTGTATCCGTGAGGAGATTAGGCTGTAGACATCCGGGGGCATGAAACTTTGCAGGTAATGCAGCTGCGGCTGCACAGTGTCTGGATTGAAGGCTAGCCCATAGAGCGAGATGAGCATGGTAATCGCAGGAAATAGTGCGAGCGTAGCGTAGAAGGCGCAGCCGGCAGCTACAAGGGAAACACGTTGGCTTGTTGCCGCGCGTGCGCCCGCAACTGCTGCCCGTCGCATTATTGGCCAATGCTTGCGCTTGAGGATTTCTCTGATCATCTCGGTCAATTTAAAAATTTGGTAAGTCAGATCAACCGTGTCACGCAAGCTTAACTTGCTGGCCAACTGGCGGGCCGGTCTGCCAGAGTCTCCAGCGTTTAACTAAAGCGGCTAGTTTTGGATTTGACGAGCAATTCTATAAATTTATCCTGACTCTATTGCGTTAATCTCAAACATATTGCTCTAGCAAAAACGCCTTTATCCGTGCTTGGCTTTCATGGTCCGTCAAAGCCGGGGCGTGGCCGGCCTCCTGCACCACATAGCCTTCAGCGCCTGTGGCCAGCATCTGCTCATATGTGTCCAGCAGTAAAAGATCGCTCATAGCTCCGCGGATGACTAGCCGCGGCATATGGATCGCGTCCCAGACCGGCCACATGTCCACATCCAGCAGCACCGTCGCGCGAATCGGGTCGGCAATCTTGGGGTCATAATGTAATGAGATGGTCTTGCCTTCGCTGGTCGGGTCTAGCACCTGTCGGGTTGAGAACCGGGCTAGATGCGCCCATTCAGTATCGGAGAGCGCGCCGAATGGCGCATGCACCTCGCGCAAATATGAAGTCAGAGCCGCCAGGGAGGCAAACCGCGCCGGGGCGGCCAGCATGTAGTCGCGGATGCGGGCCAATCCAGTGGCGGGAATCAGCGGGCCAATGTCGTTGAGTACCAGCCGGGTCACAGGCGTATTCTGCGCCGCCGCAATCATCATGCCGCAAATGCCGCCTAACGAGGTGCCAATCCAAGCTACTGGCTTGTTGATCTGCGCCAGCAGGTGCCCCAGCGCCGCCACGTAGGTGGGCGGCTGATAGGCCATTGGGTCCTCGAGCCAGTCGGATTTTCCGCGGCCCGGTAGGTCGGGGCAGATGACGTGGAAACGATCTGAAAGGGCTTCCGCCAAGGCGTCGAAATCCCGTCCATTTCGGGTGAGGCCGTGCACACACACCACAGCAGGCGCGGCTGGGTTACCGAACTCAACGAAGGCCAGCTTGTAGAAGCGCGTGCCAAAAAAATAATTGACAGACCCCGACCGTGCCATCGTCCGCTCCTTCTCTCGACCATACGGAAGTTCTGGCTTATGGCCATAGATGATGCTGCAGCCCGCCACAACAGACTTCAGGGAAAGGGCCGTTATCGTGCCGGTGGCGGTGGGCCTTGCGCTCAATCTAGTCATGCTGACAGAGTTACTGGCTACCCATGCCCGGCTAAACAGCGATTTCATGGCGTTCTGGTCGTTTCCGCGCTTTATCGCGGCGGAGTCGCGCCCGACGTTAATATACAACGCTGCCACGCTGACCGCTTTCCAGCGGCAACTTTATCCGGGATTTCACAGCTTCTATCCCTTCATTTACCCGCCGCCTGCGCTAATCGCGTTTTCCTGGCTGCGGCTTTTGCCTTTTGGAGAGGCGGAAATCATCTGGAGCCTGCTGGGCATCACCGCCTTGGCGCTGGGTACGAAAGTCATGTTTCCCCGCAGTTGCCGGAACACTTTGGCTGCGCTTCTTGGCAGCCCAGCAGCGCTTCTCTGCCTTGCGACTGGGCAGACAGCGCTATTCGCCACTGCACTGTTATTGGCAGGGTTTGCGTGCCTTCCACGTCGTCCAGTTTTGGCGGGGTTCTGGTTTGGCCTACTGACGCTGAAGCCGCAGCTCGGACTCATGGCCGCAGTGTTTCTACTGACAAGCGGGGCGTGGGTAAGCATTTTTGCTGCTAGCCTCACTGCTTTGGCGTTGGCCAGTCTCGCCGATCTCATCTTCCCGCTGCAGATGTGGCCGCTCTGGGTAAACGCGATGCTAACTTGTCAGCATGCCTACTTCCAGGCGAAAACCCTAAATTTGAATACACTCATCACGCCTTCGGCGAATGCCATCACTTTGGGGCTGAGCGAGACATTTGCTTGGAGACTTCAGGCGGTTTGCGGGATCGCAATGATTGCGCTCACGGCATGGGCCGCGCGGCGGGCACCCTACCGGCTGGCGGTGGGCATAACGCTCATCGCTACTTTGCTTGCCCAGCCGCACGCCTATGCCTATGACAGTCTGGCTGCCGTGGCCGCGTTGGCCCTGGCCTTGGAAGCGCGGCCTGGCCGGCTTACGCTGGCGCTTGGCATCGCTACTTATTTGGCGCCGTGGCTGCTGCTTTCGCCAATGCACCGTTTGTTTTTTTATGCCCCCATGCTGGCCGCATGCCTGCCAGCATTGCTGGCCCTTGCGCTCAGGGTACAAAAAAGCGCAGTCTTGGGCCATGAGCCAGTCTCTGTTCTACCCCCCGCCGCCACCTGACCAAGCCCTTTCGCAAGGCGTGATCGTTCGTCGTTGCGCTGCCTTCATTTTCGATATGATGGGCATTGCGATGTTCTTCTGGACCATGGTGATAGCAATTGCCATCTTCGGCGTGCTCACGCTGGGTTTCGGCTGGCTGGCTTTTCACATTTTGCCCTGGCTGCCGCTCATTTACTACACGCTGCTGATTGGCGGCACCGGCGCCACGCCGGGGCAACGCCTGGCCGGGCTTGCCGTGCGTCAGGATGCGACGCTGGAACATCCCACACTTGTCCAGGCGTTTGTTTGGACCTTATTGCTCTGGTTCAGTTTTGCCTTGGCAGGGCTGCCGTTCCTGCTGGCGTTTCTCAATCCGCGCCACCGCGCTGCGCACGACCTGCTCTGCGGCCTCACCCTTGTGCGCACGGCTCAATTTCCTTATTGACGCGCGGGCTCCGAGTCCCAAACATAGGGCTCAGAATGAGCTTTAAGCCTGCACGGAGACCGCATTTTTTCTATACCACCTCGCCTTTGCCCTGCCCTTATGTGCCGGGGCGGACGGAGCGGAAGGTGGTGACAGAGCTCGCGGGTGTTTCTGCCGAAACCCTGCATGACCGTCTTTCGCGCGGCGGCTTCCGGCGTAGCCACAACATAGCTTACGCGCCCGTTTGCCCGAACTGCAATGCTTGCGTGCCCATTCGCATCCGCGCGCAGGAATTCGGCCCCGACCGAACGCAGAGGCGGATTGAACGGCGCAATGCAGATTTGCTGGTGCAGGAAATGCCGCCCCGTGCCACAGCCGAGCAATACGGGTTGTTCCAGGTCTATCAGTTGGCCCGCCATGGCGATGGTGACATGTCCTCTATGAGCTTCTACGACTACCGGGCCATGGTGGAGGACACACCCATTGAAACCTCCATGGTCGAATTCCGTCTGCCCGGTGGCCGACTTGTTGGCGCATGCCTAGCCGACCGGCTAGAAGACGGAGTTTCCGCCGTTTACAGCTTTTTCGATACGGATCTCCCGCAGCGCTCGCTTGGCACCTATGCCATCATTTGGCTGGTGCGACGGGCAGTGGAGTTGAGGCTGGAAAATGTCTATCTCGGCTACTGGGTCGAGGAGAGTCGCAAAATGTCTTATAAGGCCAAATTCAACCCTAGTGAGGTTTTGCGTGGGGGACAATGGCGAGCCTTCGGCGAGCCAGCCGGCCATCTGCCGGGCTTGGTTTCGCAAATCGCTTGAGCCGTATGCAGCGGCAGGCAGTTGCTCTGTGCTGGCAACCGGCATTAGTTGATGCTACCCGCGCGGAGTGAGCAGCATCCTCAAATCAAAGCCCGCGAGGACGGTTATTGCACGGCTTCTGGCATGGTATGCCCGCGCCGCGTTGCGGTTGCAGTTTGAGTTTAGCATCGTGGGGCAGGAGAACCTAGCAGTTCTCTCACAGGATCAGCCCGTCATCGTGGCGTTCTGGCATGAAACCTTGCCCACGATGCCGGTGCTGTGGCGCGAGGCGCGCAAGGCCGGAATGAAGCGCCCGGCCGTGGTGTTAGCAAGCCGGCATCGCGACGGCCAGCTCGTCGGCATGATCGTGCGGAGCTTTGGCGTCGGGCTGGTCTCCGGCTCAAGCTCAAATGGTGGCGCGTCTGGGTTGCAGGAACTGGTGCGATTGATCAACAGCGGCACCAATGTGGCGATCACGCCCGATGGTCCACGCGGCCCGGCGCGGCGTGCGGCACCGGGTGTTGCTGCGCTAGCCGGGCTCACAGGCGCGGTCATCATCCCCTGCGGTGCCGCGACAACCCGGTTCATCACTTTGGAAAAGAGCTGGGACGGCATGCGCATCCCGTTGCCCTTCGGACGGTTGGTGCTGGCCTGCGGTGCGCCGCTGCACATCTCCCGCGAAAACTGGCGCGCAGAGTTGCCGGAGGTTGAGGCCGCGCTGAACGCCATCCAAGCGCGGGCACGGTCGTGATCCTCAATCTCTATGCGGGTAGTACCAGCTTGGCCGCGCCGGCATTGCGGCGCTGGCTGCGGCACAGGGCTACGCGGGGCAAGGAAGTTGCCTTGCGTCTGCCCGAACGCGAGGGCATTTCATCTCTGCCGCGCCCGGTGGGCAGGCTCAACTGGGTGCATGCGGCCAGCGTAGGGGAAACGGTCTCCGCCTTGCCGCTGATCCGCCTACTCGCGGCGACGGGACCAGTGCTGCTCACCACGGGCACTGTGACATCTGCGGTATTGGCGGCGGAGCGGCTGCCGGAGAATGCGCTACATCAGTTTGTGCCGCTGGACGTACCAAGCTGGGTGGGGCGTTTCCTGGCGCATTGGCGGCCTGATGCGGCAGTGTTTCTTGAAAGCGAGATCTGGCCGAACCTTCTAGCGGCATGCGATGCGCGCGGGATCAGGCGGTTTTTGGTCAATGGCAGGCTTTCCGCAGCGTCTGTTCGTAACTGGCGGCGTGCGCCGGGGTTCGCGAAATGTCTGATGGGCGGGTTTACAGCGATTCATGCACAATCAGCCGCAGATGCTGAGCGTTTCCGCGCGTTGGGTTTGGCGCAGGTGCTGGAATGGGGTAATTTGAAGTTCCACGCGACGCCTCTGCCTTGTGATAAAGCGGCACTTGCGGCATTGCGGGCGGCTATTCCTGGTCCAGTCTGGCTGGCGGCCAGCACTCACCCGGGCGAGGAGGAGTTGATTTACGGCGCGCACCAAGCCTTGCTGGCAGCATTCCCTGGCTTGGTCACCCTAGTGGTGCCACGTCATCCCGAACGAGGTGAGGCAGTAGCGGCGGTCTGCGGCGCCGCGCCGCGCCGCTCTCTGGGGCAGAGGCCAGAGCCTGGGCAGGTTTATGTGGCAGACACGCTGGGCGAGCTTGGGCTGTTCTTCAGTCTTGCCCCGTTTGCATTTGTTGGCAACTCGCTGGCCGGTTTTGGCGGGCACAACATCGTGGAGCCCGCCTTACTCGCTCGGCCGGTCATCTGCGGCCCGCATCTTGAAAATTTCGAGGAAGCTGCGGCGAGGCTTCGTATCGCGGGGGCGCTTCAAGATGTGGTGGATGCAGTTGGCCTTACCGCGGCGGCGCGGCAATGGTTGACCGATCCGCAAGCAGCTCAGGCGGCCGGGGCGCGGGCGGCGGCGGCCTTTATGGGTGCTGAGCGATTGCCTGAACGGCTTTTAGCCCTCATCTTGGATGGCGTGTCATGATTGCCCCGGAATTCTGGACCCGCCGCGGACCCGCAGCGCAGCTTTTACGGCCCTTCGGGATTTTTACCCGGGTTGCAACGGCGCACCGCATGCGCCGTCAGGGGGTTTGTGTTGGCATCAAAACAATATGTATCGGCAATGCCAGCGTCGGTGGCTCGGGAAAAACGTTGGTAGCGCTGGACGTTCTGGCCCGCCTGCCCAATCGCCCCTTTGCCCTTACGCGGGGTTACGGCGGCGCTTTGTCCGGCCCCTTGCTGGTGGAAAGGGGCCTTCACACCGCCCTGGAAGTGGGAGATGAGGCGCTGCTTTTGGCTGATATTGCGCCGACCGTGAAAGCCTGGGACCGCGCGGCTGGCGCCCGGATGGCACTGGCGGAGGGTGCCACCGCCATCGTCATGGATGACGGCTTGCAGAACCCGGCGCTGCACAAGGATCTCTCATTGCTGGTGATCGATGGAGGCTATGGTTTCGGCAATGGCTTACTGCTGCCGGCTGGCCCCCTGCGTGAGCCGGTTGCCAGTGCCGCGCGACGCTGCCAAGCTGCGGTTTTGGTCGGCCAGGACGAGACCAGCGCTCTAGCCCGGCTGCCACCCTCCTTACCAGTTTTGCGCGCGACCATACTGCCTGATTGTGTAGAGCCGCTGGGGCGCCGCCCGGTGATCGCCTTTGCTGGTATCGGCCGGCCCGAAAAATTCTTTCGTTCGGTGCTTTCTCTGGGGGCGGAGCTGGTCAGCAGCCATGCTTATCCTGACCATCATATTTATGCCGCAAAGGAGGCTTCCGCCCTGTTGGCCGAGGCAGCGCATAAGGGCGCCCGGCTTGTCACCACCGCCAAAGATTTTGTTAAGCTGCCGTCTGCTCTGCGGTCAGCCTGCTTGGTTGTGGAGGCTCGCCTAGAGTGGGAGGACGAAGCTGCCTTGGAGGCGCTTTTGAAGGCATGAACATGTCCACGACCGGTCTTGCTCACCAAGCTGAGGCGATACTTGTTCACGGGTTGATTCGCTTGCTCACCTTGCTGCCACCAGCAGCGGCCTCACGACTGGGGGGCGCGGTTGCAGAGGGAATCGGCCCGTTTTTGCCGGTCACCCGCAAGGTGGGAGACGCCAATCTGCGCCTCGCCATGCCTGAGCTTTCTGCCAAAGCGCGTAGGCGGATACTGCTTCAGGTCTGGCGCAATCTCGGTCAAACGGTTGCCGAACTCGCTTCCCTGCGGGCGCTACGAGAGGTTCCGGCCGGCAGCCTCAAGCCTGGCTATGTGCTCGAAGGCTGGGACGAACACGTAGCGCCGCATCTCGCACCCGGCTCACCAGCACTATTCTTTACCGGCCATACGGGTAATTGGGAGGTGATGCCACTTATCGCAGCCACCCACGGCATAGATTTCGGGTTCATGTACCGCGCTCCCTCTAACAAGCTGGTAGACGAAATGCTCGCTCGGCTGAGGCAGCGTGGCTACGACTCCCCTGTGCGTATGTTTCCCAAGGGTGCAGCCGGCGCGCGTGCAGCCTATGCGCATGTGCGCCAGGGTGGGGCCCTCGGGTTCCTGGTGGACCAGAAGCTTGATGCGGGGCTTGCCGTACCGTTTTTCGGCAAGACTGCTATGACCATGGACGCGCTCGCCATCTTTGCCATGCGGTTGCGCTGCCCGGTGTTTCCCATTCATGTACGGCGTCTTGGCCCGGCGCGGCTGCATGTGATATGCGAGCCGCCTATTCCTCTGCCCAAGAGCGAAAACAAGTCCGCAGATGCCGTGGCACTGACTACGGAGGTGAACCGCATCGTGGAACGCTGGGTGCGCGAAGCCCCCGGTGACTGGTTGTGGTTGCATCGGCGCTGGCCGAAAGGCACGGCTTGACGTCGCTCAGCGCCAGGAGATGATCAGCTCCTCTCGGAAGGCAAAGCGAAGTAGATGCCGGTCTACGATCTCCTTCAGCCGGCCAAGCTCCTCCTCATCTGCGGCGTTCAGAATAATCGAAAGGCGCTGGGAATCCGCGTCCATCGTGCACAGCCCGGTGGTGAAGCTCACCTCGCCTTGACTGTTGTCCGGTTCGCGAAGCGCCGGCAGTTTATTCGCGAAATGGTTGACGAACTGACCAAGATAGCACCTCGCACTCGCAGTTGGAATGATGGCCGTGGCGTTCATGCGCCTGTTTCCTTTCAGGTTGCGGCTGGGTCGTTCAGCATCAAAGCGCTTCGATCTTGCGGACTAAATCGTCAATCATGTCGGTGGCCTTGCGTACCGTCTCGGGGGTGGCCGCCTGGCCGCCGAGCTTCATGCGCAAGGCGGTTTTTAAATTTTCCATTGCACGCCGAATCGGCATCACGGCATCCCGCCCCGCCCCGGCGGGGAGCCGCGCTAGCATGGCCTGAAGCGCAGGTCCGGAAGCATCCAGCGCCTCCTTACCGACGGCTGTGATGGTGAATAGCCGCTTCGTGCCACTGGTTTCGGCGACCGCCTGCCCCAACTCTTCCAGCATAGTCAGGGTAGGATAGATTACGCCGGGGCTTGGTGCATAAGCGCCGCCGGTCAGATCTTCGATCGCCTTTATCAGTTCGTAACCGTGGCGTGGAGCCTCTGCGATCAAATACAGCACCAGCACCCGTAAGTCGCCATGCTCCAGCACGCGGTGGCGCCCGCCGGAGCTGTGGCGGCCATGCCTGCGCTCAAGCCGCATGAATCGGCGCCGGTGGCGCGGAACCTCCATGGTATCGAAAAAACGACGGTATCGCATGGACAGTGTCCTTTTGATAGGTTAGATATAAATAGATATATCGAAAAACAACTGATGATCAAGTGCCATTTCACTTCGAATAAATCATCTTTCGGGTCATGCCGCCGTCGACGACGATCTCCGCACCGGTAATGAACCCGGCCCTGGGGCTGAGCAGATAGACCGCTAGCTCCGCGATATCTTCAGGTTTGCCGACGCGCCCCGTCGGGTGCTGGGCGTGATCTTCCGGGCGGATGGGATTATGGCCGGTATCAATCCAGCCCGGGGATATGCAGTTAACGCGCACATCAGGGGCCAAGCTGATAGCGAGTGCGTGCGTAAGTGTCAGTAGCCCACCCTTGGAAGCTGCGTAGGCTTCTGTGTGCGGTTCGGACATATGGACACGGGTGGAGGCGATGGTAACGACCGCTCCTTTTGTGGCTCTCAGCATCTTCGTCCCCGCGCGCACCAGCAGAAATGCGCTGGTGAGGTTAGTAGCTAGCACGGAATTCCATTCTTCCAGTGTCAGCTCTTCGATCGGCTTGCAGATCATGAACCCGGCGTTGCAGACTATACCGTCTAGTTGCTCCTCGATTGTTTCGATGCCGGTAATCAGACTCGCCACTTGGGCGGGGTCGGAAACATCGCAGATCACAGCGCGGGCCTTTGTCTCAGAGGTGGGCTTCACCTTGTCGGCCACGACCACGCGGTGGCCGTCGAGCGCGAGCCGGGAGGCAATGCTCGCTCCGATGCCTCGTGCACCACCGCTGATCAAATACACGCCCATGCCAGTCTCCTTTGCACTGCCCGAAGCGTCTTAATGTCCCCTTCGGTAGGCGAGGATTCAAGGCGCCGAGCGTTGCATACAGTAAAGAAAAGCAGCGGGCGGATTTGTGGCTGGAATATGAAAAAACCGGCCATAAAGGTCGGTTTTTGTTGCAAACAGGAAGTGCTACTCGGCTGCTTCTTGTTCTAATGCACTCTTCAGCTGCCCGCAGGCGGCCAGGATATCCTGCCCGCGTGGGGCGCGGATGGGCGAGGCATAGCCCGCCTTCATGACGATGGCAGCAAATGTCTTCAGCGCCTCCGGGGTGGAAGGCTCGTAAGACGAACCGGGCCACGGGTTGAAGGGGATGAGATTTACTTTGGCCGGCAGTCCTGCGATCAGCCGTACCAACTCCCGCGCATCCGCCTCGGAATCGTTTATCCCCTTCAGCATGATGTATTCGAAGGTGATTCGCCGGGCATTCGATGCGCTCGGATAGCGGTGGCAGGCTGCAATGAGCTCCCTGATCGGGTATTTGCGATTTAGTGGCACCAACTCGTCGCGCAAATCATCCCGCACTGCGTGCAGAGAAATTGCTAGATTCACCCCAAGCTCGTCTCCCGCGCGGTCCATCATCGGTACCACACCGGAGGTAGAAAGCGTAATCCGCCGTCGCGAGATGGCGATGCCCTCGCCATCCATGATGATCTTCATGGCTTTCGCGACATTTTCGTAATTGTAAAGCGGCTCACCCATACCCATCAGCACGATGGTGGAAAGCAAGCGCGGCGTTTCGCCCTTGGGACTGGGCCATTCGCCGTAGGCATCACGCGCTGCCATGAACTGGCCAACTATTTCAGCCGCCGAAAGGTTGCGCGCCAAGCGCTGCGTGCCGGTATGGCAGAACCGGCAGGAGAGGGTGCAGCCTACTTGGGAGGAGAGGCACACTGCGCCTCGGTCCTCTTGGCGGTCGGGGATGTAAACGGTTTCCACCGCCTCATGATCGCGGAAGCGGAATAGAAATTTTCGCGTCTCGTCCTTCGAGAGTTGGTCCGCCGCCACCTCAGGCCGGCCGATGACGAAGCGTTCCGCTAGCTTCTCCTGCAAGGGTTTGGCGATGTTGGACATCGTCGAGAACTCCCGCACGCCCTGGTGATAGATCCAATGCCAGAGCTGCTTGGCCCGGAACGGCTTCTCACCGAAGGCTTCAACCTCTTCAGCCAATTCCTCGCGCGAAAGCCCGACCAGATCTCGCCGGCCATCAGGCAGAATATGGGGCGGCGGCGAGAAATGCGCCGCCTTGGCCAGAATGCGCTCGCGCTCTGCGGCGGTAAGGTCAAGCATTACTGACACGCAGCAGTGATGGCTTTATAGGCGTCGGTAAATCCTGTTAGCGAGAATTGGTCCACCACCGCGTGACCATACGGCCCCGGGCCCGTGGCGGTAGCAGTGGCGCCGGCTTCGAACGCAGCCACCGCGTCCGCCCCGCTGCTGGTGAAAGCGATGTCCTTCTGCGTGAAGAAATCGAACCTTCTGCCGCCCACCATGACGCTTACCGTAGCGTCCTTCGGGTAATCATACCCGGCAGTAAAGGACACCTCGTGCGGCGAGCCCTTGCGGTCTGTTACGGTCAGCATCGCTTTGCCGCGGGCCTTTATCGCCGGCTTGGAACTTAGCGGCAGGGTGAAGGCGTAGCAAATCTTGGCGTCGCCACTGCCATAAGTGGCGGCTGTCCAGTCTCCGAACTTGCCGCCATTGGGCCCCAACGCGCTGGGGCCGGCTGCCAGGGCAACTGCGGGAAGAAGGGCGAGGATAGTGGATGCAAAGATTGGTTTCATGCACGCCAGCATAACCCAGGGATGTGGCGCAACCAAGGCGCGCGAGGCATTTTCCCGCCGCTTTGCTTCAGGGGTGCGCGGGCATTAGCCCAAAAAGCATGTTCAGCGCGGCGCCGAGCATGAACCCCACTAGCGTGCCATTCACTCGGATATATTGCAGGTCCTTGCCCACGCGCAGTTCCAGCTTTTCGGTGATGGTTTTTCCGTCCCAAGCGCCGATGACGCCGCCAATGAATTTTGCTCCCTCCACCTGGGCGCTGGGCAGCATGCGGATCACAATGTCCTGCACGGCCTCATTCAGCCTAGCCTGCGCCGCCTCGTCGCGTCCCAGAACGTCGGCCAGATTGACCAACGCCGCCTCGATCACCGCCACCGAGCGACCATTTGGATTGGCAGCGTCCATCTCCAGCGCGCGGCGCATCCGCGCCCATACATCCCAGGCCCAGGCTCGCACGGTATCGTGCATCATCACGCCTCTTAGCGCTTGGCCTAGCTCCGCGGCACGTTCTGGGTCTGTCTCCAGTTTGGCTATTTCCACACGGACCCAGTCGTCAAACGCTTCGCGGATCTCGGAGGAATCCGGGTTAATCTTATCCAGCTCGGCATTCACGGCCGAGAGTACGCGTCGGGCAATGGTGGCTCCCACCGCCCAACCCACCAATTTGCCCCCGTGCTCGGCCACGCGCTCCTTAATTGCCTCGCGTAGGGCATCCTCCCGTGCCGCCAGCGTTTCCTTTACCTGAGCCAGGATGAACGAGAACATTTCCTGATGCTTGCCGCCCTCCACCAGTCCGGCCAAAGCGCGTGCCACCACCACGCCAGCGGCCTGCCCACCAACCAGCCTGGGCAGCAGCCGGTTCAGCAGCCGCCGAGCGCGGCCATCCTCTATGGTGGCGAGTAGCTTTGGCAGCATCCCGGCCAGCGCCTCTGCCAGGGGGCGCGTCGCCGTGGGGTCGGCCAAGAAGCGGCGCAGAATCGCAGACGAATCCAAATTTTTAAGCATCCGCCGCACATCTGCCTCCGTCGCCACGTGGTTAGCGACGAACCGGCCCAGCGCATCGCCCAGCCGCTGCTTCTGTGCGGGCAGAATGGCAGTATGCGGAATCGGCAGGCCGAGCGGGTGGCGGAACAGTGCGGTCACGGCGAACCAGTCCGCCACACCACCAATGAAACCGGCCTTAGCGGCATCGCGTAGCAGGCCA
Organism: Pseudomonadota bacterium; assembly: GCA_021818425.1. Taxonomy (GTDB): domain Bacteria; phylum Pseudomonadota; class Alphaproteobacteria; order Acetobacterales; family Acetobacteraceae; genus Acidocella. Next base: position 102,347 of record JAKAEC010000001.1, read on the forward strand.
CTCCAGGCGGATGTGGGCAGAAAATAACTGACGACCGTTAGGGCAGCCATCAGCACCAGCAAGGAGGAAGCAAGAAGCTTGTGCCTGCGCAAATTAGCGCGAAGGGCGGAATCCGAATCCTGAGGTGTGCTCATGGACGCCAGATTAACCTCCCTTGCCATCATGTCGACCTTGGCGCATCGGAAAAACCCGCACTCGGCCAGTGTACGGTTTTCATTGCATTTCCGAAGCCAGCGGGCGCATAGTTGTAACACCCCGTAGAAGTAAGGGGATGCGAGCCAGGATAATGCCACAAAACCATCGCAAGGTGGGGTGCAATATGCTGAATATGAAAGATTTTAATGAAATTGTATGGCGGCGTGAGTCGCGTTTGCCACATGGGTTGAGCCGCATGCGTACGGGCAGCGGCGTACTACCGGCGGCGTTGGGCTTGGTCTGCGCCATGCTGGTTTTGGGCGTGCTTTGGCTGGCCTACACGTTTGGCTGAAGGTAGCTTTGCCGGTTGGTGGATTGTCGGAATCGTATGCTGCACTGCATGATGCGGTTATGGGATTTTTGACCGAGGCCGTGCCGCCGCGCCACGCCGCTCTTAAAGTGTTGCCAGGAATCACTCGGATTGTCGCCAGCAACCCCGGTGTTATGACCTATCATGGCACCAACACTTATTTGGTTGAGCGGCCTGACGGCTTGGTCGTAGTCGATCCTGGACCCGAAGATGCCGGCCATGTCGCTGATATTCTTGCCGCTGCCGGGACGGTGCCGGTCAGTCTGATTCTGCTTACCCATACTCATGCTGACCACTCCGGCGCGGCGTCGGCGCTAAAGGCGGCGTGCGGCGCAAAGCTGGCCGGGTTCGCAAAGCCGGTCAGGGACGAGCTTGCGCCCGACATCCCGATGGGCGAAGGCGACAAGATCAACGGCTTTACCGCGCTCCACACGCCCGGCCATGCCGCTGATCACCTCTGCTTTGCCTTCATCGGCGCCACCGGCGAGCAACTGCTATTTAGTGGTGATCATGTGATGTCCTGGTCATCCTCCGTTGTCAGTCCGCCAGATGGTGACATGGCAGATTATTACCGCTCGCTGCAGCGTCTGCTGCAGAGGCAGGAAGATGCCTTCCTGCCTGGGCACGGGCCATTGTTGAGAAACCCGCGTGAGCTGACCGCTAACATGCTCGCTCACCGCCAGAAAAGGGAGGCTACCCTGGTCATGGCGCTTGCCCAGCACGATTGGAGCGTGGCAGGACTAGCTGCGAAGCTTTATGCCAAGCAGGATCTGTTTTTGAAGGCGGCTGCGCAGCGCAATGTGCTGGCACATTTGCTAAAACTGAAGGCCGACGGGATGGTCAAGGAGATGCCACCCGAAACTGCCGAACACCCGGATAACATCGCAATGGCGGCACTGGCAGCACATAGCGAGACTTGGCGCATCCGTGTGGCGCGCATGCAGCGTGACGCCAAGCGGCGCTTCAGCCTGGTGGCATAATCGGCGCGGCCCCAAGGCCGGCGACGAGTTCCTCCATCGTCAACGGCTTAGAGAAAAAAAAGCCTTGGCCATGTGTTACTCCATGCGCCAGCATCTGCTTTATTTGCGCCGCCGCCTCGATGCCCTCGGCCACGATGTCCTGCTGCCGTTGCGCAGCAAGACCGGCGATCTTCCGGATGAAGGCGGCCGCGTCAGGGCTGGCATCCACCACCACGGAGCGATCGAGCTTCACGGCACCGACAGCCGCACTCATTAGCGCCATAAGGAATGGCGTGGCGGGCACGACGTCATCGAGCGCCACCCAGTAGCCAGCCTTTCGTAGCGCCATAATACTCGCCTTCGCCAAGTCTATGTCCTTAACTGGCTGTGTTTCGGTCAACTCAAAGCGCAGCAGCCCCGCCGGAAGGCGGTGCGCTTCCCGCAGCGCCTCAATCTGGTTCAGGATGCCGGGAGAGACCATGACATTAAGAGGCAGATTGAAGGCCAGCGGCAGCTTGTGCGCGCAAAGCCCGCGTCTCCGATATTCCCAAAGCGCCTGTTGCATGATGGCGCCGGTTAGCCCAAGTGCTAATTCCGGGTCCTCCATGGCCACGACCAGGTTGGCGGGGCCGGCTAGGCTGCCGTCCTGTCCTTGAAGTCTGGTCAGCACCTCAACGTGGCTGAGCGCGCCATCGGCTAACCGGACGATTGGCTGGTAGCGCATGCGCAGCATGGCCGCAAGCAAGGAGGCCGGCTCGCTCACGGTTGTTGTCTAAATATCATAATTTTGTAAAAAATTCCATCTATCGGCGGCGGCATCTTTCTATGATGACCGCGATTAAAAAATCAACCAGCCCTATCGGTTCAGGTTTTTTTTGGTGCAGTCGCGGAGCGGCGCAGCCGGTGCTCACCCAGAAACAGCAGAATCGGCGCCGCTATGAAGATGGAAGACGAGGTGCCAATCACAATGCCGAATAGCATGATCCACGCAAAGCCAGAAAGGGCGGAGCCACCGAACAACGCCAGAGGTAGGGCCGCAAGGAACACGGTACCGGAAGTGCCAAGGGTTCTGTTTAACGTTTCATTGATCGAAAGGTCGATTAGCTCGCGCAGGTTCATTGTTTTGTATTTGCGCAGATTTTCTCGCATCCGGTCGTACACCACAACCTTGTCGTTGGTGGAATAGCCAATGATGGTAAGAATGGCGGCGATGGTCACTAGGTCAAATGGGATGCGGGTGACGACCATGAAGCCGATGGTCTTGGTAGTATCAAGAAGCAGCGTGACCACGGCACCAATGGCAAACTGCCATTCAAAGCGGAACCATATATAGATCAGGATCATCACGAACGAGAGACCGAGTGCCTCCAGCCCTTGCGCAAAAAGTTGGCTCGATACTGAGGCGCCAACCGCCTGGGTGGATTGGATTGTGGCGCCGGGAGCGGCCTTCTTCAGCGCTGTCTGCACTTCGCCGATCGCGGTTTCCGTGGCGGCAGCGCTGTTCCGGCTCTCCAGGCTGATGAGAACCTGATTTCCGTGGCTGCCGACCGCTTGTAACGCCGCATCGCCTAGCCCCGCGGCGGCTAGTGCCGAGCGCAGAGCCGGGAAGTTAGCTTTCTGCTGGGTTTGAACTTGAAGAACCACCCCGCCCTTGAAATCTAGCCCCATATTTAGGCCAGGATGGAAGAACAGGATGACCGAGGCTAGCGACAGCACCGCCGACGTGATGAGCCCGGCGAAGCGGCCATTCATGAAGCGGATCTTGGTTCCGTCCGGGACGAAGCGGAAAGCCGGTTTATAGAACATGGGCGCAGTTCCTAGACGGGTAGGGCGGCAGGACGGCGGGCCGTATACCAGCGCGAGGTGATGAGGCGCACAACGACCGTGGCGGTGAATAAGGTTGTGATGATGCCGGCGCAGATCGTCACGGCGAAGCCCCGTACAGGCGGCGAGCCGAAGATGAACAGGGTGATATGCGCCAGTAGCGTGGTCACGTTAGAATCAATGATGGTGCCGTAGGCGCGCTTATAACCAGCTTCCAGCGCGGCGAGCGGTTTGCGGCCGTTCCTCACTTCCTCGCGCACGCGCTCGTTGATGAGAATGTTCGCGTCTACTGCCATGCCCAGCGTCAACAGGATGCCAGCCATGCCCGGAAGCGTGAGGGTGGCGCCCATAAAGGAGAGAATGGCGAGCATCAGGATCAGGTTGGCGATGAGTGCAACATTCGCGAACCAGCCGAACAGCCCGTAGAATAGCGCCATGAAGAACAGCACCAGCCCAAAGCCCACAGCCAGCGAGATGGCACCAGCACGTATCGCGTCTGCCCCCAGCTCCGGCCCTACACTCTGCTCCTCCACAATGTTTAGCGGCGCTGGTAGGGCGCCCGCACGCAGCAGCAAAGCGAGGTCGGTAGCCGATTGCGGTGTGAAATTGCCGGAAATCTGACCCTGTCCGCCGGTGATTGGCTCGCGGATAACTGGGGCTTCGATAATCTTGCCGTCCAGCACGATGGCGAACAATTTGCCCACATTGGCGGCGGTGGTATCAGCAAACTCGCGCGCGCCCACGGCGTTCAGAGTAAAATTGACGACCCATTCGCCGGTTTGTGGGTCGGTGCTGGCCTGGGCGTTGGTCAGGCTGGCCCCGTCTACGGCGACCTCAGTTTGCACCGCAAGCTTCTGTTTGGGGTTGTTTGCCATCGGCAGCCACTCATCGCCCAGCGGAGCGGGCTGGCCAGGTGAAGCGGTGGAATCGACCATCTGGAAGGTCATGTGCGCGGTGGTACCAATTAGCTTTTTCACCCGGCCAGGGTCGGAGATGCCTGGAAGCTGCACCACGATCTGGTCTGAGCCCTGGCGCTGGATGACCGGGTTGAGTACGCCCGAGCCGTCGATACGGCGTTGGATGATGGTGATTGCCTGCTGTACAGCTTGGGTGTCGCGCGCGGTTTGGGCCTGGGCTGGGATGGAGAGTGCTATGTTTCCATCGGGCATTTGCGCTACTGCGAGGCTGGGGGTGGGCGAGTTGGGCAGATAGGTGACCAGCCCCTTGAGCGCAGCGAGCGCTTGCGCGGCCTGGCCGTTCAGCGGGGTGAGCAGCACCTGGTGCGCAGGTAAATCTACGTGCAGGTCCTTATATCCTAGCCCAGCCTTTACGAGCGTTTGCCTCGCCTGGCCTACCAAGGAGTTCAGGTCTTGTTTCTGGATGGCGTTTGTATCGATTTGCAGCAACAGGTAAGAGCCGCCTTTCAGGTCCAGCCCTAGATGCACTTGGTTCCAGGGCATGAAGTTAGGCCACCACCCAGGCCGCGCCCAAAGGTTGGGCAAGCTAAGCAGCACGCCTAACCCGCAAACAAGCAGGATACCAAAAGTCTTCGCACGGCCGAAATAAAGCAACGCGGGCTCCAAAAATTTCCAAACCGCTTGCCGTATGGCGGGCTGTAGCGTTGCGCGCAACCCCGGAGCGGAATAGAGCGCTAAAGATATGAACGAGCGATTGCAGGTCGGGCTGATCGGAGCGGGGCATTTTGGCCGTTACCATGCGCTAAAACTGGCGGGTGCGGTCCGCGCGCGTTTCATTGGGCTTGCGGATCCGAATCCGGTTCGCGCCAAGGAAGTGGCTTGGGAGGCGGGTTGCCCCGTGAAATCTGTCGAAGAAATTTTGGAGCAGGCAGAGGCAGTGGTTATCGCCGCCCCGGCGGAGTTCCATTACGAGCATGCGGTCAGGGCACTGCGGGCGGGCAAGCACGTGCTGGTGGAAAAGCCGATCGCCGCCACTGTCGACCAAGCGGATGAGCTGATTGCCTTAGCCGGGCAGGCGGGCGTGGTGCTGCAGGTAGGGCACCTGGAACGGTTTTCAGCTGCGCATGGGGCGGTAAGCCAGCGCATGGGCCGGCCGCTATATATCGAGGCGGTGCGTATAGCCCCCTTCAAGTCGCGCGGTACGGATGTTTCGGTGATTCTAGACTTGATGATTCACGACCTCGACCTGATTCTCACTCTTGCCGATTCGGAGGTGGTGAACGTGGATGCAGTGGGCGCCCCCGTGGCCAGCACCTTCGATGATATCGCCAATGCGCGCATCCGATTCGCGTCCGGCGCGGTGGCGACGATCACCGCCAGCCGTATTTCGCTGAAGACCGAGCGCAAGATGCGAATCTTCTCTCAGACCGGCTACTTAACGGTGGATTTCTCGGCTCGGAAATTAACCCTGGTGGGACGGGGCATCGGGACCAAGGTGCCTGGCTTTTCGGAGTTCGGCATCGAGCAAGCGGGTTGGCAGGACCATGATGCGCTTTTGGCTGAGCATGAGGCATTTTTTGCATCCTGCCTGGATGGTGCACCGGTTGCAGTGGACGGGCTGGCGGGCAAGCGTGCCCTTACCGCAGCACTGATGGTAAGCAAGTCAATCGCCGAAAGCCGGGCGATGGCCGAGGCAAGTGGGCTAATCCAGAAATTTCCTGAAATCTAGCGCATCTTTGACTTCACGTGGATGCGCTCGCCGTCCACAGAGAAATTGCCGTAGCCGTGATGATGCAGCATTGGTGCATCCTTAAGCTTGGGGTTCTCCCAGGCTTTCACGCATTCCAGTATGAAGAGATTATAGGTCCTTACCATCTTCGTGTCTTTCACAACACATTCAAGATTAACGATTGCCTCGCCGATTAAAGGTGCTGCGACATGCGACGCAGGCAAAGGCGTAAGGTCAAAGCACGCGAATTTGTCCGTGTCCCCGCCAGTGCAATTGCCAATACCGCTAACGACTTTGGAAAGGCTGGCAGGCGGCACGGCGATGACACATTCACGCGTCTTATGCAAAGCTGCAAAGCTGTAATTGCCTTGCGCTACCACGCAGCCGATGAGCGGTGGCTCGAATTCCAACATCATGTGCCAGGACATAGTCATAACATTTGGTTTGGCGCCCTGTGCCTGAGTGGTAAGCAGTGTTACTGGGCCGGGTTCAATAAACTGGTAAACCTTGGCGAGCGGCAGTTCTTTCATCATGATGGACAAATAAACTCTGCCTGCGGGGCAGGGTTTGATCCGTGTCAACGCCCGCTTTACTCAGGCGCGGGGCAGCCATGCGAAACTCTGTTTGATCGCGGACATTACCCGATCAAATGTTTCCATTTGACCGGATGTTGGCCTAGCCCAATTGCTTCCTCACCGCCTCGTTCACCAAAGCCGGGTTGCCCTTACCTTGCATGGCTTTCATCACTTGGCCGACGAAGAAGCCAAACAGCTTGTCTTTGCCGGATTTATATTCAGCCACTTTGTCGGGGTTATTGGCTAGAACCTTGGTCACGGCTTCATCGATAGCGCCGGTGTCGGTCACTTGCCTCATTCCATTTTCGTCGACGATGGCAGTAGGCATTTTTCCGGTTTCCACCATCTCCTCAAACACGGTCTTGGCGATGCGGCCATTGATAGTCGTGTCGGTAATGAGGTCCAGAAGTTGGCCCAGCGCCTCGACGCTTACAGGCGGGTTTTCGATACTCTTGCCTGTGCGGTTCATGGCGGCGAAGAAATCGCCTGTCACCCAATTGGCAGCAAGCTTACCATCGCGGCCTTTCGCGAGGGTCTCGTAAAAATCAGCCGTCGCCTGTTCCGCCACCAGCACACCGGCGTCGTAATAGGAAATACCATATTCCTGACAGAAGCGGGCACGCTTTTCGTCCGGCAGTTCAGGTAGCATGGCTTTCAAATCATCTACCCAGTCTTGTTCCAGAATCAGCGGCAACAGGTCAGGCTCGGGAAAATAGCGGTAGTCATGCGCATCCTCTTTGGAACGCATGGAGCGTGTCTCACCTTTAGAAGGATCATAGAGGCGGGTCTCCTGCACCACCTCGCCGCCAGATTCCCACACCTCGATCTGGCGCATGGCTTCGGCTTCCACTGCATGCATCACAAAACGGATGGAGTTGACATTCTTGATTTCGCAGCGGGTACGGAATGCCTCGCCCGGCTTGCGGACAGATACGTTCACGTCCGCGCGCATGGAGCCTTCCTCCATATTGCCATCGCAGGTGCCAAGATAGCGCAAAATCTGCCTCAGTTTACGAAGATATGCCCCGGCTTCCTCGGGCGAGCGGATGTCCGGCTCCGAGACGATCTCCATCAGCCCCACGCCCGCGCGGTTAAGGTCGATGACCGATTTCGAAGGATGCTGGTCATGCATAGATTTTCCAGCATCTTGCTCCAGATGTAGACGGGTGATGCCGATGTATTTGATCGTGCCGTCCTGCAACTCGATCTCGACCTCGCCGGTACCGACGATTGGGTGCGCAAACTGGCTGATTTGATAACCCTGCGGCAAATCCGCGTAGAAATAGTTCTTGCGGTCGAAGCGGGAGAACAGGTTGATGCGCGCGCGCAGGCCCAGGCCGGTGCGTACAGCCTGGGCCACGCATTCTTTGTTTATCACGGGCAGCATGCCGGGAAATCCGGCATCGATGAACGACACATGCGTGTTGGGGGCACCCCCGTAGGCGGCTGAGGCACCAGAGAATAGCTTAGACTTCGAAATTATCTGGGCATGGACCTCGAGACCGACGACGACTTCCCAAGTGCCGGTGTGACCTTCAAGTGTGTAACTAGCCATTATTTCGCTCGCAATTCAGGCAGGGCCGAAAAGCCCGCTGCGCTTTCGATAGCGGCGGAGACCGCGAATACTGTTTCTTCGTCAAAGTGCCTACCGATAACCTGCAGGCCGAGCGGCAGTCCTTCGGCGGAAAGACCGGCAGGAACGCTCATGGCGGGCACACCTGCCAGCGAGGCCGGCACAGTGAACACGTCGTTCAAATACATCGTGACGGGGTCGTCCATTTTTTCGTCTAAACCAAAGGCGGCGGAGGGCGCGGTTGGTGTGAGGATGGCGTCCACGCTGCCGAAAGCGTCGGTGAAATCGCGCAAGATCAAATTCCGTACCTTCTGTGCCTTGAGGTAATAGGCGTCGTAATAGCCATGGCTAAGCACATAGGTACCGATCATGATACGGCGTTTTACTTCAGGCCCGAAGCCTTCGGCGCGGGTGCGCTCATAGAGGTCGATTAAGTCCTCGCCATCCACACGTTTGCCGAAACGCACGCCGTCATAGCGGGCGAGGTTAGAGGACGCCTCGGCGGGGGCGACGATATAGTACACGGGCAGGCCGTATTTGGTGTGGGGCAGCGAGATGTTGACGATATCAGCTCCTTGGGCCTTCAGCCACTCGATGCCCTTGTCCCAAAGTGCAAGAATTTCCGGGTTAGTGCCCTCCAACCTGTATTCTCTGGGGATGCCGATTTTCAGCCCTTTCACGCCGCGGCCGAGGGCGAGGCAAAAATCCGGCACTTCGCGGTTGGCGGATGTGGAGTCCTTTTGGTCAAACCCCGCCATGGCGTTGAGCAGAAGGGCATTGTCTTCTACATTGCGAGCCATCGGTCCGGGTTGGTCCAGCGAGGAGGCAAAGGCAACCACGCCCCAGCGTGAGCAGCGTCCGTACGTCGGTTTGATGCCTGCTAGGCCGGTGAACGAGGCTGGCTGGCGGATGGAGCCGCCGGTATCTGTGCCCGTGGCGGCCAAGGCAATGCGGGCAGCAACCGCTGCGGCGGACCCGCCTGACGAGCCGCCTGGCACAAGTTTGGCATCCGAGCCGAGGCGTTTCCAGGGATTTTCTACTGCTCCATAATGCGAGGTGGTGTTGGATGAGCCCATGGCGAACTCGTCCAGATTGGCTTTACCCAGCATTACCGCTCCCGCTGCCTTCAGTTTGGCCGAGACGGTGCTTTCATAAGGTGGGATGAAGGGCTCCAGGATCGAACTTCCCGCCGTGGTACGGACACTCTCGGTGCAGAAGAGATCCTTCATCGCAAGGGGAATGCCAGTGAGTGGTGTGGCGCTGCCATCCGCGATCCGGGAGTCTGCAGCTCTCGCCTGCTCCAGCGCCAGTTCCGGTGTCACCGTGATATAGGCGTTCAGCCGCGGGTTCAGTGCCGCGACCGCCTCATTATAGGCCGTGGTCAGCTCCACGGCCGAAAACTCTTTCGCCTTCAGCGCCTTGGCTGCGGCGGCTATGCTCAAATCAAAAATGCTCATTCCACCACTTTCGGCACGGCAAAGAAGTTTCCGATGCGGTCTGGCGCGTTGGCCAAGATTTTGTCCGCCATTCCCCCGTCGGTCAGATTATCCTCGCGTTGGCGTAGCGCCATTTGTGCGCCGCCGGAAAGTGGCTCCACGCCCTCCACGTTCACATCGGATAGCTGTTCCACATAGCCCAGAATGGCGTTTAGCTCGTTCTGAAGAGTGGAAACCTCCTCGTCATTCACCCTTATTCGGGCTAGTTTCGCAATCCGGCGTACCGTTGCGGCGTCCAGCGACATACCAAAATCCCTTGGCTAAAAAATCCGGCCGGACCATACAGGTGGGCATGGCACTCTTCAACCTGCAGGACATTTTTGCTGTTTTGCCCCAGGGCGCGCGGCTTCTGGGGCTCGACCCTGGCACTAAGCGCATTGGCGTGGCGCTGTCGGACGTTAACCGGCAGATCGCCAGCCCTTATGCCACGTTGGCGCGAGGTAAGATGAAGAGGAATGTCGCTGAGCTGGCGGTGATCATCGATCGGGAGGGGGTAGGGGGCCTAATCGTCGGTCTCCCTTTGGACGATGGTCAGACGCTGGGGCCGCGCGCCCAGGCGGCGCGGGATTGGGCGCACAGCATCAGCGAGGCCACGGGCCTGCCGGCAGCGATGATGGATGAAAGCTACTCTACCGCTGAGACGCACGAGCGGTTGATCGTGGCGGGGGTAAGCCGGGCGCGCCGTGCCGAGATCGTAGATAAGCTAGCGGCGGCAGAAATTCTCCAACGGGCGCTGAATACGATGGGCGCATAAGAGGAGCGCCGGAAAAATCCTCCTCTGTTCCGTGGAGCAATTCAAAGCCGGTTTGCGCTTCGTGGCAGTGTCTTTCAGCCCGCCAACGGCGTTATGCGCCTAGCCCCAGGCCATGTCAGCTTTGCAGTTGGCCTGCAGCCTTACGTCGCTGGCCGCTTTGCTGGCCGTGCCGTTCACCGCTCTCCCCGTTAACCTGCTTGGCGGAACCTTCGAGGCGGTCTTTATTCATAGGGATTAATCTCATTGACTAGCGTTAGTTAATTGATTGATTAAATTATGGGCTTGGGGAGCTTGGCGAGTGGGCATTCGCGCTATTGGTCAGCGCGTGTCCTCCTTGCGAAATATCCTGACCAAGCCCGGCGGCCGTATGACAAGCGCTAAGGCCGGCCACCAAACCCAGCATTGCAACAATGCCGAGTGCCATCTGAAATTTTTTACCCATCGGCTGCATCCTTTTGGTATCCATGTGGCCTCCATGATCGCGGCCGTCCATGGCCCGGACGTCGTCATCTAATTCATGAAATTCAATGCAAAATCAGCAATGTTTCAAAATTTCAAGCTGGACGTCATGATATGATAGGCGTGCATTATTCAGCTTAAACCAAACTCTTTTGCCAATAGTTCGTAGGAGCGCATTCTTACCGCAGGATCGTAAGCCGCGGTGGTGATGGCAATCTCGTCCAGTCGCAACTCCTGGGCCAGAGCACGCAGCCTTTGGGCCACTTGGGGAGCTGTGCCGATGAAGGCGCGCTGCTGGGAGATGGAAATTTGTTCCTTTTCTGCATTGGAAAAGTCGAATGCGTCGGCTTCCGCAGGTGACGGCAGCGGAATATATGCCCCACGGCTGCGCATGCCCCAAAATGCCCCGCGGGACTTTGCCCAGTATTGCGCCTCCTCTTCTGTTTCCGCCGCCAGGGCGAAGACGGTGACGGCGGAGCGAGGTTTTACCTCGGCAGGCTCCGGTTGGCGGAACTGGGTTTGATAGGCGTGCAAAGCCTCGGCTGCTCCTGCTCCGTCGGAGAAGAAATAGGCGTAGGCATAAGGCAGGCCAAACCAAGCGGCGAGCTGAGCGCCGTAATTCGAGCTCCCGAGAATCCATATTTCTGGCGCATGTGGGCCGCGTGGCTCGGCGGTGATGGCACCAAACGGATGGTCCGCCGGCAAGGGCACGCCCGAGACCCAGGCCATCACGTCCTGTACTTGAGCAGGGAATATCTCTGCCGCCCGGCTGGCGCTGGGGTTCAGCGCCAGTGCCGTGCGGCCATCAGAACCCGGCGCGCGGCCAAGGCCAAGGTCGATCCGCCCCGGAGCGATGGCCTCCAACACCCGGAACGTTTCCGCCACCTTCAGAGCCGAATAATGCGGTAGCATAATGCCTGCCGCCCCCACCCTTATGCGGTTGGTAGTGGCGGCGATGGCGGCAGCGAGAACCTCTGGCGCAGAGCCCGCTACCGCGCTTGAGCTGTGATGCTCCGAGAGCCAATAGCGGTGATAGCCAAACACCTCGCAGGCTTGGGCCAATTTGATCGATTCGCGGATGGAAACATCCGGTGAGGCATTGCTTCGTATCGGAGATTGGTCGAGCACGGAAAGTTTCATGGTATTTATATGGAGTGGGCGCTGTGCTGCGCCAGCACAGTCCGTGTTATCCAAATATCCTGCTCCAACTGCGCTTCAACGCCGCGTCAACATCGTCCATACCTGCGTAAATGCCCAGGGCGTGCAGGCTGGTCACGCCGTGCTCAGCAATGCCACAAGGCACTATACCGGTGAAGTGGGACAGATCGGGCGCCACGTTTAGCGCCAAGCCATGCCATGTGACCCAGCGTGAGACCCGCACACCGATGGCACCAATTTTTTCTTCCTGGCCATTCGGCCTGTCCACCCAGATGCCCACGCGCCCTTCGCGTATCTCGCCCTTTAAGCCGAATTCGCGCAAAGTTTCGATCACCCAGCGCTCCAGTCCGGCGACGTAACAACGCACATCTCGCGCAGGCACGCTGCCATGGGAGCGGGTTAAATCCAACATCACATAGGCCACGCGCTGGCCAGGGCCATGGTAGGTCCATTGTCCGCCGCGCCCGGCTTTGAAGGTGGGAAACCGGGTGGGGTCCTGCAAGTCCTCCGCCTTGGCCGAAGTACCCTCAGTGTAAAGCGGCGGATGTTCAACTAGCCAGACCAGCTCCGCCGCTTGGCCATCGCGAATGGCGGACGCGCGGGCTTGCATTCGGGCCACGGCTTCGCTGTACGCGGTTAGACCCTGTGAAATTTCCCAGTCTGGTTGGGTTTGCGTCATAACACCCCCTGTTGCAGGGTCTGAGTTCATAGTCTATAGGCGGCCAGCCTCGATGCGGTCGTGGCGGAATGGTAGACGCGCAAGCTTGAGGTGCTTGTGGGGGAAACCTCGTGGAAGTTCGAGTCTTCTCGACCGCACCAAGTCTCTCCATATTGATTATACTGAATAATCTGGTCCTCGGAAAACACATGACGAGGAATGTTGCCTCCCCGCTTGGCTTGCGCCATGTTTTGACCTGTTAACGGGAGAGAGCTGGACATGGATGACGACCTACGCAAGGCGGCGCTGGATTTTCACCGTTTTCCGAGGCCCGGAAAGCTCGCCATTGTTGCCACCAAACGTATGGAAACTTCCCGTGACCTTTCACTGGCCTATTCGCCGGGGGTCGCCGCTGCCTGCGAGGTGATCAAGGACGACCCTGATTCCTCGTTCGACTTGACCTCACGCGCTAATCTGGTCGCCGTTATCACCAACGGTACGGCGGTATTGGGGCTGGGCAATATCGGCGCTCTCGCCGGCAAGCCGGTGATGGAAGGCAAGGCCGTCCTGTTTAAGAAATTCGCAGGCATCGATTCGTTCGATATCGAGATAAACGAGCAGGACCCCGATAAATTCATTGAAACCGTGGAGCGGCTGGAGCCCAGCTTCGGCGGTATAAACCTGGAAGACATCAAAGCCCCGGAGTGCTTCAAGATTGAGCAGACTCTGCGAGAGAAGATGAAAATTCCCGTGTTTCACGACGACCAGCATGGCACTGCCATCATTGTGGGCGCCGCGGTGCTGAACGGGCTCATCGTGCAGAACAAAAAAATCGAAGATGTGAAGATCGTTACTTCCGGGGCGGGGGCGGCCGCGCTGTCGTGTGTTGGCATCCTGAAGGCGTTGGGTGCTAAGCCCGAGAACATCACCATGACTGACAAGGACGGCGTGGTGTATAAGGGGCGACCTAATCTGGACCCGACCTTGGATGCCGTCGCGCGGGAGACCGACGCGCGGAGCTTGCCGCAGGTACTGCCCGGCGCCGACATCTTCCTCGGCCTCTCCGTGCCGCGTGTGCTGAAGGAGGAATGGCTGCCCTTGTTTGCCCCTAAGCCGTTGATCTTCGCGCTAGCCAACCCCGATCCTGAGATCCTGCCCGAGATCGTCAAGCGTGTGCGTCCCGACGCGGTCATGGCTACCGGTCGTTCAGACATGCCGAACCAAGTGAACAACGTGCTCTGCTTTCCCTTCATCTTCCGCGGCGCGCTGGATGTGCGGGCAACCGCGATCACCGAGGGGATGAAGCTGGCCGCAACCCGTGCCATCGCGCATCTCGCGCAGGTCGAGGCATCCGATACCGTTGCCAATGCCTACGGCGGTCAAGCGCCGGTATTCGGGCCGGACTATATCATTCCAAAGCCGTTCGATCCGCGTTTGATCCTGCATGTGGCCCCGGCCGTGGCCAAGGCGGCAATGGATGAGAACGTGGCTCGTAAGCCGGTCGCCGATTTCGAGACCTACATGCACGAGTTGGAGCGTTTCGTTTATCGCTCCGGCCAGCTGTTGCGTCCTGTTGTCGAGGTGGCGCGCAAAGCCAAGCCGCGTATCGTTTACGCCGAGGGCGAGGACGAGCGCACCCTGCGCGCGGTTCAAAGCGTATTGGATGACGCCATGGCCAACCCCATCCTACTCGGCAGAACCGAGGCGATCACGGCGAAAATCCACTCTCTCGGCCTGCGGATGAAGCCGGGGAGCGATGTACAGATTATCGATCTTGACCGTGACTTGGCATTATATGAGCGCCTGCTGGCAGGCTATTCTAAGCGCGTCGGTCGGCGCGGCACTCCGCCGGACGCGGCGGCGCGGCATGTGCGCAAGCGCCCCACCGTAACGGCAGCAATGTTACTGCAGCAGGGGGTGGCGGATGCCGCGATTTGCGGCGGCACTGGCGATTGGTGGCGCCAATTCCAATATGCTTTGCCGATCGTGCCGCGAGCCTCGGCCTCGGGTCGGGTGTTCGCGCTGACGGCGCTTATTCTGCAGGCCGGGCCACTGTTCTTCTGTGACACGCATGTGAACGTCGACCCCGCTTGTGAAGAAATTGCCGAGATGACGCTGATGGCAGCAGAAACGGTGAAGCGGTTTGGGTTAAACCCGAAAGTCGCGCTGCTGTCGCATTCGAATTTTGGCGCGTCCAATTCGCCATCGGCCAGGAAGATGCGCCGGGCGCTGGGCCTGATTCGCGAAAGAGACCCGAACCTTGAGGTGGATGGCGAAATGCACGCAGATGCCGCCCTTGCCGAGCGGATTCGTCTGCAGGCGTTGCCGGATTCAACTTTGAGCGGCACCGCAAATCTGTTGATCTTCCCGAACATCGACTCAGCCAATATTGCCTATAACTTGGTGAAAGCTACGGGTGAGGCGGTAACGGTGGGGCCGATGCTAATGGGGCTGGAGAAGCCGCTGCACATCGCCGTGTCGAGTACTACAGCGCGAGGCATAATGAACCTTTCGGCGGTGGCAGCGATGGAAGCGACGTTGGCCGTTTCCAAGTAACTCAACGGAAAGAGCGCGTACTTCGCTAAGCCTTCTTGCTGATTTTCTGGTATGCAATGCCAACCTGTATCTTGCTACTGAACTGGGTGATGAAATGTTTCGTACCCAGCAGCGCCGGGGCGAGCTTTCTTCACCTCCTGTGAGATCGGTCCGGGGCGAGACAGGTTTATTTCCCAAGCGGCGAGCTTGCCGTGCTTGGTGCTGCCTTTGTCTGCGCTTCCGTCGCATAACACGCTATTTCCCTGTGTTAGCCTCGGGCCTTTGTAATCATGGCTTTATCATACCCATCATCTTGGAAAGGTTAGAGGTGGGTAATGCTTAGGCAGTGACATTGACGGTCGAACCGGTTCCGGGTTGCGGCGGGCGGGTCGGTGGGGTTGTGGAGATCGAAATGATCGCGCCTTTTGCATTCCGCACGGTGGTCACGGTTTCACCATCCGCCAGTGTGGTGACGTTGGTGGTGTTGCCGGATACGCTGTTCACCGCGGCCGAATTCGCGGTGCTGGCCGGCGCCAAGCTGATCCCGGTGGTGTTCATCGTAAACTCTCCATAAAGTACTGCTTGAGAAATAATTAACCATGGAGTGGTTAACAAAAATTTTCCACCGATGTGCCTTCAGGTGAATGCCGAACGCCTCTTGACCAAATTATAGTTAGGAGCCCGGCCAATCATTCAGATGGCATCCGGTTCTATGTAAGACGGAGAATGGCCTTCGCTGCGGCTTCGGATGGCGAGCCTTCCGGTGCCTTTAGACTGGCCAGGGCCTCGGTGAATCCGATACGCTGGGCCGCACGTTGCGCGGGGGTTTGCAGTAGGCCAAGCACGGTTTGGGCGAGGCGATCTGCCCGGCATTCTTCTTGCAGCAGTTCAGGAACCAGTGCCCGGCCTGCAAGGAGATTGATCATCGCGACATGAGGCACCTTAATTAGCCGTCGGCCGATTGCGGCAGAGATCGGGTTCACCCGGTAGGTAACGGCCATCGGCACGCCCGCCATGGCAAGTTCCAACGTGGACGTGCCAGACTTGGTGAGCGCCGCTTTCGCCGCTGCGAAGGCGTCGTAGCGTGCAGATATGTCGCGCACGATGATGGGTTTCACCGGCCAATCCGCAGTATGGGCAACGACCAGTTCAGCAATGCCGGAAGCCGCGGCCACTATCGGCGCCAATGCGGGAACTTGTGGCTGCAATAGGGCCAGTGTCTGCTTGAATATCGGCAATAGGCGCTTAGTTTCAGTCACGCGTGAACCCGGCATCAGTACCAGAGGCACGGCATCGGACGTGAGGCTATGGGCAGCACGAAAGCGAGCCGCGTCTCCTTTGTCGGCGCCGGATTCCAGCACAGGGTGGCCGGTAAAGACTGGGTGCAACCCGTGCGGGGCAAAGAACTCCGGCTCAAAGGGCAACAGGCAGAGCAACTCGTCCCACAGACCAGGGAAATGCTTCACCCGCTCTTGTCGCCATGCCCAGACCTGGGGGGCGACGTAATGCACGCGCTTTGGGCCGCTGCTTCCGATGGCCTTCAGCACCCGCAGGGTAAAACCAGGACTGTCAATGGTGAGCACTATGTCCGGTTTTCGGGTGTGGATAGCCTCGATTGTCTGCGCTAGGCGTTTTTTTAGGTGCAGAACCTTGGGCAAAATTTCTGCCAGTCCCATCAAGGCTAATTCTTGCATGGGAAAGAGGGAGGTAAGTCCAGCTTCCGCCATCCGCGCCCCGCCAATGCCAAAAAATGCCACATCAGGGTTTTGTGCGCGCAGCGCGTGCATCAGCCGGAAACCAAGCGCGTCGCCGCTGGCTTCGCCCGCGATGATGAAAATACGGGTCATGCCGAAGGCCGGCGCGTTGCCGGGAGCGGGACGAGGCTTGTCATCCATGGGACAATGTGCGCCCCAGCCTCCGGCTGCCAAGCCCCCACCTAATGTACGGCGATTAGCGGCTGTACTGCGGCAATGAAATTTTTTAGCGCGGTTCGTTTTTCGGTTAGGCTCAGGCCAGATTTTTGCGCCAGCACCGGGCAGTAGGCAGCGACCAACGTGTTAGTGAGTTCGACGTTGGTAATGGCGCTGTTGTTCGCCCTGAGGGCCTTAATCAGCTCCCGTGTGCGGTTGGGCAGCGTGGCAGCGGTCGCGCCGTCGTAGGTGTTTAGTAAGCCGTTACCGGGGTCCGCTACAGTATCTACGCCCCCGGAGGAGGAGATGCGCGGGCAGCCCAGCGCATCGGCAGCCCGCCCGGCAGCGGGCGGCAGATCACCCAAGCCGCGCAGCCTCATCACCTCAGCCGGGGTGGCATCTGCGCTACCCTTGTTACCCCAGGCGGTGCGGACATAATTGGCGATGTCGGCGATCTGTTGGTCGGTGAATTGCGCGCCAAAGGCTGGCATTTTGGGGCCATTAGCTGCCCATTTACCTAAACCGCCGAGTACCGCGCCGATGACGTTATAGGGTTTCTCGGCGGTGACGGAATCATTCCCCGCCAGGTTTGGCACGAAGTTCGGTGGCAGGCCGTCACCAGTGGTGTCATGGCAACTGGCGCAGTTGGCCATATAGAGAGTCCGCCCGCGCAAGATCGAGGCGGCAGCGTTTTTGATTGCGGGGGATGGTGGTGTAACCTGCGGCTTGGTGGCCGTTTGCAGGTAGTCAGCAATATCCTCATCATCCGAAATAGGCAGTAGGCTGGTCGAATGGTCGGTCATGTCGCGCATGGCACCATATGGCGCGCCTTTCACCATATTGCCGTTATCATGCAGATAAGCAACCAAGTCCGCCTTGCTCCATCCACCTACCCCGTAGGTCTTGTCGGAGGAGATGTTGGGTGCAAAGAGGTCGTCGATGGGCGCGCCGGCGAACGCCTTACTGGGGATCATGGCCTCCATAAAGTTACGGGGCGTATGGCATTCGTCGCAATGACCGAGCGCCTCTGTCAGATAGGCGCCGTTCTTCATCTGCTCATCCCAGGCGGGGTTCATATGCATCGGTCCAGCGCGGAAAAACAGCAGCCGCCAGCCAAGCAGGGTCGGACGCTCATTGAACGGGAATCTCAGGGTGCTGGGCAGGCGCGGCGAATGCACCGGCGCCAGCGAGTCGAGGTAAGCCTTGATGGCCATCACATCTGGCCGAGAGAGCTTTGTGTAAGAGGTGTATGGCATCGCTGGATAGAGAAATTTTGGAAACACCAAAAAGGAGCGACCCGGTGCAATACCATAGTGAAGGGCGTCGTAGAATTGTTGATCCGTCCAGTTGCCGATGCCGGTGGCTTTGTCCGGTGTGATATTCGGGGTGGTTAGCCCGCCAAAGGGGGTGTGCATTACCAGTCCGCCCGAAAATGGAGCGTGGCCAGGGCCGGTATGGCAAGGCATGCAATCGGCCGCAGTGACGAGGTATTTGCCCCGCGCAATTAACGCCGCCTGATTCGTCGGGGCCGAGAGTGAGGCTGCCGGGTAGTCCTGCGTGTCCGATGCGACCGCCATGCGGCCAGCGGCAATCCCTGTTAAGCTGAGCACCAGCACGGCGGCGGTGAGCAGGGCAGGCAGCTTCCTCGGTTTGACGGACATGGCGGGTCCTTGATGGTTTGAGTTTCGGGTTGTTTTGCTAAGCATTCACCCCGGATCTAGCCGATTGTAAAGCATATCAGGGCTGGTGAGGGGGGAGGCGATTTCCGTGAGCTGGCCATTCCGCACAGCGGTGTAGAAGCAGCTCCGCCGTCCGGTGTGGCAGGCAACACCTTCCTGGTTCACTAGCAGCAGCAGCGCGTCTCCGTCGCAATCGATGCGAAGGTCTACGAGCGTTTGCAGTTGGCCGGAGGTTTCACCTTTACGCCAGAGTTTATTGCGTGAGCGGGAGAAATAGCAGACTCGGCCGGTGCGCAGGGTTTCTTCAATCGAATCGGCGTTCATCCAGGCCAGCATTAGCACCTCGCCGGTGTCATGCTGCTGGGCAATGGCAGCGACAAGGCCGTCCGCATTGAAAGCAATGGCACGGATGATATCTTGAGGCCCGTTCATGCGTGCAGATGCGACGCTGGAGGCTGCAAAGTCAACCCGCCAGCATGCCGTTGGTGAGACAGATTTCATCGAACCGGCAGATCACGCTGCCGTCAGGTTCGTGCGACAACGCATCCTTGTATTCAAGTCGGGTAATGAGATCGCCGATGATGGCAAGGCGCGCTTGCTTTTTGTTGCCAGCGCGCACAACGACCCAGGGGTTAGCGGCGCTGTCGGTACCCAACAGCATGGCGTTGCGGGCTTTGGTATAATCATCGAAATGCTTCAGCGCTTGGTCGTCGATGGGGCTTGTCTTCCATTGTTTCAGTGGGTCACGCCGGCGGGCGGCGAGGCGTTTTTTCTGCTCCTCGCGGTCGATATCCAGATAGTATTTGACGATGTTGATGTCGGAATCGGCCAGCATAGCCTCAAACACTGGCACTGTGTGCATAAATTCATGATATTCGGCATGGGAGCAGAAGCCCATCACCTTTTCCACCCCGGCGCGGTTATACCAAGAGCGGTTGAAGATGACGATTTCTCCGGCCGCGGGCAGATGTGAGACATAACGCTGGAAATACCATTGTGTGGTCTCGACATCCGAGGGTTTGGGCAGCGCCACCACGCGGATATCGCGTGGTGAGAGGTGTTCGGTGATGCGCTTAATCGTGCCGTCCTTGCCGGCGCCGTCGCGTCCTTCCAGGATGATGAGTAGTTTGCGCCCTTCGGCGATAACGTGGCGTTGCAGCTTCACGAGCTCGATTTGCAGATGGCGGAGTTGTTTTTCATAATTATTTTTGGCCATGGGTCGAGCATAGGCCGCGTTATTCAAAAAGGGGAAGCCATTTCCGGCTATCCCCTTTGATCAAAATGTAACGATTCCACGCACGCCCATGACCAGTTCGTTGGCCAGCTTCTTGCCGGGCTCGTACGGGTTATCGATACCGCCGGCGGGATTGGCGATGTATTGGATGTCGGGCTGTAACACGAGCCAAGAGGTGGCCTGGGCCTGATAGGTAGCCTCGATCAGTGTCTCTGTGCCCTGACGGGGCAGCCCGGCGGCAGTATCGGCGGCGGCCACGCGGGAGGAAACGTGTGCTACGCCAAAATCCAGTCCTGCCGAGTCATTATTGCGATCCGGCAGTGGCGCGGTGAGGGTGACGCCACCATTGAAGCTGAAGTCCACTAGGTTTTCATCGGCTGGCGCGCCCATTAGCCGGCCAAACAGATTGAGCGTGCGGTTGTCATTTGCAGCGGATTGCCAGATGGTTTGATCCACCACACCATAGATGCTGTAGTTACCGCGGTGGTTGTAGCCGTAGAGTTGGTCTGGGAAATTCGCGGAATCGTACCAGAAACCAAGCTTATAGGTGCCGGGTAGGTTAAACAGCTTGGTTGTGTACTTAAGTTCGGCGATCCAGAGCGCGCCATTGCTTAAGGAGAATCGTCCGCCGCGTGGGTCCAGAGCCTGCTGGTCCGCGCTGAATGCGCCGCCGCCGGGGTCGTCGTCGAACACGCCAGCCATGATAGCAACGTGACCGTTCGGCTTGAACCGGCCGCGTACACCGAGCGAGCTGAGAGGATAGGCTGGGCCACCGCCGTAAAGATCGGCGGAGGGCAGCATCGGCCAGCCCGCCATAGTGTTAACGAATAGACCGGAATAGGTGCTAGTAATGAATTCGTTGTCGATGCTCTGCTGGCCGATCTTGATATCGAACCTGCCGTTTGGCGTCGCCTGATCGTACCACAGTTCCCATAGGCGGGTGGCGTTGTCGCCTTCGTCGCCGTTGGCTGTTTGTAGCGAGTACAGATAATAGGGGCTTAGCGGTCGGCCATGCAGTTGCAAGGCCGAAACATGGAAGGTGCCGCCCGGAATGCCGAAAGCCTTGCCGGTGTTCACATCCATGCTCATCGTGGTGACGCCCTGCATGGTGGCACCCCTTTTGGCTCCTCCAGAGATATCTGCCAGTAGGTTTTCGGAATCGTTGATGTTGACCCTAACGCCACGCGTGGCGAGGGCAGGTTTCAGTCCATCCCAATTGCCCAGAAGGCCGGTGTCGGCAGTCTGAGCCAAGGCTGGTGTGGCCCACGCACCGACTGCGGCACAAAGCCATACCCCGTGCCATGGCTTAAAAACATCCATTTTATTGTCCTTTGCCGTTGGTCGTGGAATCTACCTGGGGGAAGCCGCTAAGGCTGCCGGCGGGCCCATGCATAATCAGGAGCCTTAAAGAACAACATATCATAGAATACATGAGGGTCTGGCAAGCTGTCATAGAGCGCGACGGCGTGTTCGTTTGTGCCGACCACCAGATTGAGTCACAAGCTCGCGAGCCCAACCCGCGCGGGCTGAAGCGATCGAGTGGACGTCCTCGCACAAGGCTTCGTCCGGTTGTCAAGCCAGCTGTAACGTAGCCGCGACTGGCCGCAAGGGCGTCCTCCTCAGGCTGGTTTGTTTTCAGATGATATGTGCCCACAATCTACTCTCGTGCTCGGGAATGACGCTCGGCTTCGCCAGCGCCAGCTAACCAGCTAATAGGCGAGAGCCCGCTTGTCGGTCCAGTCCAGTGGTAGGGCGTAAGTTTTGCCGTTCGAGATCACGGACACCAGGATTAATTAGACCGGTTTGGCGCACTTTATGGGTACGCATGGCCGGGGCGTGATCCTACTTTTTGCCCGCTATACGGCTTGCCAAGGGCCGTAGCCAATCGCACCATTCTGGATGTAAGGCGGCGTGTCGATGGAGTCAGGACGTGACGAAGATTGTATCTTTCACACGGATTTTGAATGAGGACGATATCGTCGAGGCATTCGTGCGTCATCATGCAGGGCATTTGGATGAAATGCTGTTCCTGGACAATGGCAGTACGGACCGGACGTTGGAAATCTTGCAGGCATTGCAGGATGAGGGATTTCAACTCAAGGTATTCCGAACCCGTGCTGTGAGCTCCGATGAGATCACCGTGAACAGCTGGGGGTATCAGGCGGCTTCGCAGGTGCTGGCGGCGGACTGGGTGGTGTTCCTGGATGCCGATGAATTCATCGCAACTCCGCATTCGACGCCCTTGCAGATGTTGCTGCCCGAGGACAGGTTGGCAGTGAGCATGCCATTAATGAATTACGGGCAGGTGGGGGGCGAGAACACGGACGAGCCCGTGGTACCGTGGCGGCTGCGCTGGCGTTATGCCGGTGAGATAAATGTTGCCAAGGTGGCGGCCAGGGGCAGGCAGCCTAATCTCCTGGCTGGTGCAGGGAATCACGGCGTATTCATCGGTGGCCAGCCGGTTGCAGCAGCGCGATTGGAGGGGGTGAGTCTCGCGCATTATCCGCGCCGCAGCGGCTGGCAGGTGATGCAAAAATGGGCGGCGGGCCGACTGAATGCATTAGCCTCCGGCACGTCGGGGAATTATTGTTCCGAGTATTATGCCGGTCTGTTTGAGAGATTGCGAGACCGACCGTGGGAGTTGCTGCTGAGTGAGGATTTTCTAGCCAAGGATTTCGATAAATCCGTCGCGGTTGAGGAGCCTCTCGCGTATCTTGGGGGCGAACTGGCTTATTTTCAGCCGTCCGATCCCAGAATGAAGGCGGTTTCTGGTTTTCTGCACTTTACCGAACAACTTGCCCGGCGACATGGGCGGCTGATGGAAGAATCGGCCGAGGCGCGCGCCTTGGTGGAAGCCTGGAACGCGCGGCGTGACTATCTTTTTTGATGGCTGTGGCGCCAAAAACCACCTCCCGAGAAGGCCGTTGCGTGAGGTTGGGCACGGCTATGAGCGCATACGCATTGCATTCCGTCACAATTTAGGCTTAAGCCGAAGCCGGATGAACTGAAACAGGAGACATTCCAATAGCCAGACCGCCAGCGCCGCCCGCCCCGCCCTCTCGCGAAGGGCCTCGGGTTAACGAAGAAATCAGAATTCCGCAGGTTCGGCTGATTGACCAGAATGGTGAAATGATCGGGGTGCTCAACACCCGGGACGCGATCGCGCGCGCTTATGCAGCGGGGCTAGACCTAGTCGAGATCAGCCCGAATGCAGAGCCGCCGGTGGCCAAAATCCTCGATTATGGCAAGTTCAAATACGAACAGCAGAAGAAGCGTAACGAAGCGCGCAAGAAGCAGAAGGTCGTTGAGATCAAGGAGGTGAAGGTTCGCCCCAATATCGACGAAAACGATTATCAGGTGAAGCTGCGCGCGATGAAAGGCTTTATTGGTGAAGGCGACAAGGTGAAGGTGACCTTGCGTTTCCGTGGCCGTGAGATGGCCCATCAGGAACTGGGGGTAAAGGTTCTAGAGCGCATCCGCGGCGATATGGAGGCCGATACAAAGGTTGAGCAAATGCCGAGGATGGAAAACCGGCAGATGGTGATGGTGTTGGCACCGAAATAATATTTGATCTTATGGATTCAAAAAACCCGGCTTTAGTCGGGTTTTTTCGTTGGCCGTGCTGTCGTGAAGCCGAACGTGGTAATACCACAAAGGCCCTAGAGCATGACCTGTGCCCAGTCTCTGGTTCCGATTGATTTGATGCGTTCTGGGTCGTTTGCGATGAAGTTCCAAGCTTCTTTGCAGGCGTCTCGCATGGTTTGGTAGGTATTCCACACGCGGCTGCTCAGTGTGTT
>JAKAEC010000084.1 GCA_021818425.1 Pseudomonadota bacterium
TCTGTTGCCTCTGATCGAGGGCACCACCGTCTCCACCAAATACGGCCCGGTGAAAACGGACTATATACTCTTCATTGCCTCCGGCGCCTTCCATGTGGCCAAGCCGTCGGACCTGTTGCCCGAACTTCAGGGGCGTTTGCCCATCCGCGTGGAGCTGAGCTCCCTGTCGCGTGATGACTTCAAGCGCATCCTCACTGATACCGAGCACTCTTTGTTAAAGCAGTACATGGCGCTGTTGGGCACCGAGAAAGTCGACCTAGAATTTGCAGATGACTCCGTGGATGCCATCGCCTCGCTTGCCTTCGACATCAATGAGCGTGTCGAGAATATTGGCGCCAGGCGTCTAGCCACCGTCATTGAGCGGCTGCTGGAGGAGATTTCATTCTCCGCCACCGACCGCTCGGGTGAGAAGATTATTATCGATGCGTCTTACGTGAACGAACGCGTGGCACCGCTCGCCGCCAAGGGCGACCTCTCGCGGTTCATTCTTTAACGGCAGCGTCCGTGAAAAGGGTTGGTAAGCTTGCTTTCGTGTCTGGAGTGGCGATGCGGACCAAAAGGAGCTAAAGCCTAGGTATGAATTTCCGTCTTGCTGGCCTCATCGCGGCACTCATCGCGGCAGGGGCCCTGGGTGTAGCGTATTTCGCGCAATATCAGTTGCACCTTGTACCTTGTGAATTATGTCTGTTGGAGCGTTGGCCGTACCGCATCGTAGTTCTGCTTGGGCTGCTGGCGTTGTTGGTGGGGGGCAATCCGGCGCGGGCTATGGTGGCACTAGCAGGGGTAGTGATGCTTGCCGGCGCTGCTATCTCGGGGTTGCATGTTGGGGTGGAGTTCGGCTGGTGGCCTTCGCCGCTGCCGGAATGCAACGGCATTCTAACCCCGGGTGCGGCGCTTCCGCTTACCCCTTCCGTACCGTGCGACAGGCCCGTGCATCTGATCGCCGGCTTTCCCATGTCGATGGCGCAGATGGATTTCTGCGGCTCGATCGTTTTCGTAGCACTGTTGTTCTGGATGGCGGCGCGGCCGCCAGGGAGAAAATGGGCATGAGCGAGGAGATTAAGCGTTATATCCGTGTCGACCATGCCGGCGAATACGGTGCCGAGCGGATCTATGCCGGCCAGCTTGCTGTACTGGGCCGCGGGCCAAAGGGTGATCTCCTGCGTCACATGCTGGCGCAGGAAACAGTACATAAGGAAGCCTTTGAAGCGCTAATGGCCGAACGCCGCGCCCGGCCCACCGCCATGCTGCCTTTCTGGCATGTGGCCGGGTTCGCGCTAGGTGCCATTACTGCAGCCATGGGCGAGAAGGCGGCCATGGCCTGCACGGTGGCGGTTGAGGAAACCATTGACGCTCATTACGCCGCCCAGCGTGACGCGCTGGGTGTGGATGAAGCCGGATTGGCTGGTACCATTGAAGCCTTCAGGCTAGAAGAGCTGGAACACCGAGATATCGGCCTGGAGAATGGCGCAGAGCAGGCGCCGGCCTATAAATTGCTCTCCGGCCTCATAAGGTTCGGCTGCAAGGCCGCAATCAGGATCAGCGAACGGCTTTGAGGCGGACGCCGGAACGCGAACGGATCTGAACCAGCCAAACCACCCCGCGATCGTGCCCCCAACCCCCGCCTGCGCTGCGCCTCAGGACGGCTTGCCCCGCCCCGCCAGATTGCGGGCAATGGCGGCCGTTGCCATGGCCGTGCTGCTTTCGGTGCTCGATTATGCGGTGGTCAACATCGCTATGCCCGAGATCGCGCGCGATATCCATGCCACCGCGTCGGCCTCAATCTGGGTCATCAACGCCTATCAGCTCACGAATGTGATTTCACTTCTGCCCGTAGCGCGTCTTGGCGAAAAATTCGGCCATGCCCGCATGTGTCTCATAGGGCTGATTATTTTTGTGGTGGCCTCGCTGCTGTGTGCCATGTCGCAGACATTACCAGAGTTGGCGGTGGCACGGGCCATGCAGGGGCTTGGGGGAGCTTGTATTCTCGGCGTGAACGCCGCGCTGGTGAGATATATCTATCCCTCTCATTTGCTTGGGCGCGGCATTGCGCTCAATGGGTTGATCATCGCGCTTGGCGTGGCACTGGGGCCTTCCGTAGGGGCGGCCGTGCTGTCCGTGGCTAGCTGGAAATGGTTGTTCCTTATCAATTTGCCACTTGGTGGGGTGGCTTTTTACTTTGCGCTCACGGCCCTACCACAAACCCAACGCACCAACGTGAAATTCGATACGCTGAGCGCAGTGCTGCTGGCGTTGGCTTTAGGTGGCATCGTTGTGGGAGGAGATCATTTTTCTGGGGGGAATGGAGGAGTGGTGGGGATTGGGCTGCTCACTGCCGGCGTCGCAGCTATGGCCTTGCTGGTCCGGCTGCAACTAACCCGTTCACATCCGTTGCTTCCGGTGGATTTGCTGGCGCACGGCGGTTTCTCGGCGGCTTTTGCCACCGGGTTCCTGTCATTCCTTGCGTCCAATTTCTTCATCATCTCGATGCCATTCAATCTCACGGACGTGCTGCATCGTGGTCCGGTGGAAACCGGCATCGTCATTACTTCTTGGCCCTTGACCATCGTGCTCACCGCACCGCTGGTGGGGCGGTTGGCGGATCGTTACCCGGCGGCGATCCTCTCGACGCTCGGCATGGCGATCCTCAGCTTGGGTTTCCTGCTTCTCCGCCTACTGCCGGCCACGCCGACAGATCTCAACATCGCTTGGCGCATCGTTGTTGCCGGCGCCGGCTTTTCCCTGGTCCAGCCGCCCAACAACAAAGCCATGCTGATGAATGCGCCCAAGCAGCGCTTAGCCGGTGCCAGCGGCATGATTTCAGTCACCCGCTTACTTGGCCAGACCATCGGCGGCATGCTAGTTGCTATCACGCTTGGCCTTGCCCACCCCTCGCCAACGAGATCCTGCCTGG
Organism: Pseudomonadota bacterium; assembly: GCA_021818425.1. Lineage (GTDB taxonomy): Bacteria > Pseudomonadota > Alphaproteobacteria > Acetobacterales > Acetobacteraceae > Acidocella. Next base: position 2,915 of record JAKAEC010000084.1, read on the forward strand.
CTTTTGCTTCATTCTCCGCATTCCTGGGGGCAGTCGCGAGTGCTCTGCGTCTGTTCTCAAAGAGCGGAAGGGGTATGGAGGGTTAAGGCAGTTTTCTTGAGATCTATGTAAACCGGCTTTATTATAGCCGCGCAGATAAAACACGATCACGCAAATCCTGCAAATTGGCTTTTCCTCACAGGAGGCGCCGCCGGAGCGGACGGCGTTCTTACGATTGCGCAAGATCTTGGCTGCACGCAGCTTGGACAACGCCTTGTTCGATGCGGCGTCGTACCAACTGAAGGCCAAAGGCCGTCTGTGTGAAGACCGGGACACTGGTGGATGCAACGATCATCACTGCGGCACGTGACGGAGATAATGACGTGCGCTGGGTCAAACACAAAGGGCGTAAAGCCATGCATGGCTTCAAGGCCCATGTCGGAGCGGACGCTGACACGGTATTAGATATTTGATCCCGGACTTTAATGGTGCATTATTTTCCAGTGAATGGAAGGAGGCACTATGGCCCAGGTTCTCCACCGGCGTGCCACCACGACGGCGGCGGCGTCTTCTCTCGGAAACAGGTCGTTGAAGGCGCGGAGTGACATGGACTGGCTCATGTTGCGATGATACATCTATTGAGCACGTCCATAAAATTGATGATTCCGACAGCTTTTATCCGAAATTCCGGCTTCGCGGCAGGCAGCTTGAATCGTTTTCCCTTGGCCCGTCTGAACCTCAATCTGCCGCAGTAGCACAACAATCTGCTCCGCGCTCATCCGCTTTTCGGTATGCCAATGCTTCCTTTCTATACCCGTTTGTCTCAATTCAACCGGTACAAAAATCCCCAGGCAGGCCATGGCAACTTGGGTATAAAGCAAGGTTTTATGGTGTAACAGTTATTGTCGCGGATCGTAGGTTTCCATCAAGCAAGACCTGTTTTTGCTGCGGTTAGGCCAACGCCTCGGCGCAGGCATCCAATATCGCGTCGCAATCCATCTCATATTCCCGATACAGCTCCGCCACAGTGCCAGACTGGCCAAAGTGTTCTGGTCCTAGCGCCATCACCCGCTGGCCGCGCACCGCGCCCAGCCAAGAATGCGCCGCGGGGTGGCCGTCGAGCACGGTTACCAGTGCGGCGCCGGGAGCAAGCGGAGCAAGAATGTCTTCGATATGTGCGCGGGTTTTCTTGCCTTCTCGCCGCCGCCGCTGCGCATCTCGCCAGTTCGCATAAAGTCTGTTCGGGCTGGTGATGGCCAGCAGCCCAGCGCCAGGCACTTCCTCACGCACAAGCACAAAGGCTTTTTCCGCCTCCGCTGCTACTGGCCCTTGATACGCGATAACGAGCTCCGCCCCCGGTGTCGGCGGCACAATCCAATGTGCCCCAGCAATCACATGTTCCGCATTCAACTCCCGTGCCGGCTGTGGCAAGGCGAGGTTGGAAAGCCGCAGCCATACTGCCGAGCCATCCGGCTTTTGCATATATTCAAACGCATGACGCATCAGAATCCGCAGTTCATCGCAATAGGCCGGCTCGAATGTGGCCAGCTTGTCCTGCACGATGCCCAGCAGTGGCGTATTGGTGGCTTGGTGCTGCCCACCTTCCGCCGCCAATGTGATGCCTGAAGGGGTGGAAACCAAGAGGAACCGGGCATCCTGATAACAGGCGTAATAAAGAGCGTCATGGCCGCGATTCACGAACGGATCATATACCGTGCCCACCGGCAGCAGCCGTGCCCCATAGAGTTCGTGCGCCAGTCCTGCAGCGCCCAGCAACAGAAACAAACTCTGCTCCGCGATGCCCAGCTCAATATGTTGCCCGCCGGGACGCATGTCCTTCCTCACCATCGAGGCAACTTTGTTCTTACGGAATACATCCTCCTGCGCCCGGCGGGCGAACATGGAACGGCGGTTGATCCAGGAGGTGAGATTGGTGGAGGTCGCTACATCTGGACTTGCGGTCACAATCGCTTGGGAAAGTGCCTTGCTTTCGCCTTGGGCACGGCCGATTTCCGAGAGAATTTCCCCAAACCCCGCTTGTGTGCTCATCCGCCTCCCGGCGGTGCGCGGGCAGGGCAGGGTGGCTGGTACTGTCACGACGGGTGCCGCCAGCCGTCGTCCGGCGGGGAAAAGCGGCTGGGCATAGGGGACTTCTCGCAGCACCCGTTCTACCAAATCCGGCTGCGCCAGCCCTTCCAGCCTATCCCATTCATGGCCGGGGCGGATGTTCATGGCGTTGCGGAACTCGTCCATCTGTTCGGTCGTTATCAGCCCGGCGTGATTGTCCTTGTGCCCTGCCAAAGGCAGCCCGTTGCCTTTGATGGTATGGGCCAGGAACAAAACCGGCTGGTCGGAGCGCGCCGCTTGGACAAAAGCACTGGTCAGTGTGCCGAGGTCGTGCCCAGCCAGATTGGTCATCAGCCTTGCTAATTCTGCGTCGCTTAGAGGGTCGATGATCGCGCGAACTCCGCGGCTTTTGCTCATGTCGAGCAGCAGCGCCTCGCGCCAGGCAGCACCTCCCTGGAAGGTGAGGGCAGAGTAGACGGAGTTGGGGCATTCATCCAGCCAGCCGCGCAAGGACGAGCCGCCGGGGCGGCTGAAAGTCTCCTGCAAATGCCGCCCATAGCGTAATGTGAGAACCCGCCAGCCCATGTCCCTGAACAAGCCTCCGAACCGACCAAACTGTCGGTCCGGCATCACTGAGTCCAGGCTCTGGCGATTGCAATCCACCACCCACCAGACATCGCGCACGTCGTGCTTCCAGCCTTCCAGTAGGGCTTCGTAGATATTACCTTCGTCGAGCTCGGCATCACCCGCCACCGCTACGTTGCGCGCGCGCGGCATGCCAGGCTTGGTCATCCCATGCGCCTGCACATAATCTTGAATTAGTGCCGAAAAGCTCGTGATTGCCACTCCTAGCCCGACTGAACCGGTGGAGAAATCGATTTCCGCCCCGTCCATCGTGCGGGAAGGATAGGCTTGTGCGCCGCCGAACCGCCGGAAGTTCTCCAGCTTTTCGCGGCTTTGTCGGCCCAGCAAGTAATGGATGGCGTGCAGCACCGGCGAGGCGTGCGGCTTCACCGCAACGCGGTCCTGTGGGCGTAGCGCATCAAAATA
>JAKAEC010000022.1 GCA_021818425.1 Pseudomonadota bacterium
CGGTGACATAACCACTCACCTTAGCGGCGATTAGGCTGGAGTCGGCGGCAATATAGGCATCGTCAGTGCTGACGAAATACTGCCCAACTGTGAAATAATGAATGAGCCATCCGCTGAGGAGCAGCGTGGCAAGAATGAAACCGGCGCCCACCAAAAGGCGGCGCCGGGAAAATCCATGGGGATGATCTGACACTCAATGACTCTCGGAAATGCCGGAGCAGAAATGGGGCAGTCGCCTTGGATTGCAACCCTGTCAGAGTTTCTCCACTTGGGCGTATTCGAGATCGACCGGGGTGGAACGACCGAAGATAGAGACGGAAACCTTCACGCGGCCCTTTTCTTCATCTACCTCTTCGACCACGCCGTTGAAGCTGGTGAAGGGCCCGTCGGAGACGCGTACCTGTTCGCCCACTTCGAAGATGACGGCCGGACGGCGGGTTTCTGTGCCTTCCTGCTGCTGCTTCATGATGCGCTCAGCCTCGGCGTTGGTGATCGGGCTCGGCTTGTTGCGGCTGCCCAAGAACCCGGTGACGCGAGGAATGTCCTTCACCAAGTGCCAGGTGTCGTCCGTCATATCCATGTTAAGCAGGATATAGCCGGGGAAGAATTTGCGCTCGGTGTTTACCTTTTGGGCGCGGCGCACTTCGGTGACCTCCTCGGTCGGCACCACAATCTCGCCAATATGGTCGGCAAAGCCCTTCAGCTCTGCCTGCTCTTTTATCTGCTGGGCGATCTTTTTCTCGAAACCGGAATAAACGTGCAGGACATACCAGCGCTTGGCCATCAAAATTTCCTTAACCCCCGGTGCCGAAGATGGCGCGCATTGCGGCGCCTATGACTCCATCAACCGCCAGGAAAAACAGAGAAGTAGCGACCACCATGGCAAGCACGAGGCCGGTGAGCTGCACCGTCTCCTTGCCGCTGGGCCAGCTGACGCGGGACGCCTCGGTACGAACCTCGCGCGCGAATTTCAACACGTTGAACGCCAAGACGGTCCAAACTCCAAATAATACGATCGTGCTGGAAAAGGATGGCAGGGGCGGAGGGTCTCGAACTCTCAACCTCCGGTTTTGGAGACCGGCGCTCTAGCCAATTGAGCTACGCCCCTATCCGTACCAGCACGGAAAGCGCCTTCCACACTTTGCGGTGCCGAATGTCAAGAGCCCCGCCCGTTTTGATGCGTTTTGTGCGGCCATTGGCGGGGGCGGGGGATGCAGGGGACGGGAAAATGGAGCGGGTGACGGGAATCGAACCCGCACAGCCAGCTTGGAAGGCTGGGACTCTACCATTGAGCTACACCCGCAGCGCGGGCCCACCGTTACGCCGAAATCCCGTGCCTAGGCAAGGGCTGGCTACCCAGAGCCGGGGCGGGTCAGCCTAGGCAGGGTGATCTGGCGTTCTGGTCGCATTGGTCCGTACAGGAACTTGATAGCCGAGTGTCTATTTTATTAACGATAATCTAGTTATATTGTGGCCAGAATATTTCTAGCTCAGCCCAGATCGCGGGTGGGCTGGCGCGTGCCGTGCAAGAATTGTCTGCGTTCAAGGGTTGTCTGGATGATTGGCTCTTTCGCGAGGAAATGCCGTACTTGGTTCCGCCTTGGCCAGAAAAGATCAGGCCCGGCGGTGGCAGGCGCGCACGGCATACTCCATCGGTTCGCGCATGCGCGCCAGGCCGTCACCGCCATTGAATTCGCACTCATTGGCTCCGCCTTTTTCATGATTATTTTTGCAATTTTTGTTGTGTCGGTTGATCTGTTCTGGCAGCTCACCCTGGACGACGCCGTACGTAACGCTGCGCGGCAAGTGGAGATCGGCAAGATCACCTCGGGAACGAATTTTGTCAGCGCCGTCTGCGGAGAGTTCGGCGTGGCCGCGCCGAATTGTTCGAGCCGACTGCAATATGCTGTCCAAGGCGGTGCCTATTTTGGGACTGGCGGCATAACCCCAATCGCTTTTAGCAGCAGTGGAAATCTTGCCGCGCAGAGCGAATTTTCAGGCGTCACCTCAAGCTCCGCCGCCGGGCCGGTGTTTTTACTAGTTCAGGTGGCGTATCCGCTACCTTTCGCGGTGCTGCTGCTGCCCGCTGGCGTGGCTACCGAAAACGGCACCCCATCTTTATATTCGGTTGCCTCGGGGGTGATGGTGCCGTGATGAAACGATTGCTTCTTGCCCGCCGCAGTGTTGCCGCCGTGGAATTCGCGCTGGTGGTACCGGTGCTGCTGCTGTTGTTTCTCGGCGTGGTGGAGGTCATCACCCTCTACCGCACCGAGACCAAGCTGAACGCGATGACGATCACCCTTGCCCAGATGGTGGCAGGTGAGACCGAGACGTCTACGACCGGTGTTGTGGGCTTGACCACCAGCGGGTCTGGCGCGCTAAGCCTCCAGAACATCTGTCAGGGTGCCATCCAGGCATTGGCGCCATTTCCGCCGACTGGTATGGCCGTGAAAATCGCTGGAGTTACACTGGAGTCGAATGCGAACGGTGCCCCCAGCACGGCTGCGGTCCATAGCACAACTCCCAGCTACGACATGTGGGAGGCGGATTTTTCTGTGTCCGGGAGTAATTGCAATGTTACGAGCAGCAGTGGCAACGCCTCCATTGGTTACACGGCCGCGGTAAATCTGGCCACCACATCGCCCCCTAGCGCCGCCGGCCCCAGTGGCTCGTCCGGTCTTCTAGTCTACCCGTGTGACAGTGCGATCATCGTGAACGCCACTCTCACCTATCCCGGGATTCTGGGAATCCTTATGCAATCCAGACCCAATCTCTCGCAATGGGCATATACCCGCTGGATTTACGGCGGCGCGCAGAGCGAGTTGCAATGCTCGAGCTCCGATTCAGGATGTTACGTGCATTACGCGACTAAACAGACTTGCAACAGCACGAATACCGCAAATTGAGAAGGAGGCCGGAGCCATGATGTCTTTCCTTACTCGTTTCCGCCGAAGCCGTCGCAGCGCCACTGCCGTGACGCTCGCCATCATGTTCGTGCCGCTCGTGATCGCCGCCAGCGCTGGGGTAGATATCGCGCGTGCGGTTTCGGCCCGCACGCAGTTGCAAGCCGCGGCAGACGCCGCCGCCATCGCCGGCGCCGGCGCCTGGCAGACTTCTGAGTCCTCGAGCGTCGCGCAGAACACCACCACCGTGGCCTTCGACGGCACCGGGGCAAATCTGTCGAATTTCATTTCGGGAGCGACGCCGACGGTCGACTTGACTTGCACCGGAAGTACCACGCAATGTGGCGCCTCGGCGCCGTTCGCCACCTCCAACTCCACCTACAGTTGCCCCACGGCGTCGGAATATTGTGTGGTGGTCACAGCCAGCGGCACGCTTCATAACTCACTCTTCGCGTGGCTGATCCCCTCCGATCTGCTCAGTGTCAGAAGCGTGGCCTCGGCCTCGTTTCCGCCGCAGACGATTTCAGGTAAAAACATTCCACCCAGCCCCGGTTTTGGCTCAGCCGGCGATGTAAGCGGCATCTACGCCTATGCCGTGCCGATGACGGGAGGCACCCCAGATTACAACCAGATGCCCACACCCAATGCTGCCTGCAACAATTATAGTTCGATTGGCCCGCTGGCGCTGTTGAGTTCGTCCTCTGCGCCTGGAAACACCTGCAATTATCTTTTCATTGCGCTTTCTACGAGCTCCGGCACGGCCGGCAATGGCGGCTCGATCACCTTGCAGCAGAACCAGCCAATCTCGTTTCGATTCGTCAACTACACCGGCGCCAATGGCTACCACTCCTCCAGCTATTACCAGTCGGACACGCAGATTTATGAATCGACGACTTCGGGAGTAACCGGAACCTATTATCCGAACGGCTTTCAGGCGCCAATCTATACGACGCAGAACTATACATGTTCTGCCAGTAACTCGTCCACCACCTGTCCGACTAACGGCAATCCAAACTACACAACCACCTCATCCACCGGCACCGTGGGCACGAGTACAAAGTGCCAACAAAGCTATAATAATTATTACGGAGACAATTATAACGGAGACAATTATAACGGCGGCAGTTACACCTGCACAACGTCGGTCGTCACCTATTCGCTATCCTCACCCCTAGCTGGGCGTTGCCCCGATAGTACCCTGTACGGATCGCTTGACCCGTTGGGCAGCATCAATTCGAACGGCGTGAGCAGCGCCGGGGTGCCCGACGTGGACAGTCTGAATTCCTATTCCTCGGCTTATGAGGTTTTAGGTTATCCGCCCACGTATGAAGCCAACCACGCGCTTGTTCCGTTTATCGCGACCACCCTGCAAACCACGAATACCGTTGCAGGAAAGAAATATTATATCACATCCATCTGCCCGAATTACGAGACTTCGGGCACCGATGTCGCCGGGAATGCCTATAATACGGCGATCAGTGCGCCAATCAGTACGGCCTATTCCGCTGATACCGGCTGGCAAAATCTAAACATATTCTCGACCGCTTTTCCTGGGCAGAACTATTCTGATAATTCGCCAAACCCGGCCGTTGACTCAACCGGGCGTTACGCAACCGGCTCCGTTCAGATGACGGCAGGTACAGGCGACGTCTATCCGCCGGCGATCACCGCCTGTACGCCTGCTACCAACACATCAGATGGAGGTACCACAACTACGCCCAGCAACTGGTGGGACTGGCATGGCAGTAACACCGGCAATTGTGCAAATGAATCCAGTGCGGAGCAGAGTGCCTATGTGTCTACGCCTGGTCAGGCGCAGTATAGCAACTGCGCCCTTGTTATCCAGGATCTGGGTAATTCGGTCCCGACAAATGGCAACAACCAAGCCCTGCTGCCAGATTATTATCTTGTAGTAAAAGATCCCTCGGGCAATGTCGTCGGGCTGGATCCCATCTGGGACGGCCAGTCTTTCAAAGACGTCATGGGCGATGTCATCACAAATACACTGGGCGGCCTGGATCCGAACATAACTGTTACGGGCTCGACTGTGAGCGACGCCGATACGGCGGCGACATACAACACCTCCGGCAAGATTGCTACTTACGGCTATACCCCGACTTCGAACGGATCCTATACGCTATCCACCGGCACCTATGCGGGGGACACGGTTTATGTCGAAACGCCTGCCCAGAGAGGTGGGGGGGTTTACGATTTCGATTTGCCGCCAGACACGTCGCATACATGCTATAATCCACAGGACAACGGCAACGCCGCCAATACGGTCGCCATCCAAAACGGCAGTTCCACTCCCACGACCTTCACCACCACCAGCGATCAGAATAATGGCTCACCAATTGACACGGTGGCCAATCCACAGCTCGGCGCCATTTTGTGCAGCGCGGCGCATCCGCATACATATGCCTTATACTGGAATGACCTGGGCACCTACGAGTCTGACGATGTTGGCTATTGGAATGCGATCATTGCATTCACCTGCTCAACACCGTCATCAACCGCTGCTGGCGGCGGGCCGGTCACGCTTTCGGGGTAGGGGGTGAGGCCGGGCTGTACCGGCCTCACAACTCAGGCCACTTTATCGTCAGCGGCGCCGATGCCAAGCTGCTTCAGCTTGCGGTGCAAGGCACTACGTTCCATGCCCACGAAATTCGCCGTGCGTGAGATGTTACCACCAAATCGTAGCAACTGTGCCTGGAGATATTGGGTTTCGAACACATCTCGCGCGTCGCGCAGTGGCAGGGCCATCACGTCGGCCGCCGGGTCGATGGCCAGTGCGCGCGGTGCATGCGCGGCCAGTTCCGTCGGCAGATGTCCGGCATGGAATTGCTCTCCCGGCTCGGTCGAGCGCATAATCATCAGCCAGTCCATCACGTTGCGCAATTGACGCACGTTGCCGGGCCAGTCGTGCGCCTGGAGTGCTGCCACGGCATCCGAGGCCAGACTGCGCGCCGGAAGGCCAGAAATTTCGGCCGCATGTCTCAGAAAGTGGTTGGCAAGGGCCGGAATATCTTCCCGCCGCTCCTTTAACGCTGGCACCCGCAGCGGCACCACGGCGAGCCGGTAATACAAATCCTCCCTAAACCGTCCCTCCGCAATCTCAGCCGGCAAATCCTTCGCTGTACTCGCCAGCACCCGGATATCCACCTTTACCCGCGTTGTACCGCCCACGCGCTCGAAGCTTTGCTCCTGCAGCACCCGAGCAATCTTGCTTTGCATCTCCAGAGGCAGTTCGGAGACCTCGTCCAGTAGCAGCGTGCCGCCATGGGCTCTTTCCAGCACGCCCAGCTTGCGTGGCGTCTCGGGCCCTGCCTCAATGCCGAACAGCTCCGCCTCGAATTTCTCCGGAGCCAGGATGGCGCAGTTCATTACTACGAAGGGGCCTTCCGCGCGGCGGGATCTGGCATGGATCATCCGCGCCACGACCTCCTTGCCCGAACCCGGCGGGCCGGAGATTAATACACGTGAGCCGGTGGGGGCCACCTTCTCCACCGCGTTGCGCAAGCTGCCGATGCCGTTTCCTTCGCCGGTCAGGTCGCTGTCGCCGCCAACGCGCAGGCGCAGTTCGGCGTTCTCCCGCTCCAGTTTCGCGGCCTCCAAGGCGCGTTTGACCACCAGCAACAGCCGGTCTGAGTTGAAGGGCTTTTCTATGAAGTCATAGGCCCCGCGCTGAATCGCAGCCACCGCGGTTTCGATGGTGCCATGGCCAGAGATCATCACCACCGGCACGCGGGGCATCTCCTGGTGCAGCACGTCCAGAATGCCGATACCATCCAGCTTCGAGCCTTGCAGCCAAACATCGAGGATCACGAGGGAGGGGCGGCGCGCGCGATAGGCAGCCAGCGCCTCGTCGGACGTGCCCGCGGAGCGGGCCTCGTAACCCTCATCTTTGAGAATCGCTTCGACCAGCAGCCGGATGTCCGGCTCGTCGTCCACGATCAAAATCTCGGTCATCGGGCGGGCAACTCCTTCATTTCCTCCACCGGCGCATCTTCCGGCAGAGCCGGCAAAATCAAACATACCTCAGCGCCGGTTCCGCCCGGCGCGGTTTTCAGTTCAAGCCGCCCGCCATGGTCCTCCATGATCTTAGCGACAATGGCAAGCCCCAGCCCGGTGCCTTTGGGCTTGTGGGTTACATAAGGCTCGGTCAGCCGGTCGCGGCCGGTCTCCGGCAGGCCGACGCCGTCATCCGTCACGCTCAAAACGGCCATGTCACCCTCCTGATGCAGCCTCAGCGTTACGTGGTGCGCGCCTTCGCGCATCTCCACCGCATCAGCGGCATTTTGCAGCAGATTGGTCAGTGCCTGGCCAATTTGCCGGCGGTCGCATTGCGCGCGCAGCGGCGCCTCGATTACCACCTTCCAGTCGATATCACGCTTGGCTACGCGTTGCAGCACCATCGCCTCGCGGGCCAGCCGCTCCAGCGACTCGGGGCGCATCACCGGCTGGGGCATGCGCGCGAAGGAGGAGAATTCGTCCACCATGCGGCCGATATCGCCCACATGACGCACAATGGTTTCAGCGCATTGAGTAAAACTTTCCGGATCAGAGGTGATCTCCTTGGCAAAGCGGCGCTTCAATCGCTCGGCGGAAAGCTGAATCGGGGTAAGGGGGTTCTTGATTTCATGCGCGATCCGGCGTGCCACATCTGCCCAGGCGGCCTTGCGTTGGGCTGACATCAGCTCAGTCACGTTATCGAAGGTCACGATAAACCCGTCTGCCACCCCTTCCTTCATCTCGGCGCCGATGCGCACCAGCAACACGCGCTTCGCTACGCCCTGGCCATGCCCAATCTGCGCCGTGGCAGGGCGTTCGGGATTGGTCATCACGGCGGCCATGAGGGCGGAGAATTCTGGCACAACATCGGCCAAATTCTGGCCTATCCGGGGCAGGAGATCGAGCTGTAGCAATTCCGAGGCGGCGCGGTTGGGCAATTCGATGCGGCCCTGCGCATCCAGCCCGATCACGCCGGCGGAGACGCCCGCCAGAACCGTTTCGGTAAAACGGCGGCGCTCGTCGAGCTGGTTGTTTACGTCCAGCAATTCGCTCCGCTGCGCTGCGAGCTGGGCGGTCATGCGGTTGAAGGCACGCGAGAGCCCCTCCATCTCGTCGCCCGTGGCACGCTCGGGCACTTGCACCTCCAGATCGCCGAGGCGCACGGACTCGGCAGCGCGGATCAGATGCCCCAGAGGCTTGGCGATTTGGTTGGCGATGACAAGGCCGAAACCGATAAGAGCCGAGAGCACCAGCAGCGTTAGTACCGCGATGATCAGCGCGAAGGAGACCTCAAGCTGCGAGCGGTTCTTAGCCAAGCGCTGATATTCCGCTACCGCCTGTTTGGTTCGGCTTACATGGTCCAGAATCGCCGGGTCGATCGGCTTCTCCACCATAAGCATCAAGGGGGGCGTGATGTCGAGCTTGATTACGGCCTGCTCCACCGTGCTGCCCGGCGGGCTGATTACCGGCACTTGGCCGTTATTGGCTTCCGCCACGGCGTTGTGATCGGGAATGCTGGCGGCCATGCCGGCGAACAGCCCTGCCGAGGCGATGACCTGCCCGGTCAGTGGGTCAAAGATCACCGCCTCGGTCAGCCCGCGCACCGATGTTTGGCTGACCAGATAAGAAGCAAACTCGTTAGGGTTTCCAAAAAACATAACGCCGGCCTGGGACAGGTCGTTGGCCATTGCCAGGGCATCAAGCCGAATGTCGTTTTCGTGCTCGGTGAGATAGCCTTGCGCAACTTGGTCGCTTTCGGCCAACGCTGTCTGCACTCGGTTGTTGAACCAAGCCTGAATGCCGAAATTAAAAAAAACGATGGCAAAAATTGCCACCAGCACGGCGGGTACCGCCGCCACGCCACCAAATAGCAGCACTAGCCGTACATGCAGCCTAGCCCCCGCCGCGCCGCGCCGGTGCTCCAGCATCACCCGCGTCACGCGTCCGGCCAGCACCAGAATTAGCAGCAACAATGCCGCAAAATCCGCGATGATGAGCGCCACGGTGCCGCCCGAATGCATGGGCAGGCGAACCCGTCCCGCCAGCAGCGCGAAGGTGAGAATGCCCAGCGCCAGCGCGATGGAGGCAACCAGCAACGTCGCCACGCGGCCCAGCATCATGTCCACTACCCAGGCGAGTCTTGAGCGCGCCTGCGGCTTTTCGGATTGTAGCGGTTGGCGGTCCATCCGACCTAGCGTAGCACAAATCTAACCGACACGGCGTTGCACGCCGATGCCGTGTTCCCGGATTTTTTTGCGCAAAGTGTTACGGTTAAGTCCCAGCAAGGCGGCGGCGCGGATCTGGTTGCCGCGGGTCTCGGCCAGTGTCATGCGGATGAGCGGGCGCTCCAGATCGGCCAAGGCGCGTTCGTAAAGCACTCCTTCCTCGCCGGACTCTCGCAAGGCCGCAAGCAGCCGGGCAATATGGCGCTCCACCACGGTGGTCATGTTATCGCTTTCCTCGCCAGGCGTGGCCATGGGTTCTTCCACCGGGGCATGGTTGGCAAGTTCCTGGGCGATCACCTCCTCAGTTATGATCGGCTGTGGCACCAGTGCGGCCAAGCGTCGGATCACGTTTTCCAGCTCGCGTACATTGCCTGGCCAGCGATATGCGGAGAGCAGCGCCATGGCAGCGGAGTCGATGGATTTAGCAGGAAGGCCCTCGGCCTGTGCCTTAGCCAGGAAATGTTGCGCCAGTACGGGAATGTCGTCTGGGCGTTCGCGCAACGGAGGAAGCCGGATCGGCACCACGTTAAGCCGGTAGAACAGATCCTCGCGAAACTGGCCGGAGCGGATGAGGGCGCGCAAATCCCTGTGCGTAGCGGCGACGATACGGACATTGGCGCGAATGGGCTGGCGACCGCCAACGGAGATGAACTCTCCCTCTTGCAACACGCGCAAGAGGCGGGTTTGTGCCTCGGGTGGCATGTCGCCGATTTCGTCTAAAAACAGTGTGCCACCGGCGGCCTGCTCAAAGCGTCCCACATGCCGGTTGGTCGCGCCGGTAAATGCGCCACGCTCATGGCCAAACAGCTCGCTTTCGATCAGTTCGCGAGGAATAGCAGCCATATTGATGGCTACGAACGGTCCCTGGCGGCGGCGGCCATAATCGTGCAGGGCACGGGCTACGAGTTCCTTTCCGGCACCCGATTCGCCGTTGATCATCACGGTGAGGTCAGTAGTCGTGAGTCGGGCAATAACCCGGTAGATCTCCTGCATTGCCGGAGAACGGCCGATAAGTGGCAAGGCTTCATCTGTGCCGGGCTTCGGTGCGTCGATCTGCGCCGCCAGCGCTATGGGCTGCTTCAGCGCCCGGTCCACCACCGCCATGAGGTCGGTCAGGTCGAAGGGCTTGGGCAAATACTCGAACGCCCCACGCTGGGTTGCCTGCACGGCGGTAGTGAGCGTGCTTTGTGCGCTCATCACGATCACCGGCAGTTCCGGACGGATACGGCGGATGCGGGGGATCAGATCTAGTCCGTTTTCGTCGGGCATGATGACATCGGTGATGACGACATCGCCTTCTCCATCTTCCACCCAGCGCCACAGGGTGGAGGCAGAGGAGGTGGCGCGCACCTGATAGCCAGCGCGCCCCAGAGCCTGGGTAAGCACGGTGCGGATGGAGCGGTCGTCGTCGGCAACCAGAACGGTGGGAAGCGTCATAACTTAATTCACGCCTTCTTCGGGATCTTCATAAACGGGAAGGTGGATACGAAATTCGGTGCGGCCTGGGCGGCTGTCCACGTCGACTAGCCCGCCATGGTCAGCAATGATTTTCGCGACCAGCGCCAGACCCAGCCCCGAGCCTGCCGCTTTGGTGGAAACGAACGGCTCAAAAAGATGCCGTCGGATGTCTTCGGGAATGCCCGGTCCGTTATCTCGCACCGAGACGAAGAGCGGCAGATTAGGACGCGAGCGCCCGGCAGCGGCGGAGAGTCGCACGCCATGCTGGAACCCGGTGCTGAGATGGATTTCGCCGTCCTGCTTGTCGCTGCCGGAGATCGCTTCGGCAGCGTTCTTCACTAGATTCAGCAGCACCTGGATAAGCTGGTCGCGATCGCCCTGCACATGCGGCAATGAGGGATCGTATGTCTCCACAAACTTGATCCGCGAGGCAAAGCCCGAGCCCGCCAGCTTGCGCACATGCTCCAGCACGCGGTGGATGTTCACCGCTTGGCGCTCCAGTCTTTTCTCGCCGAAGGTCTCCATGCGCTCCACCATGGCGCGGATGCGGTCCGCCTCGTCTCGGATCAACACCGCCAGCTCCTGATCCTGCGGAGTAGCGTTCAGTTCCAGAAGCTGGGCAGCGCCCCTTATACCGGAGAGCGGGTTCTTCACCTCATGCGCCAAAATTGCGGCCATGCCGGTGATAGAGCGCGCCGCGTTGCGGGCGGACATCTGCTGGTCTAGCGCCTTGACAGCGGAGCCATCCTGGAAAGTGAGCATCACAAAACCTGCCTGTTCCGGCAGAGGCGCCGCCAGCACGGTGCAGCCGCGCCGGTCCATGCGCGGGCCCTCCAGAGTTAGATCGTGCTCGGCAATGCTCACCCCGGCATGGCGTGCACGCTCCATCATCAGAAATACTGGATGGTCCAGAGGCAGCAACACGCTGAGATTGGATTTTCTTAAAATGCTCTTCGAAGCGCCAAAGAATTCCTCAGCCGCGTAATTCACGTCCGCGATCACATCCTGCTCGTCCAGCACCATTACGGCGATGGGCAGGGCTTCCATAATATGGATCGGGTCGAGCCTGATCGATTTTTCTTGCGGCGCGCGGCGGACTGCCTTGAACGCTCTCCTGAACCCGTTCATGCCGCCAGTGCCACTTCATCCTGCCGGACGAAACCTTGCTCAATCAGTGGGTCGTAGAATTGATGAATCAGTGTCTCCACAGCCTCGCCCGAGTCCAGCTGGTTCACTTGGGCGCGGAACCCCGCCGAGCTGTGCAAGCCCTGGCTATACCAAGCCACATGCTTGCGCCCCAGCCGTACGCCCGCCTGCTCGCCGAAGTGCGCACGGATGGCACGGTAATGGCGCAGCAGAATCTCCTTCTGTGCGGCTAGCGCGGGGGCAGGCGTGAGACGCCCGGTGGTGAGATAGTCAATCACCTGTTGCAGAAACCAGGGGCGTCCGTAGGCGCCGCGTCCGATCATGACTCCATCGGCCTTAGAGCGGCGCAGCGCCTCTTCGGCCTTCAGCTCCGTAGTGATATCGCCGTTCACGATCACCGGAAGTGCGGTCGCGGCCTTCACTTCGGCTATAAAGTCCCAATTCGCAATGCCTTCGTAGAATTGCTGGCGGGTGCGGCCATGAACGGTGAGCATCGTAATGCCCGCCTGCTCGGCAATTCGCGCCAAACTTGGCGCGTTCAGGCTGTTATGGTCCCAGCCCATGCGCATTTTTAGCGTTACTGGCACGTCCACGGCGCGCACGGTGGCTTCTAGAATCCGACCGGCTAACGCCTCGTCACGCATCAATGAGGAGCCAGCCAACTGGCCGATTGCCACTTTTTTTACAGGGCAACCGAAATTAATGTCGATGAGATCGGCCCCCAGCCCTACGGCGATCTTCGCGGCCTCGGCCATTGCGTCCGGGTCGCAGCCGGCCAGTTGCACGGAATTCGGTCCGCCGGCCGAAACCACCTCGGCCATACGTAGCGTGTTACGATTCTCCCGCACCATTGCCCAGGAGGCGATCATTTCCGAAACCACCAGTCCGGCGCCTTGTGCTTTTACCAAAGCGCGGAAGGGCAGGTCGGTCACGCCTGAGAGCGGTGCGAGGATAACGGGGTGCTCCAGCCGTACTTGGCGGGCGCTGTTTCCGAGCGTGAGCGCCTTGATCATGGGAAAAATGTCACTGCTCATCATTTGGGCAAATTAGATGCCAATGCAGTGCCGTGCAATGAGGGTTATTGACGATAATGCCGCCCAGCGTGCATTTCAGCCCGATAAATTCAGGAGAGACAGCTATGATCCCGCGCATCGGCACAGGTTTTGACGTTCATGCGATGGCGGAAAACCGCGACATGATCATCTGTGGCATAAAAATTCCGCATGAAATGGGGCTGGCGGGACATTCGGACGCCGATGTTGGCATTCATGCGTTGTGCGATGCCATTTATGGCGCGCTGGCGGAAGGCGATATCGGTCGACATTTTCCGCCTAGCGAAAATACCTGGAAAGACGCCGATAGTGCCCGCTTCCTTCGCCACGCAGTGGAACGTATTGCCGCCCGCGGCGGGCGCTTGGCAAACGCGGATGTAACGATCATCTGCGAACGCCCGAAAATTGGCCCTCATGCCCCGTCCATGCGCGAGCGTTTGGCAGAACTGATGGGGGTTTCCGTCGATCTGGTTTCGGTAAAAGCCACCACCACCGAAAAGCTTGGCTTTACGGGGCGAGGCGAGGGCATCGCGGCCCAGGCAGCCGTAATCGTGTTGATGCCGGAGGGCTAAGGTGCAACTGGGCCAGCCCCAGCCCCAGCCGCCTTGCCCGCTTCGTGGCGCAATGCCATGCATTAGCGCCTCCTGAAATATCGTGCAGTTCCCACGAATGGCTCTTTGGGGTGATTTTAAACTCGTGAATGAAATTTCATCACGCCAGCTTTTTGGCATTGCTGCGCTGCAAAATCCGTAGTTTCGCCGCCCGATCCGTCAGGATATATAATGAGGCATAGGATGAGTTTCTCTCCCTATTTTCTTGGACGTTTCCTCCCTAAACTTGGCGGTGCAGCATGCACCGCCTTTTTTTTGTCCGCCAGCCAAGCTGAGTTGGCGCTTCGTGAGCGAGAGTGGGGGGCTTCTGTTGCCCGGTGCCCCCCGAACCGCGCTTATCGCCGCTGATTAGGCAGCGACAGCGAATGCAACGTTGTTATCGTTCGCATTTAAAGATTAGCCCGATAACGGCGGTACAATGCCGAGCAAAAAGTGGGTCTTTACCACGCGTGTCGAGCCTATTTCGCCCCCGTGTTTCCAGACGCTCACTTCAGATTTCGCGCTTCGCGCGCCATTGTCAGGGTATCAAGCCCCCAACGATGACACGGCTTAAGCCGTGCAATCTGAAGCGAGCCGGCCAGAAATATGGTGGAGGCGCCGGGTACCGCCCCCGGGTCCACAACGCTTATTCCACGCACCGTTTATCGCCATAGCCGGCAAGCCGGCACCGTTCATATAGTGCCGACTCGCAGAATATGAAAGAGATGAAGCATGAGCCTCTCACCAGAACAGCAAACCGAGATTGAGGCCGCGCGCGCCGCCTCGCACACCACAAGCCGCCCCACCGTGGCAGCGCTGGAGGAGCGGCTTTTTACCGCCATGCCGGTTCTGGACCATGGTTTTGTTCGGGTGGTGGATTACATGGGCGACGATGCCGCCGTGGTGCAGGCCGCCCGCGTCTCTTACGGGAGGGGCACCCGCCGGGCACTGGAGGATGAAGGGCTCATCCGCTACCTCATGCGCCATTACCATTCCACTCCGTTCGAGATGTGCGAGATCAAGTTTCACGTGAAGCTGCCGATCTTCGTGGCGCGGCAGTGGATCCGCCACCGGACTGCCAACGTGAACGAATATTCCGCGCGTTACTCCATTCTGGACAAGGATTTTTATTTGCCGGCGCCGGAAAATATGGCCAAGCAGAGCACCGATAACCGCCAAGGCCGCGGCGACGCATTGGACGCAGAGGCCGCCGCTCACGTGTTGGGCCTGCTGCGTCAAGACGCTGAGCAAACCTATGGCCATTACGAGCAAATGCTAGGCGAGGAGATCGGGCTGGCGCGGGAGTTGGCGCGGATGAACCTCACGCTTAATACCTATACCCAATGGTATTGGAAGACAGACCTGCATAACCTTTTCCATTTTCTGCGGCTGCGCGCCGACGCCCACGCTCAGTACGAAATCCGCGTCTACGCCGAGGCGATGCTAAAACTTACAGAGGTCTGGGTGCCACTTTCGTACAAGGCATTCTGTGACTACCGGCTGGGCGCGGTGACGTTCTCCTCCAAAATGCTAGATGCCCTGAAGAAAATGCTGGCGGGCGAGGCGGTGACACAGGAAGTTTCTGGCCTTTCCAAGCGTGAATGGGTGGAATTCCAGGCCGCATTAGGCCGGAACTAAAGCTCCATCTCTCCAGCGTTGCAGGGTCACGAAGCTCGCGGTGTTCTGGCCAGACGCGTCGAATTTGGCGCCAAAGCCATTCACCAATGTTCCTGGCGCCAGACTCAGCTTGCGCATGGCGTCCAGAAGAGCCGCGGGGTTACCGTCGGTCGCGTTCAACGTGTCGAACACCAGTTTGGCGCCAACATAGGCGGTGCAGGACTCCGCCGAGCGCGGTGGCACGGCGTAGCGGGCAACATAGGCTGCGGCGATCTCCTTCGCCGGGCCGGGGTAAAACGGTGGCGCGATCACCAGCGTGCCATCCAGCGCTTCGCCTAGGGCTTCATGGGTGTCGCGCAGCCCATAACCGACGCCGCAGCCTATCAACGCGGAGGGTCGCCAGTTCAGGTCTTTCATGGCTTGGAATAGCGCCAAGCTGTCATCTGGTCCGGCCGCGTGCAGCAGCACGTCAACCTTGGCGCGCATCATGCGCCCCGCTTCTGTTGTGAGATCTACGGCGTTTTCCGGGTAGCCTGCTGCCAGCGTGATGGGCAGCTTGGCTCCGTTCAGCGCTGAAATCACCGCCGCCGCGATGGCTCCGGCGGTGGCACCAGTGTTGAATAGAAGTCCCAGCTTGCGCCTTTGAAACCGGGACTTGATGGTGCCGGCCGCGAGTGCTCCAGCCATGGCTGTGGTGGGACATGTGCGCAGCAGATATTTGAAGCCACGTGTCATGATACCGTCGGCCATGGCGGTAAGTTCGATGAAGGGAGTTTGCGCTAGCTCGGCCGCGGCGGTAGCCGGATAGGACAGGGCGGCATTGCCGCTGCCCAGCAGTATATTTGCCCGCTGGTTGGAAATGAGCCCATTAACGGCGGCACTTGCGCTGGGCTGCGATGGCATGTCGATCTGGGCCAGAGATACGGGCTTGCCCGCAATGCCGCCCGCGGCGTTCGTAGCGTCGACGGCAAGTTGGATGCCGCGCAACGTCTCGTCCCCCTCAAGTGCGTAGGTGCCAGTCAGCGGTAAGGCTGCGCCGAAGCGCGGCATGGGCACGGAATTGCCATCATTGCCGCGGTTGGCGGCACGTCCGGGGGCGGCAAGGCAAAGCGATGCGGCGGCGCCAAGTAGCTTGCGGCGATGGAATTTGTGCATGCGCCGCCTAACTCGCACTCGGCAAGGGTTGACGCAAGCGGGAAGAAGACGGCGATATGTGCGCATGATTCTGCCCCAGACCATGCGATATATCGATGTTCCGACCCCCGGTGCCCCGGAAACGATGGTAGTGGCCACAGGCCCACTTCCTGTGCCGAAGGACGACGAGCTGCTTATCCGCGTGCAGGTGGCAGGGGTTAACCGGCCCGATGTCCAGCAGCGCAAGGGACTTTATCCTCCTCCCCCCGATGCCAGCCCTATTTTGGGCCTGGAGGTGGCGGGTGAGGTGGTGGCTCTTGGCCCGATGGCCAGCGGGTTCTATCCCGGCCATAAGGTGACGGCGCTTTGCAATGGCGGGGGTTATGCCGAATATGTGGCCGTTTCCTGCGGGCAGTGTCTGCATTGGCCAGAGGGATACGACGCGCTGAAAGCCGCATCGCTGCCCGAGAATTTTTTCACCGTTTGGGCGAATGTGTTTGATATGGCGGCAATGCAACCGCAGGAAAGCCTGCTGGTGCATGGCGGCACTTCTGGCATTGGTCTTACAGCCATCCAGTTGGCCCGGGCGCAAGGCTCGGCCGTGTTCGCCACCGCTGGTTCGGACGAAAAATGCGCCGTCATCGAACGCTATGGGGCCACTGCCATCAATTACAAGACCCAGGATTTTCAGCAGGTGATTGCTGAGGCCACGAAACGGCGTGGGGTAGATGTGGTGCTGGACATGGTGGGCGCGCCCTATACTCAGCGCAATATCAAGAGCTTGGCACCGCGCGGGCGGTTGGTACAGGTGGCGTTCATGCATGGGTCCAAGGCGGAGATCGATCTGATGCCAGTGATGCTCAAGCGCCTCACTATTACCGGATCCACTATGCGTCCGCGCACCGCGCAGGAAAAGGCGGCTATCGCCGCGGCGCTGAAGTTGAAGGTTTGGCCACTGTTGTCGCAGGGTAAGGTGGCGCCGGTGATTCATAAAGTCTTCACGCTCGAACAGGCGTCCGCGGCGCATGCGTTGATGGAGTCCAGCGCGCATATCGGCAAGATCATGCTGCGGGTGGATGGTTGAATTTTGCTACAAAGTGCATACGGCGCGTGCCAGGCAACTAGGACATTGCACATGAAATCCAGCCTTTTGGCTGTTGGCTTGGCTTTGCTTCTGGCCGGCTGCGTCAGCCAGCAACAAGACCAGGCTGCCCGGGCAGATGCTGCCGCCTGCACCCGCGCGGCCGATGTCGCTTACAACAACAGTACGCTGAACCTTCAGGCTCGTACCTTGCAGAATGGGCTGCGCTTTGGCGCGCCGGTGCAGGTGTTCGACGCCGAGCGCTTGGGCGCCATGAGCCAGCGTGAGCACGCGATTCATGATTGCGAGGAATACGGCAACCCAAATGGTTCACCAGCTTTAAACGGGGCGCCGGAAGTGGCGCCGCACATTGTCAACTAACTGGAGTATCTCATGAGCCGTATCATCCGCACCGAAGCCGGCCCCGTCTTGTCCAAAGCCGTCGAATATCACGGGTTCGTTTACACCATGGGCGTGGTTGCGCGGGATACCTCCGGCGATATCACCGCCCAGACGGAGGACGTTCTGGCGCAGATTGACGCCTTGCTGGAAGCGCATGGCACAGACAACACTCGTCTGTTGCAGGCGCAGATCTGGCTTAAAAATATGTCATACCGGGAAGCCATGAATCAGGTGTGGGTGAAATGGTTGCCAGAGGGCTCGGCGCCAGTGCGCGCGTGCGTGGAGGCGACGCTGGCAGATCCCGGCTATCTGGTCGAGATCATGATCACCGCCTGCCGGTAATTCTGAATCCGGTTTAGTTTTCGTTAATTACGAGCGTGTTTTGGAAACACTCGTGTCTCCTTCGCTTGGCGAATCGGTACTATTGTGCCTGGGTGCAGCCGGGAAAATAGCAACCTTGACGTTTAGGAAAATTATCTCAAGCGGGATTGTTAGGCGCCTATAAGATTCAAAAAAACATATCTCTGTTGTAATTTTGTCGCAGTGACGCATTGCGCTATGTGCAATCCACCCGTAACCAACGCACATGCTTCTTTGTACGCATGAAACAGTCCGGTAAAGCGGGAATGACCGTTAAAAGCGCGTTGCCCGCCTCTGTCTGGTCTGCCGTGCGTGGCGGGCTCGCCGGGGTGTTCCTGGCGGGGACTTGCATTGCCGCAGTGCTGCTGCCGACGGCTGCACAGGCGAAAATGCCCACGCATCATGTGCCGCCGCATCGCGAGGCTCCACACCGCCTTGAGACGCACGCTTTGCATGTGTCCCTACGGCAAGAGGCACCTTTGCACCGTCTGACGCATGCGCGCAGCCTAGTCCGGCCCGCGCGCGAGCTGAAGCGGACCGGACGTCCGACCCATATCATCCATCACATCGTTCTACGCCGGGTGGCCAAACGGGAGAGCTGGCAGGAGCTGCACGAGGCCGCCGAGCGCCGGCACTATGAGCGTTTAGCCGAGCAAAGGCGTTTGACCGAATACCGGCACTTTGAGCGTGTGGAGGCAGAATTCCGCCGTTCCCGGCTGCAATGCGTGCCTTATGCGCGCGAGGTGTCACATATAGAGCTTACCGGTGACGCCTTCCTTTGGTGGCCGGAGGCAGCCGGGCGCTATGCGCGCGGTAATGTGCCGGTTGTTGGCTCGGTGCTTAACTTCCGCCCTATTCACCGCATGCCGCTGGGCCACGTCGCGGTTGTTACCGCAGTGCTAAACTCGCGCACGATTCTTGTCACGCAGGCCAATTGGGTTCCCGACGCAATTACTAACGATGTCACCGTGGAAGACGTCTCGCCTGACAACAACTGGACAGATGTAAGGGTCGAGTTGGGCGACACCTCCAGCATGGGTTCAACCTACCCGACTTACGGCTTTATTTATGATCATCCGGCTGGCGGCACCGTGATTGCGTCGAATGGCGGTGGCCGTAACGAAGTGGCTGAGGCGCCAGTTTCCCGCCCCGTGGCCAGCCAGGCGCCAGACCGCAACCTGCAATAGACCTGGCTTTGCCAGGCTTTCCGCCTGTGGCTAAGCTCCTGATGAGCGAAACATCAGGAGTGAATAATGACGACGGCAAATTCCCGCGCGGCTGACCACCCGATCGATCCGATTTTTCTTGAACGCTGGTCACCCCGCGCCTTCACTGGTGAGGAGATTTCGGAGCACACGCTGCGCACCATGTTCGAGGCTGCACGCTGGGCGCCGTCTTCCTATAATTCTCAGCCCTGGCGGTTTCTTTATGCAAGGCGGGACAATGCCCATTGGGACAAATTCCTGGGCCTGCTGAATCCCTTCAACCAAAGCTGGGCAAAGACCGCTTCGGCAATTGTGTTTGTTGTATCCTCCGAGACAATGACCGTGCCCGGCAAAGACACGCCGGTGCCCTCCTACAGCCATTCTTTTGATGCCGGTGCCGCCTGGGGCTATCTTGCTCTGCAGGCCGCGTTCATGGGCTGGCAAGCGCATGGCATGGCCGGGATCGAATATGACCGCATTTATACCGAGCTTAAGGTACCTGCCGGCTTCCGGGTGGAATGCGGCGTAGCGATCGGTCGCCAGGGACCCAAGACCATGCTGGCGGAAGCACTTCAGGCCCGCGAGGCTCCGAGCCCGCGCAAGCCTCTTAGGGAAATCGCCTTCGAGGGCGGCTTCTGAAACACAACAAAAAACCCCGGCATCGCTGCCGGGGTTTTCTGTTTTAGGCTGAAAGGCTGGATCAGAAATCCATGCCGCCCATGCCGCCCATGCCACCCATATCGGGGGCAGCGGGTGCTTTTTTCTCGGGGCGCTCGGTCACACCAGCCTCGGTGGTGATGATCAGTGAGGCCACGGACGCGGCGTCCTGCAGGGCGGTGCGCACGACCTTCGTCGGGTCGATGATGCCGGCCGCGACCATGTCCTTGAAGGCGCCAGTCTGGGCGTCGTAGCCATGTGTGTATTCGGCATTGTCAAGAACCTTGCCGGCGATCACAGCGCCATCTTCGCCGGCATTCTCGGCGATTTGGCGCAGTGGCACCTGGACGGCGCGGCGGATGATCTCAATGCCGGTCAACTGGTCATTGTTCTCGGCTTTCAGGCCGTCCAGTACCTTCATGGCGCGAGCCAGGGCCACACCGCCGCCGGGCACAATGCCTTCCTCAACAGCCGCACGCGTGGCGTGAAGCGCGTCGTCAACTCGGTCCTTGCGCTCCTTCACCTCAACCTCGGAGGCACCGCCGACGCGGATGACCGCAACGCCGCCAGCCAGTTTGGCCAGACGTTCCTGCAGCTTCTCGCGGTCGTAGTCCGAGGTGGTCTCTTCAATCTGTGTGCGGATTTGGTTGACGCGGCCGGTGATGTCTTCCTTGGCACCCACGCCCTCGATGATAGTAGTGTTCTCTTTCTCGATCAGCACCTTCTTCGCACGGCCAAGCATGTTTAGGGTCACGGATTCGAGCTTGATGCCCAGATCCTCTGAGATCACCTGACCGCCGGTCAGAATCGCGATGTCTTCCAGCATAGCCTTGCGACGATCGCCGAAGCCAGGAGCCTTCACCGCAGCAATCTTGAGCCCGCCACGTAGCTTGTTCACCACCAGGGTCGCCAGGGCCTCGCCCTCAACGTCCTCAGCAATAATCAGCAGCGGCTTGCCGGACTGCACGACGGCTTCGAGCAGCGGAAGCATCGGCTGCAGCTGGGATAGCTTCTTCTCGAAGATGAGGATGTACGGGCTGTCGAGGTCCGCGATCATCTTCTCTGGGTTGGTGATGAAATACGGAGAGACATAGCCACGGTCGAACTGCATGCCCTCAACCACGTCGAGCTCGGTTTGGATGCCCTTGGCCTCCTCAACCGTGATCACGCCCTCGTTGCCAACCTTCTGCATGGCCTGAGAAATCATCTCGCCGATCTCGGACTCGCCATTGGCAGAGATGGTACCAACCTGCGCGGTTTCGGCCGGATTGGTGATCTTCTTGGAGCGGGCCTTCAGTTCCTCCACAACGGCGTTAACCGCCTTGTCGATGCCACGACGCAGATCCATCGGGTTCAGTCCGGCGGCAACGGCCTTAACACCCTCGCGCACGATGGCCTGGGCCAGCACAGTCGCGGTGGTGGTGCCGTCTCCCGCGAGGTCATTGGTCTTGGAGGCAACTTCGCGAATCAGTTGCGCGCCCAGATTCTCGAACTTGTCGGAGAGTTCAATTTCCTTAGCGACGGACACGCCATCCTTAGTGATGCGCGGCGCACCGAAGCTCTTCTCGATGACAACGTTACGGCCCTTCGGGCCCAGGGTAACTTTAACGGCATTGGCGAGGGTATCAACGCCGCGCAGCATGCGATCGCGCGCGTCAGAACCAAAACGGACGTCTTTGGCAGCCATGATATTAGCTCCTTAAATTTAAGCGGCGATGACGCCGAGAATGTCGGATTCCTTCATGATCAACAGGTCTTCCCCGTTGATCTTGACCTCGGTGCCGGACCATTTCCCAAACAGCACACGGTCGCCGGCCTTAACGTCCAGCGCCACAAGGGCGCCGGCTTCGTTGCGCGCGCCAGGACCAGCGGAGACAACTTCGCCTTCCTGCGGCTTTTCCTTGGCGGTGTCGGGAATGATGATGCCGCCCGCGGTCTTTTCCTCGGCCGTGATGCGGCGGACGACGACGCGGTCGTGCAGAGGGCGGAAATTCGCCATATGATCGCTCCTAAACATTATGTCTTAAAAGCTTCCCAGCCTGTCCGGCCCAATTCGCGGCGCCGCGGCTGTTAGCACTCCAGCTTGGGGAGTGCCAGCTGTTTAGCCTAACCCATAACGTGAAGTCAAGAAAACGCAGCACTCTTGGGTGGCGAGTGCCAAGTTGCTGGATTCATTGCAGATTATAGTTGCAAGCCAGGGGGGAGCGTGTGGCAGTCTAATGAAACTCGGCGCGGTACTCAATCTGCTCCGGGCAATGAAAGGGGGGCACGATTTCACATCGCGCTCCGGGGTGCCCAACAGAAAGGAGCCGATCACGTATGTCCTTTGCCTTGCAGCTACGCGACTATCGCCTGACCACCGCCGAAATTCTCTACCATATGCCGGACCATCCAGGGCTTTTGCAGAGCTATATCTGGCAGGAACTCGATCTTGCCCCGAAATTCCCGGCGTTACATAAATTTCTGGATTTCTGGACCGCCAACCTGGATGGCAAGCTCCATTCTGTGCGCGTTGGCCAGGCTCAGATCATTACACCGCCCCGCTGGAATGCCGGGCAGTTGCTGACCTTGCATTGACGCAATATGCGCTTGGATTGACGCGGCGGTGGCATAGCAAGGAAGAAATTTTTAAGATTTAGTGTATTTAGTTTAGCCAGCAGCTGACGACGCTAGTGGTTCAACAGTTCCACAAGCCGGAATAGCCCCAGCGGAGGCATATTCCGCACCGTGGCGGCGGTGAGGTCCGCACTGGTGAACATATGGCCAAGCCGGAAATCGGGGTGCCAGCCAAGCATTCCCGAGGCTCCGGCCATGGCGCGCTCTACCCACCAGATAGGGCCGCTCTCACGCGCGAAGTGGTTCACGAACAGAATCTTACCGCCAGGCTTCACCACCCGGCGTAGTTCTTTTACCAGCGCGTGCGGGTCTGGCACCACGGAGGCCACGAACATTGCTACTGCCACATCGAAGCTGTCGTCGGCGAAGCTAGTGGCCTGGGCGTCCATTTCCAGCAGCGACTCGACGTTGTGCAGCCCCAGCCCGGCCGCGCGCGCACGACCGATGTTCAACATGGCGCCCGAGAGGTCGATGCCGGTGATCCTTTTTTGCGGCATGTACAGCGGCAAGGCGAGGCCGGTGCCTACACCCACTTCTAGGACAGCATTGCCCGGCGCATTGTTCACCGCTTCCACGGCAGCCTTGCGGGCAGGTTGGGAGATCCATCCAAACCAGCTGTCGTAGGATTTGGCGTAGCGCGAATAGGCCGTGCGAATTGTATCCGCATCTAGCTTCGCGCGCGGGCCCTCAAGCGCCGCACCGGAGACATCATGCATCCTTTAGTCCTTGGCGTCCGTCACAAATAGTAATGACAGACCTTTGCGCGGATTGGGCGTCAACCGCAATGGGCTTGGTTGGTTTTTAACCAGAGAGCGCGTGTTCGACGATGCCGGGGGTGAGGATCTGCGGCAAAATCCTCGCCGCGCCGCCGGGCGGGTAATATAGATAAAGTGGTACTCCGGCGCGGTGATACGCGCTCAGCAGGGCAGTAATGGCGGGGTTTCGGTCCGTCCAATCGCCAACCAGAATCGCCACGTTCCTAGCCTTGAACAGGGTTTGTACTGGGGCGGTGGTCAAGGCCGTACGTTCGTTTACTTGGCAGGTAATGCACCAGGCTGCGGTGAGGTCGATGAATACCGGTCGGTCGGAGGCGCGCAAGCTGGCGAGCCTGGCTGCGCTATAAGGCTCTGCGCCCGGCAAGGTAAGGGCAGGGCGCGCAGGGACGGCGTGGAAAAATGGCAACAGTACCAGAACCAGTAGCGCGAAAACAGGGCGGCGCGGTAGGGCAACGCCCAGGGCCATTCCCCCAAGCATCAGCAGTGCCAGCGCCGGTGCGCCCGCCTGGCGGAACAGCACCCAGGCCAGCCAAAGAAAAGTGGCGAACATCGGGATGGCCAGGATTTTCTGCACCACCGCCATCCAGCGCCCCGGCCGAGGCAAGCTAGAGGCTAACTGCGGTGCCGCCGCCAGCAGCAGAACCGGTAAAGCTAGCCCAAGCCCAAGCGCCAAAAATAGGCCCATGGCGGGCAGCGGCGGCAGCGCCAGCGCCGCGGCGATGGCAGCACCCATGAAGGGTGCCGTGCACGGCGTGGCCACCACCACCGCCAGCAGTCCGGTGAAGAAGCTATGCTGTGCGGGAAGCCTCCCGATGAAGCCGGGCATGGAAAGATGAAACAGCCCCATGAGGCTTAACCCGGCCGCTAGAATTACCCAGCCGGCCAAAGCCACAAAAATGGGTGACTGGAATTGAAACCCCCAGAATGCCGCCACCCCGGCCGCCCGCAAACCCAGCAGTACCCCGCCAAGGGCCGCCATGGAAACCAATACCCCCGCAGTATAGCCTAGGGCCTCCCGCCGGACGTGTCCGCGCGCCGCCCCGCCCATTCGGGCAAAGGCTACCGCTTTCATCGCCAGCACTGGAAACACGCAAGGCATAAGGTTAAGAATCAACCCGCCTGCGAGCGCCAACAGCCACCAGGGCGCGTGCGCGGCGAGGGGAGCTGGTGTGGTTGTCAGGCTCAAAGCTTGCATTTGCCCGCTGGGATCGGTGATTTCTAAGACGCCGGAAAGCGTCGGGGGTGCTGTCCGGGCCAGCTTCAGGTGCAACTGCACGCCGTTTGAGCTGAAAGAAAGTGGCTGAGGCGCGTTATTTGCTAGAACCGTCGCAGAATAGGGAAAGAATCTGGCGGATTTCACCTGCGTGGCGGTCACCCCGATCAGGCCCAGTGTACCATCGGGTGCCAAATGCGCCGCATACGGTGAGGGAACGATGGCGGGTACGTTGGTGAACCGCTTAGCTTCTGCTGAGATGCCACCGTTCAGGTTCAGGGTGAAGCTTGCCTGCTCTGGAACACAGAGGTTTGAGCAGACCAGCCAGCGCGCCTGCACTGTCACGCTGTCGCCGCCTACGTGGTGGGCGGTAAAGGGCAGCACCACGTCGCCAGAGAGCACATAGGCGCCAATACCGCCTTGGGAAAAAAATTCCGGCGCCGGAAATGTTAGCGGGCCGAGCGTAGTCGGCGCCACCGCGCTAACGCTGGGAGGAAAGCCGGCATCGCCTGGGTTGCGCCAGTAAATATGCCAGCCGGGCTTTAGGGTGAAGTCTAGCGCCAACATCACCTTGCCGTTTTGCGCCTCGTTTGTGGCCGAGATCAGCCGTACCTCGTCACGTGCCGAACTGTACGGCGCGCTGGCGGCTGCCAGAGCAAGGTGGGGAAGAAGCAGCAAGGCTAACAGGAACGCAAAACGCATCGGTTTGAATATCGCACGAAAACGACGGCTCTGATACCAGGGCACGGCATGATTGATCTTCCCGTTGCCGACGCCTTGCCGAGCCTGCTGTGCGCCTTGAAGCCCGAAGGCGGCAACGCCGTGCTGGTGGCACCGCCAGGGGCGGGCAAGACCACTCTGGTGCCGTTGGCTGCACTTGAGGCAAATTTGGGTAAGATTTTGCTGTTGGAACCGCGCCGCTTAGCCGCACGCGCCGCGGCGATGCGCATGGCCGAGCTTCTGGGTGAACGGCCGGGCGAGCGCGTGGGTTTTCGTACCAGGCTGGAAACGGCCGTTGGTCCCAACACCCAGATCGAGGTGATCACCGAAGGTCTGCTTACCTCGCGCCTGCTCTCTGACCCTGGCCTCTCCGGCGTGAATCTCATAATTTTTGACGAAGTGCATGAGCGCAGTCTGGAGGTCGATCTCGCCCTTGCCCTGGTGCGTGACTTGCAGCGCAGCTTGCGGCCGGAGCTGCGAATCCTCGCCATGTCCGCTACCGCTGAGGCGGAGAAATTTTCACATCTACTTGATGCGCCGGTCATAGAGAGCGCGGGCAAGATGTTCCCGGTCGAGATCAGTCATACACGGCGTGACCTTATGTCCGCGCGCGACTTACCCGAGGCGGTGGCCAAGGCGGTGCGCGAGGCATTGGTTGAACATCCCGGGGATATTCTCGTCTTCCTGCCTGGCATGAGCGAAATTCGCCGCACAGAGCAGGCTCTGGCGCGTTGCCCGGCCCTGGTACTACCCTTACACGGCGACCTTTCCCGAGAGGCGCAGGACAAGGCACTGCGCGAGCATCCGGAGCGCAGGGTAGTACTGTCCACCTCCATCGCGGAGACCTCGCTCACCGTGCCCGGCGTACGGATCGTCATTGATGGCGGTTATCGGCGCGCACCGGTGCTGGACACAACCTCCGGCCTGACCCGCCTTACCACGCAGCGCATCTCTCGTGCCGCTGCTGCTCAGCGTGCCGGACGCGCCGGGCGGTTGGGGCCGGGGGTGGCAATCCGGCTCTGGAGCGAGGCGCTTAATCGCGGCTTGTCACAATTCGATCGACCGGAGATCTT
This sequence comes from Pseudomonadota bacterium, assembly GCA_021818425.1. Lineage (GTDB taxonomy): Bacteria > Pseudomonadota > Alphaproteobacteria > Acetobacterales > Acetobacteraceae > Acidocella. Next base: position 26,240 of record JAKAEC010000022.1, read on the forward strand.
TGCCGCCGAACTTTCGGGCCTTGCCCTGGCCTGCGCGGCCTGGGGCGAAGCCCCTGCTGATCTACCCTTTCCAGACGCTCCGCCCGAAGGCGCCTTGAAAGCCGCACGGGCGCTACTTCTTGAGCTGGGTGCGCTGGATGAAACCGGGAAAATCACTCCTCTGGGTCGAGAAATGGCCCGACTGCGGGCCGAACCGCGCCTTGCCGCAATGATGTTGGCGGCACCGGACAAGCCCACCCGTGCTTTGGCTGCGGACATTGCTGCAATTCTGGAGGAGCGTGATTTCTTGCCTCAAGCCACCTCGGCGGATTTGGTGCTGCGGTTGGAAGTGTTGGCTGGGCGTGGGGAGGGGGATAAGGCCATTCTCTCCCGTGTCCGCCATGCCGCGAAACTATACCGCAACCGATTGGGTGTCGGGGATGTTTCTGGTCTTGGCGCACCGGGCCCCATTGTGGCGGTTGGGTTTCCGGACCGCATCGGCCAAGCGAGGGGGGAAGCTGGTTCTTATCGGCTGGCTGGCGGCGGCTCTGGCAATCTGTCAGTTTCGGACCCGCTGGCGCGCAGCAGACTCATCGCTGTGGCGTCGCTGGATGGGCGCGGCTCCAAAATCCGCCTCGGTGCTGTGTTGGAGGCGGATGCGTTACCGGATTTCTTGAAAGCCCGTTGCAAGACCACCCGTGAGACTGGGTTTGACCCCGTGAGTGGTGCTGTTTCAGTACGCGAGCGCGTGCGGCTGGGCAACCTAGTGCTGGCGGACCGTTCTGCCCTCCCGGCGCCCGAGGAAATTCAGGCCGCGCTGGCGAATGCGCTTTCCACCCGGTTGGACCAACTGGACTGGAGCGATGCAGCGGAAAATTTTTGTGCCCGGGTGGCGGTAATGCGTGGTGTCGACGACGCCTACCCCGACCTCTCCCGCCCTGCTTTGGCAGCGAACATCCAGAACTGGCTGGCGCCATATCTGGCCGGGATGACCAATCTACGTGAGGCAAAGGCGCTCGATCTCTACCAGCTTCTCCGCGCCCTGCTATCCCATGAACAGGCGGTGCGGCTGGATAAGGAACTGCCTGCCGAGCTGCACTTGAAAGGAGGGCGTGTGAAGATCGATTATTCAGGCCCGGTGCCGGTGGCCAGTGCTCGCGCGCATGTGTTCTACGGAACGGATGCAACGCCAATCTTGGCCGGAGGCAAAATTCCGCTGCAACTGGCGCTGCTATCCCCGGCGCAGCGACCTATCGCCATTACATCCGACCTTGCGGGCTTCTGGCGCGGCGGTTGGGCTGATGCGAGGCGTGACATGCGCGGGCGCTACCCGAAGCATGAATGGCCCGAGCGACCCTGGGAATAAGGCGCTTACAGACGGCGGTAAGGCGCAACGGGCTGCAGACAGATTTCCCCATCCCGAGCCCAGCGAACTCGAACTTTCAGCATTTCACCGGTTGGCAATTCGAGTTTGAACGTACCGAACAGCTCCGGTTGGTTTTTGAATGCAACTCGGAAGAGTTCCCCATGTGTACCCAATACGTCGCATTCATGGCAGTGAGGTACCCCTGTTGCGCGGTTTGGCAGGATCACCCGCGAGACGGGGTTGAGGATTTGCAGTTCGAGCACATTGCCACTGGCTGCACGGACCTGGACGGTGCGTTGCCAGCCGTCGACGTGTTCGATCTGCAACTCTTGCCCGAGTTCGAAACGCTCGGCGGCATCGGGAAATGGCGACAGAATCACTGCCTTGTACCAGGAAAAAGAACAGTCGGTGATGCGGCACTTGTGCTGGCGCGGACGCTCCGGATCCCGCAGAATGGTGGGTTGCGCCAAATAGCTGCCCGTCTCCACTCGATGCGGCTCTGTCAGGTATTCCGGGTATGTCAGGTGCGGTTTGTCCGCAGAAATGGCGTTCGCTGTCATTTTGGCCCTCAGTATTTTCTGGCGTCTTGGTTGAAATACAAAAACAAGGCACCAAGGCTTGGCCTGCCCATAGGCGCATCATGATTAAATCCGACTTTTAGTTAGCAAAGAGTTATAAAATTAAAATAAGCTGTCTTAGATATGATAAGTCGAAGTTAATCGACTTTTGAGACGCCGCGTAGTGTCGGTCTTTCCTACGATTCGCGTCGCGTCAGCCCGCACGCGGGCCGGATGTAGCCGGATAAGAAACTGGAGGTAGCGGGAATTGACTGGCCTGGGTATTTTTGAACCAGTTGAACCGAGACAAACTGGCTCAGAAAGGGGGGCATTGGTATGCCGAAGAAACGGATGAGCGCTGAGTAGATCGTTGTATTGATCCGGCAAATTGAGGTTCAGACCGGCCAGGGAAAGACGATCCAATCTGTGTCGTTCACGCGGTATTTGACCCGCCAAAGTTTGCTTCCTCCAGGGGTGATCAAGAGGTACAGCCCTCGGGAGTCGGCTACCGTATAT